>DATLWV010000091.1:0-1947 GCA_035576145.1 Terriglobia bacterium
GGGGCGAACCCGCTCAGGTACAAAAAGTTCATCCCTGACAACAGTTGCAATGGCATGATCGACGGATGGTGGGGAACGGCGATCGGAAGTCCAGCTAGGAGCTGCCCTTTTGAACTCTTACTTCTTAGCGTCGACACGAGCGAGCTTACGGACGACATCGCAGTCTTTGTCCTGCTGAGATTGCAGAATGTGGGCCACGAAGCTGCATCGGTGCCGTGGATAACTGATCCCGACCAGATTGAACTGCCCGATGGGAACGGAAACTTTGACTTCGTGGAAGCTGACCTGCGGGCAAAAATCGCGCAGGATGGTGGCACGACCTATTTTCGCATCCCTGTTCGTCTATACGGGGCCAAAGATGCGCCTGGCAGCCTCAAGGAGATTCGCCCTGGAGATTATGTAGAGCTGCGGGTCGGTGTGGTCTTGGACCGTAGCGCCGCAATGCTAGGGTGCCAATCCCTGAGAGCGGGGCAAGGCAAATTGAGCGTCACCTGGACGGAGTCAGACAACCGAGTATCCTATGAAAAGTGCGGCACTCATGGGGGTAGCTCAACGGCGACGGAACTTACCTCCAACTCTGTTCTCATGAGTGTTGTCAGAAGAGCAGGCTCGCAGTAACCTCCGCCCGAGGAATTAGCTGGTAGTTCCCGACATTGCTTTCCTGTCGGTTTGCATTACGACAGGGCGAGAACCCAGGGCGAGAAAAATCGCAGACCGCGGCTGCCGGCTTTCGTCCCTACTTGGTGATTTCGCTAAGCGGGACCGCGGCTCCCCCACGAGCCATGCTGAGATCGGCCGCTTCCATGAAGGCAAGTGTTTCCAGGGACTCCATCGGATCAACCGGGGGAACTCTGGTTTTAAAAAATTTGGTGATCTGGTCCAGGAGACCTCCGTAACCCTCAGTTTCTTCCCCGGAATGCAGAACGCCTTTCTCGCCGTAGACGGTGATCGAAAAAGCATAGAGTCCACTGCTGAAGCCGCGCACAACCCCGAGCCGCCCATCTTTCCATTTCCCTATCACCACGTCCTCGTTGCCGGAACTCTGCATGCTCACCGATTCACATCCCGGCCCCATCAACTGGTAGAGCATCTCGACGGCATGCACGCCGTAATTGAACAACGACGGGACGTGCGGTTCTCTGCTGGTTGGTCCCAGAACATCGTAGGTGAGAACCTGGCCGATGCCTTCCGGATGCGCCAGGCGCTCGGTCTCGCTCCAGAAGCGCAGGCTGGACGCGGTGAACCATGGATCATTCGCGGCTTTGCCCAGCTCGTAGATCTCCTTACCCTCCCGGTAACTTCCAGCCAGGGGCTTATCGACAAAAACCGGTTTGTGCGCGGCGAAGACAGGTTTCACCTGCTCGAGGTGCTTCCTGCCGTCCACGCTTTCGAGCAGCACCACATCCACTTTGGAACAAAGAGTGGGTATGTCATTCACAATCTCCACATGCCACTTGTCGCGCACCTCCGCCGTAAACTTGTCCACGCGGCTCCAACTGCTTTCCACGTCGGGGCTGCCTCCCTTGTACGCAGCCACCACCCGGAAGCCGGGAATATAGTTTTTGTCGCTGGGGTCGTTCAGGGCCCGCGTGAAAGCGATCACGTGCGAAGTGTCCAGACCAATAATGCCAACTTTGATCGGGGCCTTCGCGGCAGTCTGCGCAAAGCCACAGACAGGAATCAACATCGCAAGGGCAGCCATCTGCCACAGTCGGCGCACTACAAAAGAAAACAGATTCATCATGTCCCCTCCTCGAGACCCTGGTTGAAACTCCAGTCCGGCCCAAGAACGGCGTGCCGGATTGGCCGGACCCACGAGCGCGTGCAGCCGCTCGGTTGGATCAGCTGTGGGTGATTGTCCGAATACCCGGGTCTCACCTTCCGCGCGACAGTATACTGCAAGAGCTTGGGAATGTAAGCAGGCAGCGCGCGGGTATTCGGCAAATA
>DATLWV010000092.1:0-2066 GCA_035576145.1 Terriglobia bacterium
TTACGCGAGCGACTCCCTGCCACTCCAGACCGTCTCAGCCTCGCTGATCGTCACGGCGGGCCCCGCGCCAACCGCGGAAGGCCGTGCTATAATACTGGACAACTTGTGTTTGGATTCTTTTTTGGGGCCCACCAAAGTTAGGTTGCCGGTCGATCAAATTTGGCGGTGTGAGAAGGGGGATAGCACATATGGCCAAAGAAGCAGATGTCCCAGCCCAGCAAGATGGGGAGCCCAAGCGCGAGCCGGCAGTTGCGACGCCGACCCGAGTAAGCCTGCGTACTCACGAGAAAGGTTTAGTCGCCTTCTTTAACACAAAACTTGGGATTTTGGTGCTTTCAACAATGATTATCCCGGCTATAGCCGGACTTTACGCCCACATGCAACAGCGGGCGACGCAGAGAACCGCCGAAAACCAACAGATTATAAAGCTTATGGCGGAGTTTGATTGGCGAATGGCAGAGATTGAACGTTTCAGGAATAAGATTCCGAACGGGGCGGACCCCGTCAAGTACCAGTCGGGTGCTTATATTTGGCGAGCGATCATTGGGGACACAGCATACATACCAACCCTGCCCGAGTTTCGGGGTGTTCACCTCGGGGGTATAGTTGGGCAACTCCGCGCGCTCGGCTTTGAAGATGGTAGCGACAATGCACTCAAAGCGGTGAAAGAGATGGAAAGCGGAAACGAAGTCGTCAGGCTTCCTAGCCAACCCCCGCAGTATGATCATACGTACGACGTCCGCCAATTGGACGCCCAACTTTCCATCCTGAAACGGTTCCGTTCCCATATTGCGCCAAGGACGGATTTTTGGTCTCTCCTTTTTTGACCCTTGGCCAGATGGCGCAGATGTTCGCATTGGAGCGTCGGATTTCCAGGGAAGAGTGAATGGCGGCTAGTCCATGGCGGCCAGGTCAGTGGGACGACCTATCGCGCGGCGACCTTCCATGGAACAGCATTGCAAAAGCCCTAAACAGGATGACCAAATCTAGCCAAGCGCTGCGGTGCTCGACGTAGTAAATATCATCTTCAAGCTCCTCGGCCGGATGCGATGAGCCTCTCACCTGAGCCCACCCGACAAATCCTGGGCGGATCTTTTCGCGCTCATGGTACCTAGGAAAAACCTTTGACATGCGCTCCGCAAGTTCGAGGCTGTGGGCTCGCGGCCCAACAAGACTCATATCTCCGCGGATCACATTTAAGAATGCAGGCAATTCCTCCAGGGACGTTACCTCGAAAAGTTTATTAATGCGCCATAACTGTCGGCCAAAAACTTGTTGATCATCCCGGCCAGGGGCGGAAACTTCGCGGCGCGCGAAGACCCGAAAACGCATCCTCCCAAACGCACGACCGCGGAACCCCACCCTCGACTCTTGAGCAACTACGAGACGGCCACTGCATACTCGCGCAGCAAGGGCCATCGCGCCTAGCAATGGAGCAACATCTATCAGGCAGACTGTGCTGAATAGCAAATCGATGGCGCGCTTTACACCGTTTCCAATGAAACCACCATCGCGCCCCCACCTCAACATTGCAGACATCTTGAGAGCAGCTATGGTGAAACCCAACGCAACGATAAACCTACCAATCTCTCCAGGTGTTTCGTCTAAGTGGCTCCGCCACTCCTCCCCAAATCGCCCCTGTTGGTCCGCCGGCAATTTCGTAACTGCGTGCCGGACCAAGCGCTCAATGACCCATGGCATCCAGGCTTTAAACTCGTCTGTAAGTTGCTGAGCAAGTGCTGTCGCGACGAGTCCAACGATAAATAAGGCAACCTTAGCGATTAGCCCCATGCGAGCCCTCCAACGGAGGCGGTCACTTCATCGAAGGCCAAGCGGGCATTTCTGGCTCCAAGTGCGGTGAGCCTGTAATACCTGCGCCTCGGTCGCCCGAGATCGTGCGGGTTTGCGTCCTCCCAGCGGCTTTCAAGCCAACCTGCCCGCTCTAGGCGCAGCAATGTCGGGTACAGGGTTCCGGACCGGAGTTTCGCGGTCCTACCGATTTCTGCCCCGGAAATGCCGCACCCCGGCCTAGACACTAACGCGCCTAAAACTTTGAGAGTCTGCAC
>DATLWV010000093.1:0-10237 GCA_035576145.1 Terriglobia bacterium
TGCTAAGGAAGAAGCTGATATTATAGCTCATACCAGCGGGCCTGCCGACATCGTTGGGTAGCTCCTCTCAGGCCGGCTGCGTGGTCGGGCTGGACCATGTTGCACGAGTGTAGCAGTATTGCCCTCCGCATAGCTATCACCCTTTCACGTTGACCGGCGCCAAGGCCTACTCTATACTCGCTCTCGCAATACGGTGTTGAACCACACGGAATATAGTGTATGACGAGCTTGTGGGGCACGCTGGGGGGCTATTCCCTTCGACGGGCATTCGGAAAGGCGACGCGCCGACCACTACATTTGTGGGTGCAAAAGAAGTGTTCTGGAAGGAATTACGACGGGCGGTGGGGCTAGCGCTTGATGCCGAGCTTAGCTATCCGGTGGCGGAGGGTGTTGGGATGGATATTCAGGATTTTCGCCGCACCTCCTGGCCCGTCAACCACTCCACCTGCCTGCTGAAGGGCAGCCAGGATATGGCTTCGCTGCTTTTCTTCCATGGTGGGGAGTCTTGAAGATGTGACCCCGGCTGACGACGCCTCTGGAGCAATAGTCTCAGGGGGCACAGGGCCTCCTCTGGAGGCAACAACCGGCACAAGATCCTGGTCCAGCCGGAGAGTCGGACCCGCCGATAAGACGACCGCTCGCTCCATCACGTTCTGGAGTTCACGCACGTTCCCAGGCCATGGATAGCTCATCAGCCTGTCCATAGACTCCTGTGAAACGCCTTCGATCTTCTTCCCGAACTGCCTGGAGAACCGCGATACGCAGAGCGCCACAAGCTGGGGAATGTCGGAGCGGCGTTCCCGCAAGGGTGGCAGTTCTAGGGGAAAAACGTTGAGGCGGTAGAAGAGATCGGAGCGGAAGAGTCCGGCCCCGACTGCCTCCCGCAGGTTGCGGTTGGTGGCGGCAACCACACGCACGTTCACGTGCAGAGGACGACTGCTGCCCACCGGCTCGAACTCCTGTTCCTGCAGAACGCGCAGCAGCTTCACTTGTGTCTCCAAGGGCAGTTCGCCGATTTCGTCAAGGAAGATGGTCCCGCCGTCGGCGAGCTCAAAGCGTCCGACCCGCCGCTCGACGGCGCCGGTGAAAGCTCCCTTAACGTGGCCGAAGAGCTCGCTCTCGACAAGGCCCGCTGAGATGGCGCTGCAGTTCACTTTTACCAGGGCACGATCCTTGCGCGCGCTGCGGTTGTGGATTGCCCGCGCAATCAGCTCCTTCCCGGTTCCTGTCTCTCCGTAGATGAGAACGGTAGAGTCCGTTGGGGCGACCTGTTCGACCTTGCGGAGCACGGACAGAAGGACAGGGCTGTTGCCGACGATCGCTTCGAAGTTGTGCGCGGTGCGGATCTCCTCCTGGAGGTAAACGTTCTCTTTCTCCAGTCGCACTTTCAGCGCCGCGATTTCTTCATAAGTGTTCATGTTCTCGACAGCCAAGGCGACTTGATTCGCTACTTCTTGCAGGAACTCGGCATCCGCTTCGGAATACTGGTTCGTCGTCTCACTCGCCACATGGAGAGTGCCGAGACACCTTCCCTTGACAATCAGTGGAACCACGCAGTGGGACTTAATCCCATCAGCTAGGAGGCGACGATCGTTTGGGTATCGCTGTTCCTTCTCCAGATTGCGGCGCAGGGCAGGACGCCGATGATCGAAAACCCACCCCGCGACGCTTTCATTCCGGTCGAACTCCAGCCCGTCTCGGAAGTAATCCGAACGCAAGCCTTCCGTAACGACGCGGAACGTGTCTCTCTCCGGGTTATAGAGGGTAAAGGCAGCCGCGTTGAAAGAAATCAGGCGGCGCAAGGTCGTGGCAACGGAGTGCAGCAGGGTGTCCCGCGTGAGGTTGGTGATGATGGCATTATTGATCTCAAGGAGAGTATGCGACTGCTCTTCGCTCTTCCGCAGCGCCTCTTCCGTCTGCTTCCGCTCCGTGATATCGACGAAGGTTATGACGGCACCGAGGGTTCTGCCCTCCCGGAATATAGGATGGGACCAAAACTCCACCGGAAAGCAGGTGCCGTCCTTTCTCCAGTAGACCTCATCGTCTCGATGAACGCCCTGGCCGTTTTGAAAACCTATGTAAATGGGGCACTCCTCGATCGGATACGGCATGCCGTCTGCCCGAGTGTGGTGTTCCAGCGCATGCATGTTTTTCCCAAGCAATTCGGACGGATCGTCATACCCAAGCAGGCGCACTGCTGCAGCATTACAGAAAAGGCAAGTGCCCTCAGGATCGCAACCAAAGATCGCCTCCGCGGCGGAATCAAGTATTAGGCGGACTCGCTCCTCGCTATTGTGCAGCGCCTCTTCCGCCCTTTTTCGCTCTGTGATGTCTTCGGAGAGCGCCATAATGAATCGTGGCATGCTCTCCGTGCCCGGAACGAGAGAAACGTTGTTGCGCACCCAGATCAAACTACCATCCTTGCGTTGATACTGCTTCTCGATTTGAAACTGTAGTCGCTTCCCCTCCAGCAACTCGGTGGCGAGCGCCCAGTTGGCTTCGCGGTAGTCCGCATGGGTGATATCAAGGAAAGAAAGTGTCCGGAGTTCCACTTCAGTGTAGCCCACCATTTTCTGGTAGACGGGATTGGCCGCCAGGAAGCGGCCGTCGAGGTCGGTCAGCGCAACCCCAATGGCTGAATTCTCAAAGACGGATCGCCACCGCTCCTCGCTCTTATGGAGTGCCTCTTCCGTCCGATTTTGCTCGGGAAGGTCTTTAGAATGCGTCATAACAAATCGCGGCAACTAGACGGACACTATGCATTTGACAGGATGTGAAAATATCTCCCAGCCTAATCACCCACGCGCGCGTCAGCGCAATGTAAGGATCCTGTGCGAGGCCTGCACGATCTTCGCCAGGACCGAATCCAGGCCCCGTGATTGTGCCACAGCAAGAATTACCCCTTGGAGAGTTTCGATGTTCAAAAATCTGCCCCCTGAAAGCCAGCTGCAAGTTGGTTGCCCTGGTCCCTATTCTAAGCCCTTACGCCCATATAGTGTACGTCATTCGGAGTTGGCGGGTGGCGCAGACACTTGCGTTGTCGTGTCTGCGATACCGCGCAGCGGGACGTTTCTGCTTGGGTTCATGCCAGCCGATCCATCAGTTTGCCCTCAGCCGGTCGCAGTAATGACGCGGCGGGCGCGGCACCCCGCCATTCTAACCCCACTCAGGTTCGCTGACCGCAGACTTTAAGAATCAAAATCCGCGCCACCCGCGAGGACGGCTTTGACTTGCAATGTCCTTGCTCAATAAACGCGCTTTTGTAGACCTCCAGTTCCAGGAAGTCTGCTGAGGCAGCTGATAGCAGTGCGAAAGCAGCAAGGGAAAATCTGGAAATGTATGAGGCGGTTTTCCCCGCGTTAATACTTCAGCGTGCTTTTTGACCCAAACAATCTGTAGTGGGAATAACGGTGGATATTGGTGTAAGTGATCTCCTTCTGCTGTTCAGTTTCGACAGTAGTCTGGAAAGTTGTTCCGGGGAGATACTTGAGGGTCTTGACGTGGACCATACCCTTCCAATCGATCGTTACCTTCACTTCCTTTGGCAGCCACATTGAACCCCCAGAAATTTCCGGGAAGCTGACTTTGGCATAAGTAATTTCAATGGAATCTCCCATCACGCCAATGTCCGGGCGGGGCGCGAGCAGGTCAAGCCGCAGGCGGACAATCTGGTCATCGCATGGATCGATCCATGCAATCCCCTGAACCAGCAGGTTCGCATCGTGCCCCTCCGTACTATCGTGAATGAGGGCACTGGCCCAGCCCGGCCGTTGTGCGAAGGCTAAAACGTCGGTATCCCGACCGTCGATTCTCTCCGTACCCAGATAGCGGAAAAAGGACTCTGGTTGACGCTCCGTTATGAGGCAGATGGAAAGAGAAGCAAAGCCCTCGGTAACCACAAATCCCTGCGCAAGACCCTTTGGCTGGACCGGATGACTGTCCATGTCGGTCCTGTATTCAACCAGGCTCGCCGTGCCCTGGCCGGCCCTGGCGACGGCCATGTAACGGAAGGTCTCGCTCTGGCGGGCTTCGTCTTTGCCGTCTTGACCGCTCCTCTCCATTGTGATTTGTTCAATGGATGTGACGTCGGGAAACTTCAGATAAAACTGCTCGACGTTTCTGCCCACGCTTTTCAGAATCGCAGCAAGAGTTTTCTTGCCTTGTTCCTCGTTTGTGGCTGGCTGCACACCCTTCAGTTCATGAACCGAGGAAATGAGTTCGGGCAGACTCAGGTCAACATAGGACTTTACGTTTTTGTAGAAAGCAAGCTGATCCTCGTTCTGGTTGACAAGCTGCGGGGCATGGGCGGACGAAGCAGGCCGGCAGCATAATGCCACCGTCAGCGCCACTAAAGATAAAAACACGCACACTTTCCTCAGGTAAGGATTGCCCCCTTTTTGAATTTTATTTGATTGGTTTCCCTGCTTCGGGGAAAGGCTAGCACGCTTTAACTAGTGGATCAACAGGATAAAACGGCATTTAACCGCGCCTGGCCCAGAAACTACAAGCAGTCACCTCGCCTCTCGCTGGTTTTGTGCAGGGCAAGGATATCGGATCAGAACTGGCTTGGGTAGCACCATCAACCCTGGTATTGCTCGTCGCTGACCTCTTCCATCCAGTCGACAACTTTGCCGTTGAGGGCTTCCTGAATATAGATATGCGTCATTGCGACCGTCGGGCTTGCACCGTGCCAATGCTTCTCTCCGGGCTCGAACCAGACCACATCGCCCGGCCGGATTTCTTCGACCTGGCCGCCCCACCGCTGAACTCGACCGACCCCTGACGTGACAATCAGGGTCTGCCCGAGCGGATGCGTATGCCACGCTGTGCGCGCACCGGGTTCAAAGGTGACGCTTCCGCCGCGCACACGTGCGGGATCAGGCGCCTCGAACAGCGGGTCGACACGCACCGTGCCGGTGAACCAGTCCGAGGGACCTTTCACAGAAGGCTGGGATCCAACTCGTTTGATCTTCATGTTTATACTCCTTTCGTTATGCGTTCGTTTGACTTTAACCAGTCCATGGAATGCCGGTAATACCGCCAGACAAAATGTCCTGCGATCCACCTTAAGCCTCCTTGCCTTACGGCCTCAACAGCGCCTTAATCGCAAGGCGCTCGTCCATCGCGCGGTACCCTTCCGCCACCTGGTCGAGGGGCAGAACCAGGTCAAAAACCTTGCCTGGGTTGATCTTGCCTTTCCACACCAGGTCAATCAGTTCAGGCAGGAACCGTCGCACGGGGGCGGGGCCGCCATGGAGGTGAACATGCGCGTAGAAGAGTTCCTCGCCGTTAAGCTCGACTCCATGCGGAACGCCGACATAGCCCACTGACCCGCCCGGCCGTATGGCCCGGGTGGCCTGCATCATCGACTCTTGTGTGCCGACACACTCCAGGACCGCATCTGGGCCAATGCCCTTAGTCAGGTCCTTGATGCGGGCAACGCCGTCATCACCACGCTCCGTCACAATATCGGTTGCGCCGAATTCGCGCGCAAGTTTCTGCCGCGATTCATGACGGCTCATCGCAATGATCCGGCCGGCGCCCATCTGCTTTGCGGAAAGCACCGCGAGCAGGCCAACTGCGCCGTCGCCGACGACAACAACTGTTGCCCCCGGTTTGACGTTTGCCGCGCGCGCGGCGAACCACCCGGTGCCGAGAACGTCCGACGCCGCGAGCAGACTCGGAACCATCTCATCGGAGGGAACTTCCGGGGTCGCCACGAGTGTCCCGTCCGCCAGGGGCACGCGCAGCATCGGCGCCTGAGCCGTGGTGACGAACTCTCGGTGCTGGCAGGATGATTGATATCCGATCTGGCAATTGGGGCAAGTGTTGTCGGACGCGAAGAAAGATCCAATAACGAACTGCCCTGACTTGATGGATTTAACCGCACTGCCGACTTCCTCGACGATGCCGCAGTACTCGTGCCCCATCGGAGTCGGCTGAGCAATCGACTGGATGCCCCGGTAGGGCCACAGGTCGGACCCGCAGACACACGTCGCGGAAATCCTGACCACTGCATCAGTCGCCTTCTCGATGGTTGGTGCGGGGCGCTCCTCAAAGCGCACGTCGCGGGGTCCATAAAGAACTGCGCCTTTCATGCTTTATCTCCTTTCTCGCTGTCTCAGCCCGCTGGCAATCACATCTCGTATTCGGGCTTTTTGTAGAGTTTGTCCCACTTGTTCTGGATGTCCGGTTTGTAAACTCTGTCCCGCCAGTCCTGGGATTTGATTTCCTCAAACCCGACCGAGACGGACTCTTCGCCGTAATGCAGAACATCCATTACATCCTGGGTGATTTTTTCGGCAAGGCGCGTTTTCTGATCTTCAGACTTTCCGGGCCACAGCTTGACGATAACGTGAGGCATGGGTCAATTCTCCTTTCTGTCGCGCGGCGTGACCCTTACTGTCGCGGCCCGTGCGTCCGCGCCGATCATCGGGCTGAGATATGGACTACCGCGATATTTCTTTCGGTAGGCTTCGTCGATAAGGTCATTGGCTGGACCCTCGACCGGCTCGAATGACACGTCCTTCGTCATGCCCGCAGCGGTAATCCGCCCGGCTTTCTGCCGCAGGGCAGCCTGGTACCAACGGGAGTTTTGCCCGTTGTAGGCCCGCACATAGAGCGAATCACCGACCACCACGGACCATATCCATGTCGGCGTGCCATAGGTCTTTCCATCCTCCCGGAAGGGAAAGATGTGCAAGTCGTCACTGCCGGCGATCTTCTTTAATTCATTTTCAGACCAAGTGCTCATTGTGTTTCCTTTTGGCTCCTTAGTCCCCGATCTCAGCTGAGTGTTGTTTTTGCCCCTCGATTCCACGGTATACCTTTGGGGTGTTTTTGAGTAGTATGTATAAATGAAAAAGGCTTGTGAGTGATATTCATAAATGGACCGATACGATCTCAACACACTGGCCGCCTTCCTTGTTGTAGCCGAGGAATGCAGCTTTACAGGCGCCGCCAAACGGCTCGGAGTTTCCCCTTCAGCCATGAGCCATGCCATTCGAGGTTTGGAGGAGAATATAGGGGTGCGTCTGCTCTCGCGTACGACCCGCAGCGTTGCACCGACCGAGGCAGGAGAGCGACTCCTCGCGCGCCTGCGCCCTGCACTGACAGATGTTCGGGATGTTCTGGACGAGCTCTCCGGGTTGCGCGATAAGCCCGTCGGTCGCGTGCGTCTTCTCGTGCCGCGCCTTGCCGGAACGATGGTGCTCGGACCGAAATTAGCTAAGTTTACGCGCGATTATCCCGAAATCGTCCTCGACATCACCGCTGACGACAGCCGCCTGGACATCGTGGCGGGAGGCTTCGATGCAGGCATTCATTTCGGCGAATACATTCAGAAGGACATGATCGCGGTCCGGGTCTCCAGGGACCATCGGGCTGCCATTGTGGGCGCGCCTGCATATTTCAAGACGCATCCCAGGCCGAAAACGCCGCGCGATCTGCTCAAGCATCAATGCATCAACTTCCGGCACGGAACTGCGGGTGTGTATCGGTGGGAATTCGACAAAGGCAAGAAATCGCTGTCCGTTGCTGTGAATGGGCCTCTTGTTGTTGATGACGTGGAGACCATGGTTCGCGCCGCCATTGATGGCGTCGGCCTTGCCTTTGTGTCGGACGAACGCGTAACTGCGCAACTCGAAAGCGCTGAGCTCATCCGCGTGTTGGAGGATTGGTGCCAGCCGTTCCCCGGATTCTTCCTCTATTACCCCAGCCGGCGACAGCAGCCAGCCGCGCTTTCTGCCTTGATCAATGCCCTTCGCCTGTAGCAGGTAGCGCACAGTTGTCCCGCCCCCCGGTCCTGCCGTGCGCGATGCAGGTCTTTCACTGCGATCAAAAGCCGCAGAGCGCGTAGCGAGGACCTCCGTTTTTGAGGTCCGCGGTTCTTAATTTTCATCGCGGTTCCTGTTATTCAAATTCGTTTCTGCTCATCCGATGGCAGCAACACGCGGTCGATGGGAAGATAGGGATGGCGGGCGGATTCATCTTGAATGGACCCCGAATATTCTCGCACGCTCGACCACGGCCAGTCTTCGGGCCGCCGGACTAATCCCGCCTTAACCGGATTCAGGTGAATATACTCAACTTTGTCGTTGTATTCCTTCACGGTGCGCAAGGCACGGTCAAAGAACCGCGCCTGCCACAGTTCACCGGGTTCCCCGCGCCGGCGATTGATGAGGATGGTCGAGCTGATTTTGACGGATTTCACGACCTGCGAAATCGTGAGCGGAAAGACGGGCGCGCAGATGGCGTGCCAGTGGTCGGGAAGAAAAACCCAGGCTGTCAAATAAAAGGGGTGCTGCCGCCGCGCCCGGTTTAAGGCGCGCGCTGGCAGACGGAAATCGGCATCACGCAATCTGCCCCGCCCCTTGAGCAGTCGCACGGTGATGAAGAAATAACGATCGGAAAGAAACGGACGCCGAAGCCGCGACATGGCGCTAGAATACAACACCGTGAGCAAACGTCAATCAGAAGAGCCGCGGACCTCGAAAACGGAGGTCCTCGCTACCCGCTCGGTGGGTTAATCCCAATTTTTCAATTTTGTCCAGATTTGCTGCAGGTTCCACCCTCGTGGCTGCGTGCACATCCAGATGGGTCCATGCTCGAGGGCATAGGGCACACCGAAATCACCCACGTGAAGCACCTGCCCGAAGTGTTGCTCCAGGTCCTTTCGACTGCCGCCCAGTATGATCATCCCAACGCCGTTATAATTGCGCGGCCCCCACAGGAAGTAGGTCTGATGGCCGGAGATGGCCTTGGGTAAACCATATTTCGGCCCGAAGAAATCAATGGCTCCCGCCTCGCCATAGTTCTGCGCGAAGATGGCCGTAGCGGAGCGCAGCCCGGGTGTGAGCCTGTAATAGGCCTTGGCCACGGCAGCTGTCATCTCCTCCCAGCCGAGGTCGTCCGAATAATATTGAGGCAGCGGAGAGCGTAGATGACTCTTCTCGGCAGCGGGAGGAGCATATCTGAGGATTTCCTGATAGTGAACGTATGTATTGAGCGGGAGAATTGGAAGAATAATCGGAAAGAAAGGAGCAGCGCCGACAATCAAGAGCACGGCGGTAGCTGGCTTAAGCCAGCCGCGAACACCAACCGCGCGTTCGATGACGACGGCGCCCGCAGCCAGCAGCATGGGATAGGCGGGAGCTGAATAGTAATCCTTGCCTTGTAGGATCATCATGGTTGCCAGGACCACAAGAAAAGCCCATCCCAGCACGCGGAACCGTTGGCCACCACGTCCAAAGAACAAGAACAGGAGACCTGCCAGCCAGATTGGAAAATTGAGCGGGGACATCATCAGGATTTGTTCACCGAGGAATGCCAGGGGACCACGGACGATGTCGCGCCCGCTTGCCCGAATGTTGTGCATCAACTCAATGAACGGCCAGTGATGCTGGATGTTCCAGATGAGGTTGGGAAGAAAAATGGCGAACGCAATGGCTCCTGCCAGCCAGATCCATGGCGACCGGAAAGCCTTGCGCTCCGCTGTCAGCAACAGTCCGACGACGACTGCAAACCCGAAAAAGACCATCGAATATTTGTTTTCGAGTCCGAGACCTACCAGCACTCCGAACCATACCCAGAGCTTCTGATTGCCGGTCTTGATGATGCGAATCACCACCCAGGCGCACCCCATCCAGAACAACGGTTCAAATACGTTCATCGTCAGCAGGTGGGCCATGATCACGAAAATGCCGGCCAGTCCGACACTCAAGGCAGACAGGCCCTGCGCGAAGCGGCCACCACCGAGCTCGCGCGCGATCATGGCGGTGATCCAAACAATACCAGCACCCGCCAGGGCCGGAAGGAAATGCAGTGCGTGGAGAGATGTGCCAATCGTGTGGACTGTGAGCCAGGTGACGAACGCAATCATGGGGGGCTGATCGACATAGCCGAAAGCGAGGTGACGCGCGCAGGCAAGATAGTAGAGTTCATCGCGGAAATAGCCGTAGCGGCCGGCTGTGAGCATATGAGCCAGGAAGCTTGCGGCGGCAATGTATAG
Organism: Terriglobia bacterium; assembly: GCA_035576145.1. Taxonomy (GTDB): domain Bacteria; phylum Acidobacteriota; class Terriglobia; order UBA7540; family UBA7540; genus SCRD01. The sequence continues at coordinate 10,010 of DATLWV010000093.1, forward strand.
CACGATGGCCGTGGCGCCCTCAAACAGGCTGGTTTTACCCATATTATTGGGATGGGGAGTTCCTCCAATTGCTTTTGGTTGATTTTCGGCCACTCGATCCCTTTCCTCTTAACGGGCCAATCTGCGGCGTGTGTCTACCGAACTGCAAACGGTCCGTCGCGTTGCAGGGTTAAGCCGCAGACTTTGTCCAACCGCTAGTGTAGTGCGTCACAGAAATGGGAACTTTTC
>DATLWV010000094.1:0-2078 GCA_035576145.1 Terriglobia bacterium
GTTCAGGAATATAGGGGTTAAAAAGCTCACGGTACAATACGAAATCTGTGGCGCGAGGACTCTGAGTAACAGTGGTTAGTCTGGCATTGGCGTGTCGAACCAGAATGTACTATATTTCACTTCGCCCAAGCGAAGAAGGAGGTCACAGGATTGCGCGGACTGGTCGAAGTATTCTTTTCAACAACTTTGTAGGTGGAGGAAACGCACCTCGTGGGACGCAGGAGAGAAATCAATATGTCAAAAAAGCTTGATCGTCGTTCGTTCCTGGAGCGGACTACCGGATCACTGCTGGCAACTTCAATTTTTCCGGCCACCAGCCGAGCCGGCACCAGCCCCCTCCCCGGAGGAATAACGGAAGGGCAACTTGGAGGCGGATATTCGATCCTGACGCCAGGAGTGGTGGGGATATTTCCCAGGCCTCATGAGATGACCCAGTCGCCTGGTCATTTCTTCTTGAACGAAGAGACCACGATTGTCCTCCCCCGGGGGGCTTCAGAAAGCGACCTGCGTCTGGTGCAATTCCTGGTAGAGGAATTAAGCGACCAATATGGAGTCCAACCCAGGGTCCGGCACGAAAATGAGCTGCCCAAAGACGATCGCTTCATCATGATGGGATCGATCGGCAATCCGCTGGTTCGGGAGTATTGCCGCCGCAACCGGCCGGACGTGTCCGCTACTAGTCCTGGTCCCGAAGGTTATTTCCTGCAGGCAAATGATCGTGCAGTTGTGGTCGCCGGGTGCGACGATCGAGGAGCTTTCTACGGACTGCAGTCACTCCGGCAATTGATCTCGAAACAGGATGGGCAGCTTCAGATCAAGGGCGTCCAGGTGCGCGACTGGCCCGACAAGCCATTTCGGGGCATCTACCTTTACGTGCCTGGCCGCGACAACATCCCGATGTTTAAGCGCTTTGTCCGCGACTTCATGGCCCAGTACAAATTCAATACAGCAATTATCGAGATGAACGCCTGCATGCGTTTCGACAGCCAGCCGGAACTCAACGAAGGTTGGGTGGAGTTTACTCGCGACACCAATTACAGCCGTCGCAATTACCCGCCGGGTCCTTTGCACGACAGGGAACAGAATTCTTCCCATCAGGATTGCGGGGACGGAGCGTTTGTTGAAAAGGCTGAAGTAGCTGATCTCGTCGAATGGTGCCGCCAACACCATGTGGAAGTGATTCCTGCTATCCCTTCGCTGACCCACGCTTTCTATCTGTTGACCAGACACAAAGAGTTATCGGAAGTCCCTGGCGAGAAATGGCCGGATACGTACTGCCCTTCGAACGCGAAAAGTTACAAGCTGCTTTTTGAGGTGATGGACGAATTCCTGGAGGTGATGAAACCCAAGATGGTCCATGCGGGCCACGACGAATGGTTCGCGCCTTTTGGCTTGTGTCCCTTGTGCAAGTCGAAAAGTCCTGGAGAAATTTATGGCAACGACCTCATCAAGGTCCATGAGTACCTGGCAAATAAAGACATCAAAATGGCAATCTGGGGCGATTATCTGCTGGAGAGCGTACGCGGCAAAGGAATGCGCAGGCATGTTACCCACGACGGATGGGCCTATCACTCGCCAGGCGCAATGACGCCGCAGCAGGTTAAGGATCTGGTACCCAAGGACATCCTGATCTTCAATTGGTTCTGGTCAGAGAGGGAGAAGGGCAGGAGTAATGAGGCACAACTGGATGATTTCGGATTTCGGCAGATTTACGGAAACATGGAGCCTTATATTCAGGAATACCCTGAGCGCATCAAGCGTCCGACGATAGTCGGCGGAGCCCCATCAGCCTGGGAAGCGACCAACGAATTCAACTTCGGGAAAGACCTGATGTATAGCTTTCTGGGTTGTAGCAATCTTCTCTGGTCAACCGGCGTTATGGAATCCGCGCAACTTTCTTCCATCGTGCAGGCCTCCATCCCGAGACTGCGGCGGGACCTCAGCGGAGAGACAACGCCCAGCGAGGCAGGCGATCAGGTCATTCCCATCGATGTCTCCGCCTCGTTCAATACACCTGTGCAGCAATCCGAGTTTGCAGTCGACCTTAGGGGCATGCGGACCGGAAGAGTAACGGCGGG
>DATLWV010000095.1:0-28480 GCA_035576145.1 Terriglobia bacterium
TCCATCACGGCCCAGACGCTGATGAACCTGAAACAGTTGCGGTCAAAGGCCGGTTCCACGATTCTTGCCGCCGCCGTGATAGACGATGTTCTGGGCCTGCTGGTTCTTTCGCTGGTAATCGCCACAGAGACCCACGGCGGAAGCTCCACTGGAGGCGGTTCTGCACTGGCGGGTTTTGGCTGGACGGTTGTCCGCATGGTCGCGTTTTTCCTCTTCGCTTTCCTCCTGGGTCCTCGTTTGATTCGGTTGTCCTTCAGGGTGGCCCGCCATTTTAAGGTTGAGCACACGTCCCTTGCGGCGGCGCTGGCCATCGGGTTTCTGTTCGCTTTCCTGTCGCAATATGGCGGGGGAATGGCAGCCATCACCGGTTCCTATTTGGCCGGGCTCTTTATAGCTGCCAGTCCTACGGACCACGCCGAAGTCATTTCGGAGTTGCGCTCCATGACCAACTCCTTTTTCGGCCCGCTGTTTTTTGCCTCGATTGGTCTTGAAATCAATGCCTGGGCTTTGGGCGGCCACTTCGGTTTCTTCTTCCTGATTCTGTTGGTCGCAATCCTCGGCAAGGTATTCGGTTGTGGTCTGGGGGCGTGGTTCAAAGGGTTTTCAGGCCGCGATGGATTGATTGTGGGCGTAGGCATGGTTCCCAGAGGTGAAGTGGGGCTGATCACTGCAAATATCGGTTGGGCAGCAGGAATTGTTTCGCCGGATATCTATTCGCTGGTTATCGTTCTGGTCCTCGCCACGACCCTGGTAACTCCTCCGTTGCTCGGATTCTGTTTTGAAAGAGAGCCGGCGGTGCTTGACGTTCCAGCGGGTTCAGCTGGTTTGGAGAGTGTTTCTCCCGAGTCATAAATTGGGTCTGAAGATAGAGGTTCGTGAGGATCATTCCGAGAGGCAGGTTAGGCCGAATCTTATATCGTGAGAAAGTCAGAAGAAAGGGCTGATGATTATGAAAAAACTGGAAGCCGTAATTCAACCGTCAAAGCTGGATGCGGTGAAGGAAGCGCTGCACGAGGTTGGCATTCAAGGGATGACTGTGAGTGAAGTTCGTGGCCACGGGCGGCAAAAAGGACACTCGGAAATCTATCGCGGCCACGAATATACCGTCGATCTGCTTCCAAAAATAAAGGTGGAGGTGGTGTTGCCGGACGCTCTTTCCGAGCAGGCGGTGGACGTCATCGTCAAGGCTGCACGGAGCGGCAAGATTGGTGACGGCAAGATATTCCTCTCGGACGTCAGTGAAGCGATTCGAATCCGCGACAGCCAGAGAGGCGACGAAGCCCTTTAAGTTCTCACGGGCCTCCTTTGGGCTCGCTTGCAGGCCCTCGGTTTTTCGATCGGCTGAGGGGGCGCCTCCGGTCGTAGTATCAGGGCCGCGGCAGGTTGGCTCCACTGCGCCGGCGGCAGGACGGAAAGCCTGGATTGTTCACCGTTTCAGGTACAAAAGCATAACAGTCACGATATAGACGAGAAAAACCCCAATCGAGTCCCAGGAACAGAGCAGGACTCGTTTCTTGGATCGATACATCAGGGCAATCATGGTGATGGCCGTCATGGTCATGGCGGCGCAAGCCGTTACGGCATGGGTGGCTGAAACAGAGCTTAACAGGGGACCCTTCAGGAAAAACACGTCGTCGATTGCCAGAATCAGCAGGTTGAAAAGATTGCTCCCCAGCACGTTGCCGACTGCAAGATCAACCGCCCCCATTTGAAGGGCAGCTCTGCCCACAACAATTTCCGGCAATGATGTCGATAACGCGACCAGAATGCTCCCGACGAATGTGCGGCCGAGGCCTGTGATGGTCGCGAGTTGACCAGCCACGTAGGGAAGATAGCTGGCTGCAATTACGATGATGAGAGCAAAAAACGCAAAGCGCCGGTAGGCAACAAACTTTGATACGTGTTCATAACGGGCCTCTTCTTTTACTTCGCTCAGGAATTCCGCGATCCTTCTTCTCTCATAAATAAACACAAGCCGCATGGCGCCCAGATACACAATTGGAATCACCAGGCTGTAGACGCCAATCCAGCCCATGGTTGGTATGCTTCGGCCGGCCAGAAGACTGATGGTAGTCAAGCCGAGCAGCAGAACGCCGAAAGATGCCGTGAGGATCTGTCCCTGGTGGGCTAAGGTGGAGATGGGAGCTACCCTTCGTCCAACATCGAGCATGGCCAGGATGAGAAGATTGAACATGCAGCTTCCCAGCACGTCGCCCGCTGCTATGTCTGGAGAGTTGAAGATGGCCACTGAACTGATGCCTGTGAAAAGCTCAGGCAACGAAGTAGCCGAGGCCATCAGGACGACACCAATCCAGGTTCGTCCCATCCCTGTTTTTTCAGCGATCACGTCTCCGTAGCGCGAAAGACGCGACCCTCCATAGACGATCACGAGGGTGCAAATCACGAATTGGAGCCAGACGACCACTTACTGGGCCACCGTCCGCCGACGCAATAACCACTTTTCCAGTTCAACCGCCCAGAAAATGACGGAACTAACTACGATGGTAATGGCCAGGTCAGGAACCGGCAGCGCGACGGTCTTAAAGATCGATTGCAGGACCGGTACATAGATCAGGGCAAGCTGAAGGACAACCGTCAAGCCTACTGCGCCCAGCAGCAAAATGTTGGATTTCAGACCGATTTCAAAAAGCGAGTGGCGCTCTGAGCGGATGGCCATCACGTTCGCCATCTGCGAAAGCGTGAGGGTTGTAAACACCATGGTCTGCCAGGCTGGATTGTGGGCATTCCAGTACTCGTAGCCGATGGCGAGGGAAAGCAGTCCCATCAGCATTCCGACCCAGACAATCTGCCTTCCCAGGCCGCGCGCAAACATGCTCTCTCGCGGCGGCCGAGGCGGGCGGCGCATAGCATCGGATTCGGGCAGCTCCACTCCAAGCGCAAGTGCTGGCAGGCCATCCGTTACCAGGTTCATCCAGAGGATCTGGAGCGGGAGCAACGGCAAGGGCATTCCAAAGAAAGGTGTAACCAGCATCAACCAGATTTCGCCGGAGTTTGTTGCCAGGATATAACGGATGAATTTGCGAATGTTGTCATAGATCACCCGGCCTTCTTCAACGGCTGCAACAATGCTGGCGAAATTATCGTCGAGCAGCACCATGTCAGCAGCCTCTTTGGAAACATCGGTTCCGGTAATACCCATGGCAACGCCGATGTCTGCTTTTTTCAGCGCGGGAGCATCGTTTACCCCATCGCCCGTCATTGCAACAATATGACCTCGCCGGTGAAGCCCTTCCACGATCCTCAGTTTGTGTTCCGGGGAAACCCTGGCGTAAACCGGCACGGACTCCGTCAGTTGTGCCAGTTCTTCGGGCGAGGTTCGTTCGAGTTGAGGTCCTGTCACCACGGTCTCATTATTCGAGATTCCGAGCTGGCTTGCGATATAGCGTGCAGTCAGGGGATGGTCGCCGGTGATCATCATCGGCCGAATACCCGCGGCTTTACAGGTGCCGACTGCAGACGCGGCTTCCGGCCTGGGAGGATCAATCATCCCGATCATGCCAACAAACGTAAGTTTGCACTCCACGTCTTCCATGCTGCCTTTAGTTGGTGCTGCCGCCAAACAGCGGTACGCCACTCCCAACACGCGCATCCCGTTGGCGGCCAGCTTGTCATTTTCCGCAGACAGCCGATCACGCCAGGTATCGTTCAACGGTTCCCGTTGACTATTGACCCAGAGAGAATCCGACAGACCCAGGAGTACATCTACAGCGCCTTTGGTGAAGGCTACACAGGCAGGAGGGCCCATTTCACAGGCTTGGAGTACCGCTGCGGGGAGCGCTCCACGCTCAGAAGCATACCTGTGGACCGTCGTCATCCGTTTTCGTTCAGAGGTGAAGGGGGCCTCGGCGACCCGCGGCAGCAATTGGTCCAGTTCCGGCTTCAGAAGGCCTGTCCGGGCAGCGGCAACAACCAGGGCGGTCTCAGTCGGGTCGCCCAGGGGGGCAGATTGGTTCGGGGCACCGGCATTTGACCGCATCACAGCGTCATTGCAGAGCGCGGCTCCTGCCAGCATCAGGTAGAATCCAGGCTGTTCGAGGTCGGGAAACTCTTTGCGGTAGTCGTCCGAGCTGCGGTTCTGCAATTCCACCTTTCGGTTGGCAAGCTGGAAAATTGTGGCGGCCATCTGGTTTTCGGTCAGCGTCCCCGTCTTGTCAGAGCAGATCACGGTGACGGAACCCAGGGTTTCAACCGCGGAAAGCTTGCGGATCAATACCCTCCGCTTCAGCATGCGCTGGGCGCCCAGCGTGAGTGAGATGGTCATGACGGCTGGCAAACCTTCAGGTACGGCGGCAACAGCGATGCTGACAGCAGTGAGGAAAAGAATCTTAAGATCTTCGCCGCGAAACCAACCGAGGATAAAGATCAGAATTACGATTAGAAAGGCCGCCGAGGCCAGCACTTTTCCGAGCTGCGTAAGACGCTTTTGCAGCGGGGTTGCTTCCTGCCGGACCGTTTGAATCATCCCGGCAATCCGGCCAAGTTCTGTTCGCATGCCGGTTTCAGCAACAACAGCTTCACCGCGACCAGAAGTGATGTGGGTGCCCATGTAAACCATGTTGCGGCGATCAGCGAGCGCCAGATCAGGTTGTCCCAGGGTATCGCTGGTTTTCCGTACGGGCAGCGATTCGCCGGTCAGAGCGGCTTCCTGCGTCTGAAGGCCCGCGCTTTCGAGCACGCGGCAATCAGCCGCCACAAAGTTCCCAGCCTCCAGCAGAACAATGTCACCCGGAACGAGGTCTACCGCAGAGATCTCGCTGACTACTCCGTCACGCCGCACCTTTACAGTTGGGACCGCCAGCTTCTTCAGGGCGGCCATCGCTTTCTCCGCCCGATACTCCTGCGTGTATCCCAGGATTGCATTGAGGATAACAATCGCGCTTATGGCGATGGCATCGCTGTAATCGCCGAGAAGCGCCGAAATCACGGCAGCAATGACCAGGATAACCACCATCAGTTCCTTGAACTGATCGAGGAAAATCAGCCAGGGGCTCCTGATTCCACTCTCCTCCAGTTCGTTGCGGCCGAACTCGGAGAGTCGTCGGGTGGCTTCAGTCTCGCTCAGGCCGGTGGAGGAGTTACTCCCCAGTTCTTTTACTGCCGCCTGCGGTTCGATCTGGTACCATTTGGTCATGGGACGTGGTTGGCCGCGAAGGACCCGCCGCAGGAGATGGCGGACGTCTCAGGCCGACTTGCCAAGGGGACTGGCGTGACTTCGCAGGCTCCAGACTCCGGATTCCTGCCGGGCCGCATAAGTCGCGGGCTCCAAAACTGGTGAAACCATAGCCTTGCGCCTGCTCTATGTTGAGAATACACGAGATGGAAGGGGATGCAAAGTTGCACGTCGGCCAAAGTTCCCCATTCCCGGAACGCAGACCGGGTCCCGGTGGCACCGGCGCGCGACGCCATCATTCCCGACAGGCCGTCGCTGTAGCAGCCCCAGGAACGACTTTTTCGAAGTGGAGCGATAGCAATGTTTGTCCGCCAAATTATGTTTGCACCTGTCATCACAATCGATGAAAACTGTTCGCTGGAAGAGGCAGCGAAGATCATGCTCGAACACGACGTTGGAGGCCTCCCTGTGGTGGATGATCGCGGCCAACTCAGCGGCATTGTGACCGAATCGGACTTTGTCGCGAAAGAAAAAGGTATCCCGTTTTCCATTTACCGTTTTCCACAAATGTTCGGCGAATGGATGCCGCACGAACACGTAGAGCGCATCTACGAATCGGCCCGCCGCCGGGCTGTGCGCGAAATCATGAGCCGTGATGTCGTCACAGTCACGGAAGTTGACACCCTCGAAACGGTCCTGGAAAAGATGTTGCAAGGGGGGCTCCATCGCCTCCCGGTGGTGAGGGACCGGAAACCCGTGGGAATGGTTACGCGCCACGACCTTTTGCGCCTGATGCTCAGGCACCTTCCGCAAGCTACAGAGAAGTAAGTAGTAAACTCGGAGGATTCAGGTGCCAAATTATGGGCTTGATTCCTGCCACGGACGGTGGTACTTAGTTGTACATGGACAAGCAGAGTCCACCGGAAGTAACGGTTTCCTGATCACACCGCTCTTGCGGTGCGGACCGATCCCAGCGACCAACAGCTGGGCGACGGCCAAAGAAAAAGAAACCATGGGGGAGTCATACGGCTCCCCCATCTGCATTCGAAGGGAGAAATAAGCTGGTGAGACACTCACCTTTCAGGTAAGAAACGTAAGTGCTTCATAACGCAGCGAGAAGAAACCGTGTCCCGTCCAGCCTTTCTCCGATAATCATTCACTTGGCGTGTTCACGTGTGTTTTGGACGCCCCTATTTTCGCTCGCCCCCGTCCGTGAGAAAATAAAGCAGTAAACAGAATGGCTGGTGATTTCAGAAAATGTGCGTCGACTCTGGGCTGTTTCCTTGCAGGTCTGGGGATTGGAGGAGTGCTTTCTTTTCTGGTCTTTCCGCGCTCAGTTGAGAATGGAACCAAGAATTCCCTTGCGAAAGCTAATCTGAAAGGAGGTTACATGCAGGAAGAAATTGGGGCCACGGCCGGCGCTATCTGGAAGCTATTGCACACCAAAGGCGAGCTTAGCCTAACTCAACTAAAAAAGCAGACCAAGGCAAAAGCGCGTGTTTTTGACTGGGCCATCGGCTGGCTTGCCCGGGAGAACAAGATCGCTTTCACGCAGCAAAAGCGGTCGATTCGGGTCCGTCTCATTTAATCTACCTCGCAGCCTTTCCCGCTTCGCAGGACGAAAAGCCAGATCAGGGTCAACGCAGCACGGGTGATGATACAAGCCATAGTTTCTTAAACTTAACCATCGAGGTGGCGTCTGCCTCTTGCAGGCTCTACTCAGGCAAGACGCCCCAGGCTTCAGGAATTTAGAAGATAATCTTGTCGTAACCTGCCATCCCCAGGCAGGGGGATTAACATCCAACAGAGAGTAATACCAAACCGCGAGCACTAGATTGCCAAAAAGAGAATGTCGAACTTACTATTGAAGCTTGAGCAATGCTTCATGTGAGGAGAGGGGATAAGAAAGGATTGATTTGAAGATTACTGGCTATTTCGCTCTGCTGTTCTTGATCAGCGCGGCGCAATGTCTTGGCATTACCCCCGGTACCTGTTCGGCAGGAACTCCCGTCACCCAATTTCGTCTGATGCTGGTTCCGGAGCATGGTGGAACTCCACTTCCCATCAATTCAGTAAACGAAGTTCTGCACGGCGAGAAACTGAAATACGAGCCGCCAACGGCCGATGAGAAGAACGCGCCCAAGGGAAAGATCACCGTAATCCTTGTTCCTGCTTCAAGCAGCCCATCCGGCAAGATTGAAGTTCTGGATCCGCAACCGGCCAATGCAGTTGAGGAATGGAAAGTGCCGGCTCGCGCCTCGATCGTGGGCGTTGTCTATGGCCCGCACGGCCTTGACGTCAAGAAGTTCAATTCCCTGGTGGAGCATAACCAGAACCTCATACCACAACTCGCGGATTATGCCGAAAAGGCCGCAACGGTGGAGGCCCTGGTCCAGACACTTTCAAAGTATGAGCAATCGCCACCGGCCAGCAGGGACCTCGATGCTGTGCTGAAAGGATTTTCATCTCAGTACGGAGTTACACTTCCGTCGATCAATTCTTCCTCTCCTGCAGACCAGCAGGCCGCGCAGTTGCTGCATGCCGTTGTGCCCGCGCTTTCTTCTTACGATCCGCTGGCGGAACGTGGAAGCTCCGCGGCACTCCAACAATCTGCGGGAGTCGCCGCCTGGGTAGCGGCCTTGTTCTGGGGCAGCACTCCCGTCGGGCTGGCTGCTGGCGGAGCGTCATTGCTGCAAAACATGCGGACCCTGATGTTTCCTGACATGGACTTCCGCGCCGCTTTCGCACAGCCTGCAGCCTCAAGCAATCTGGAGCTTTGCACGACTCAAAAACAGCCTGTCAAACGCACACGGACGGCTTATCTGTGGGTGCGGCGGGTTCCCAACACCGGCCCGCCGGCGGCTTCGCTCCCAGCGACGGCGCACATCCCGCTCGACTGGAAATCTGAAGTCAAAGTGACCTGCGCCACCCGGGTTCAGCTTAGAGACCTCCCACGCGCGCGCGAATGGCGGCTGGTTTCAGACGATCACGGTACCTCAGTCCCAGTCCAGGTGACCGTGGGCTCCTCTGCCGACACCCTTGCGCTGGACCTCAGAAAGGAGAAACTCTCCCCGGGCAAGTACAAACTGGTAGCCCTATGGGATTGGACGCCATTTGATGTGGCCGGCACGGTGGAAGTTCACAAGTTTGCCGATCTTTCTACAGCAAAGGTTGCGCCGGAATCGGAAGACAGCCTTGTTCAGGGGAGCGGAACAGTGGCCGTCAAACTGACTGGGCCCGACTTCGAGTTTGTAGATAAACTGGCCCTGGTGCGGGCAGGAAGCCAGAACTCCACGGCGAAAGATCTGGCGTTCACGCTTGAAAAGGGAAAACAGGGAGGCGAACAGAACAGCCTGCAGACAGAAGTGGATACTACAAGCCTTGAGCCGGGACGTTATCTCCTGATGCTGACCCAGTTGAATGGAGCTATTCAGGACGTGCCGCTGACCATCCATCCACCCAACCCGAAGTTTTTGGACCTACCGTTGAGGGCGAACCTGGGTGAGAAAGAGCAGGCTTTGACCCTGCAGGGTTCCGGCCTCGACCGCATTACCCGCATTACAAGCGATGGTGCGGAGTGGAACCTGGCCCCGGCGCCAAAGGGCAATGGCGATCTGAAGGAACGCAATGTCACCCTCCACCTCGATCCAAAAGCGCACAAGGGTGAACTCCTGAGCGCCAGGCTTTACGTTGAAGGAATCAGCAAGCCATTGCCCGTGGGGAATGTCGTCCACGTGGTGGGACCGCGGCCGAAAATCACGGAGGTGCGAACGTCGTTCCCTAAGGAAGCCGATATCGCACTGGCAAATAACGAAATCCCGGCGGGGTCGGCAGTCAGCTTTGCCATTCAGGCCGAGCATATGGGGCCGAGTCCGGCGCTCACTCTGGGCTGCAACAATGACAGCGAAATCCGTCAGCAACTCACTTTGCATCCCGGTGACAGGACTGGATCAGCCCAACTCGATTTCGCGGGCAGTGGCGTCCTGTTTCTATCGGTTGATCCCGGTGCGGTGGGACAATCGGGTTGCCTGTTGGACGCTACTGTAAAGGACCAGACGACCGGCAGCTCAAATGCCTACGCCCTTGGCCGGGTGACGCGGCTTCCGCAAATCACGAAGTTCACCTTAAGCGACCAGAAGCTTGGTGACTCACTTTATGCAGGTACGCTCACAGGGCAGGACCTGCAGATGATCGAAAAGACCGGGTGGGACCCTGACACCGGCTATGCGGTGCAAAGCATTCCGACTCCTGTTCCTGGAAGCCGCCAGGAGCAGACCTTGAAAATTGAGATGCCGTGGCCCCCGCCCAGCCCCCACGCACCTATTTATATCTGGCTTCGGGGTGAAAACACAGGCCGGTTGACCGCAATAAGGTATTAGCAATTAGTCGAAGGTGCGGTTGGAGCATGTCCTAAGCTGCGTGTTCAGCAGGCAAATCAAACAGGAAGGCTCCAGCCTTTGGCGCCACGATTGTCCGGCAGGAGAACAGAATAACTGGATTCCACGCCTTTTCCCCGCAGGATCTGGCAAATGGCCTCGCCCACTTCAGGCGAGCTCCCTTTTGTAAAGGCCAGAATCGACGGCCCTGCGCCACTCAGGCAAAGTCCCAATAAATTCGAATGCTTCATTGAGAGCACTTCACCCAGGCCAGGCATCAGATCCGCCCGGTAGGGCTGGTGGAGGCGGTCGTCAAAAAGAGCCGGGCGGAAATCCACTTTGCCGGAGAATATCTGGGCTGACAACACGGCGGCCCGTTGGATGTTGTGGGTAACATCGGCCCGCGAATACTGGGCAGGCAGGACGGCCCGGGCCTTTTCCGTTGGGAGCGCGTAGTCAGGAATCACCAGCACCACGTGGAACAGGTCCGGCACCGGAGAAGAGTAGGCCACCACGTGCTGATTTTCCTGCACGGCTACCGTAAAACCTCCGTGCCAGGCTGCCGCTACGTTGTCAGGGTGCCCTTCAATCTCTGTCGCCAGTGAAACCAGCTCGTCATCGTACAGCGCTCTTTCTGTGAGCCAGTGAGCCGCCGCAATAGCGCCCACAATGGCCGCCGCGCTTGAGCCCAGTCCAACTCCGACCGGAATCTGATTGTTGATTTCAAGGTCAAAGCCGTAGTCTTTTCCCCACCGGCGCAGGATTTTCTTCATGCTGGCGGCAATCAGATTACTTTCGTCGGAGGGGATCCTTTCCGGGTTCACACCGCGATAGTGGACATTGACGTCAAGATCAGAACGCCGCGTCACGTGGATGTCGAGATAAAGATTCAGGGCGAGCGCCGCACAGTCGAAGGCGCACCCAAGGTTGGCACTGGTCGCAGGAACACGTACTGAACCGCGCTGGGGCATGAGCTTACGGGCGTCCAGGGAAGAGTGGTTCCATCACTTCAATCGGAGCGCCTCCGGCGATGGCAGGAATCAACAGTATCTCATCACCGTCCTTGAAATTGTACTGCAAGCCTCCGAGGAAGCGAATATCCTCATCGTTGACGTAGATATTCAGAAAACGCTGCGGCGTGCCGTCCTCGGCACAAAGCACTTTCTTGATGCCCGGAAACTTTTGGTCGAGTCCGTCGAAAAGTTCACCAAGGTTCTGGGCCACTGTTTCAACGCTTTCGACGCCCTCGGTGTACTTCCTCAAGGGTGGGGGAATACGAACTGTAATTTGCAATCGAGTCTGCCTCCAGTTCTATAAATCTCTATGATGGCCCACAAATCTCAGCCGCCCGGGTCCTACTGCAACGCCGCGCTTCAAGCGCTTGCTGCGGCGTGGATATTCAGGTAGCGGTCCTCAAAATCCGCCAGCTTCGGCCGGATAGCTCCATCCGCCTGGATTTCTCCGCTGACAGCACCGATGGTCTTCAACCCGTTCCCCGTAATCGCCAGCACGATGGATTCATCGGGATTCAAAATCCCGTTCCGGATCAGTTTACGCGCCACCGCGACGGTCACGCCGCCCGCAGTTTCCGCGAAAAAGCCCTCGGTCTCGGCCAGCAACCGAATGCCTTCAACCACTTCGGGGTCAGATACGTCTTCACCCGCTCCACCCGTTTCCTGAATCATCTTTGAGGCGTAAAATCCGTCAGCCGGGTTGCCGATCGAGAGCGATTTTACAATCGTGTTTGGTTTCTGCGGGACGATTTCGCAGGTCCGGTTCTTGGCCGCCGTAGTGATGGGCGAGCATCCCGTGGCCTGGGCCCCGTAAAATTTCGTTGCCACCGGTTCAACCCAGCCGAGCTTTTGGAACTCTCCAAAAGCCTTGTGGATTTTCGTAATCAGCGAACCACCGGCCATGGGAACCACAATGTTCTGCGGTACTCGCCATCCAAGCTGCTCGGCAACCTCGTAGCCGAATGTCTTGGACCCCTCGGAATAGTAGGTGCGCAGATTGACGTTCACCATTCCCCACGGATACTTTTGCGAGATTTCTGAGCAGAGCCGGTTGACCTGATCATAATTTCCACTCACCTTCACCAGAACGGCCCCATAAATCTGCGTATTGATGAGTTTTTCCGGCTCCAGATCGGCGGGAACGAAAATAAAGCTCTTGAACCCACCCGCGGCCGCCTGGGCGGCAACAGAGTTTGCCAGGTTTCCGGTGGAAGAGCAGCCCACGGTGTGAAAACCAAACTCACGGGCTTTGCTCAGTGCGACGGCAACAACGCGGTCCTTGAAGGAAAGCGTGGGGAAGTTGACGGCGTCGTTCTTGAGGTAAACTTCCCGCGCGCCCAGCGCTTTGGCAAGGTGCGGAGCCGCTACCAGCGGAGTGAACCCCGTTGACCGTCCAACGGCAGGTTCGCCGATCACGGGCAGCAATTCCTTGTAGCGCCACATGGTGGGCAGGCGCGATTCCACTTGCGTGCGCGGGACTTCCTCCCGGATGCGGTCGTAATCGTAAACGACTTCCAGCGGGGCCCAGCAATCTTCGCAAGCGGCGATCGGCTCAATCTGATAAGTTCGCCCGCACTGTCGGCACTTCAAAAGCTTTAGATAGCTCACATTTCCTCCAAACGCTGTTCCTGCTCCAGAGTGGTTTGGGGTTGATAGGAGATTCAGAGAGGGCAAACTAAAAAAGCCCCCCCGGTCTCATCGGGGAGGCTCAAACAAAATCTTGCGTCCTCCGTCTCATCTCCCCCAATTACGGGCGGGAGTTAGCACCTGCCCCCGGATTTACTAACCGGGCGGTTGCCGTGGCGTCTTAGGGCCCGTCCCTCGGCCACTCTGGATGAGATTCAGGTCTTACACAACCAAATTGTAATGACTGATATTAGTCAAACTCAGGCATCTTGTCAACTGGATTGCCACTCAATACGGAGACCATGACAGTTGAGTACCGTGGCTCCCGTTCCGGCCCATGACCGTTATGGGTGGAGGAATTCTCCCAAACCGTTGAAATTCAGGACGATACCATCACACCCGAAGAGGGCCCTCACTTCATTCCGGCAGCCACCGAACTGGCAGAAATATTCCAGCCATCGACGGCAACGAAAGGTGTAGCGCCCTGCAAGATGTCTTTCGAGTAGCTGGCAGAAATCTCCCTCTCTTCGCCCGGCATCAGCTCAAAATAGTTGTCTTGCCAGATCACAGGGAGGACCTCAGCTCCGTTCTCGCCTTTGTTCACTCGGAGGTGAATGAAAAAAGCCAGGTGCGAAGACGAATTCTTGACGACAACGCTGGTCACTTCGCGGTTACCATCCACGTTGGTTGATGCATTAACGTTCAAGCCTACTTTGGGAAGGTTCCTTAACGCCTTGAAATCGGCATAGCTGCTGACCGGCGTGTAATACCACTTGGTGTTCGGCCAGTCCAAAACATCGGGCTTTGTGGAGAGCCAGTAAAAGTTTGTGCTCTTGAGTTCTCCTGCTGAATCTTTCAGGGTCAGCCGCACAAAATACGTTGTCGAGAGGCCGTCCAGCCCCGGTATGGAAAAAACGCGCGTACTGCTGTTGGGGGTGATGCTGACCATTTCTTCCTTAGAAAACTCATTCTTCAGTTTGATGTCATATACTGCGGCGCTGACTGCCAGCTTTTCATGCGTGTTCAAACCCGAGTTCACAACCACCACGGAGCGGTCATCATAAGAGTACTGGACGTGGAGCGGCTCACACGCCTTCTTCGTACCGAAATAGCCGCCCGCCGGCCGCAGATAATAATCGTAGAGGTGCCAGATCAAATTTGGCCATGCAGTGTTCAGCATCCACTGGATTACACCCGTGGAAACAAACTTGTTTCGGCGATAACCTTCAAACATGGCACGCTCGCCTTCGTATGTCATCAACTGCGCCTTTTCGGCGTAATCTTCAACGCCGGTCGCCTGGCCGTAGCGCTCGTCAAGGGCTTTATTAAAAGTGCCCATGGTCTTGAACTCGCCACCGCCTGCATGGAAATCCCAGACGGAGTTGATGGGCCAGAGGTCTTTTTCGGGCATCATCATTTTCAGAGAAGATACCGGCGGCACGGCCGGTCCGGGGCCGATCTCCGTTGCAAATCCAAACGCCCCTCCGTTCTTCGTATCCGTCAGCCAGTAGTTTGGTGGAACCCAGTCGTAGGGGCCATTCATCTTCAATCCGGAGGGGCCGGTCACGGTTGTCACCTCAGCGGTGGCAGAGGACTGGTGAGGATTCGGCCAATGGCATTCTGCCAGGACCTTCAGGTAAATCTTCTCAACGCGTGGCGGCGGGGCTTTATCGCTGCCGTAAAGCCAGTCCAGCATGCATGGATGATTGCGCACGCGCCGGAGTTGGTCTCTAAGGGAGTATTCCGCCACCGTGTAATCTTCAGCTTTCCAGTTCTTCCACTTTTCCCAGTGGTCGCAGCAGCACCAACCGGCCTGGACCAGAATTCCGTACCGGTCGCACAGGTCGAAGAAATGCTTGTCAATGATCTTGCCTTCCAGGCGAATCGTGTTCAGGTGCATGTCCTTGACGTACTGGATTTCCTCTTCAGTCCGTTTCCGATCGAAGCGAAGCATCATGTCGGGGGCCCATCCGGCGCCCAGGATCAGGATTGATTTGCCATTAACCATGAATTCCTGGTAGCCGTGCGCATTCAGCTTGGAGGTGATTTCGCGAATGCCGAATCGCGCCTCCTGGCTGTCTGAGACTGCGCCGTTAACTTCAAACTGCATCTTCAGGTGATAGAGATTTTGGGGTCCCATCTGCCAGGGCCACCACAGGCGGGGATTGCGGAAATTGAGTTGCGAAAAACGGCCGGGCTGGAAATCAACTTCGCGCGACTCGTTCGGTTTCAGTTCCACTTCCTGCTGGAAACTGACATCGCCGATGCTTCCTTTCAAAACACCGCGGACAGTTTCGCCGGTTGCGTTCTCAAGCTCTGCGCGTACGGTCAGGTGGGCGACGTCCAGTTTCGGGAGGTCGAAGTTCGTCACCACCTGAGGATCACGCAATGCCACGGGTCCCGTTGCTGTTACCGAAACCCCTCGCCATAGCCCCATGTCTTTGTCGGGGGGGGCAGGATTCCAGTCCACCCAGGTAATGCCGAGATCGTCCTCGCGCTGCGCGGTAACCTCCACGGCAAGCGAATTCATTTTGCCTGGGAGCGCCTCCGCCGTAACGTTGAAGTCATAGGTCCGCCACATGCCGACCACCTGGTCTGGGCCTGCAATCTGCTTCCCGTTCAGCCAGATGGTGGCGCGGTAGTTGATGCCACCAAAGTGCAGCCAGATCTGTTTTCCAGCAAAGCTTGCGGGCAAGCGGAAGCTGGTTCTGTACCACCAAGGCACGTTGAATGGGCTATCGGCCGGCATGGGAAGGTTGGAAAAATTCTTGCCGATGGGATAGGTCGCGCCGGGAATGGATCGAAGATTCATCCCGAAATAGGGATTGCGATAAACATTGTTCTCAACCAGCGCGGCAAGAACGGTGGAAGGAACGCTGGTCTCATACCAGCCGGTGGGTTTGAAACTGTCCTGTGAGATGGCACTGCCCGTCTGCGGTACATGGGCGGAGGATTGAAGGCTCCAGCCTTTCGCCAGATTCAAGTGAAGCTGCGGCGTGCCGCTCTCTGAAGACTGTGCCCGGAGGAATGGACTTGTTCCAATCAGCAGTGAAAGAACAAAAAGGCAGGTACGAATTCGCATGGCACCCTCCCCGGCCCAATTGGCCCGATAGTCTTTGGCTTAGCCGCCATTATATAGCGGGCAGGCAGCCGGGGATGCAATTTTGCGTTTACGCGACAGGCCACTTCAACGTGGCACAACCGGCAGCACCAGGACGGACGGGTGCGCGCCGTCGTGATAGATCACGTTGGTTGCCTTCACCGAGCGTGTGGCGCTTTCCGGGCTGTCGCCAGTGTTGGGGTTGCGGTCAAAGCGGGGGAAATTGCTGCTGGAAACTTCGAGCCGCAATTTGTGCCCTGCCTTGAAGACGTTACTGGTTGACCAGAGGTCAATGCTGAATTTGTAGACCTCACCTGGATTCATATACTCTGCCTTGACCTGCGAATCCCGATAGCGGGCGCGGACAATGCCCTCCGTCAGGTTCTGTGCAAACCCATTGGGCCACACATCCACCAGCTTTCCTGTAAAGTCGGTATCTACGGCCGACGAACTTGCATAGAGCGTCAGCTTCACATGGCCCGTGACCTCAAAGTCCTGCTTGAAGGCGGGCGTGGTGAAAACCAGCACGTCAGGCCGGGCTTCATCAGGACGCTGGTCAACGGGGCCCGGCATCAGGTGGCCGGCGTCGCAACAGAGCGGTCCTCCGAGCGTGGGCGCGGGATTCTCTGGGTTGAACACGTAGCGGTCGCTGGGCTCCGACTGCGGGGCGTTTGTAGAAAGGCTGCCGTCGCCCGTCAGCAGGTTAGCCTTGCCGTCGGAGTGGAGATAGTATTCCGTGCTCTTTGCGCGCGCGAGCGGCCAGCCGTCTTCATCACGCCACTTGTTTTCGCCCAACACAAAAAACCTGACTGGCTTCTCCTTTTCAACTCCGTTGTCAATGCCTTTCAGCAAGTGGTCATACCAGCGAAACTCCATGTTATCCATGTTTTGAACGGCTTCCGGGCCAAAGTCCACCTCGCCAACCTTCCTTCCGTCGCCAGCATGGCCGCCGATCACCACCATCAGGCGGGTCTCGTTGCGGGCAGCCTCAGTGCCGCCGTGCGCCCTGATGCCGATGTAGTTTTTCAGTGAGCCGCCCTGGAAAATGTCATACCAGGCGGCGACGATGTAAGTTGGGACCTTGATGTCCGGATAGTGCTCCTCTATAGCCCAACGCTTCCAGTAGTCGTCATAAGAGGGGTGCATCAGCCAGTCGATGAAGTAAGGCGCCAACGCGCCCAGGTCAGTGGGCCATGGCGAAACTGTGTCAAAATTGAACAGGGGATAATGGCTGAGCGGGAGCGTCCACATGCCTTCTTTGGCGTTGGTCCCGCCTCGGACCTTGCGGTCCAGGGTATCCTGCGCCAGTCCCGACGTCCAAGACTCATTGAACCACTGCTCGAACGCCCCGCCCTGGTAGGTCCAACCGTCGTGATAGTTTGAAGCCGTGACAAACGGGAAGATTCCGGCCAGGTGTGGAGGATGGGCAATGGCGCAAAGCATCTGAGTAGCACCGACGTAGGAACCACCTATCATGCCTACTTTGCCGTCCGAATATGGCAGTCCGGCTGCCCACTCCACCGTGTCGTAGCCATCCTGCGACTCGTACATGAAGGGATACCATTCGCCCTGCGAGGTGTAACGGCCGCGCACGTCCTGAACAATGGCTACATAGCCGCGCTGTGCCGCCTTCACGCCGAAATCGAAGCTCCCGTCTTTGTTGTAAGGCGTCCGTTCCAGGATCACCGGAAACTTGCCCGGCGCGTCAGGCCTGTACACGTCTGCGTAAAGCACCACACCGTCCCTCATGGTGGCGGGGACACCGTGCTGGAAAATAACGTGGTATCGTTCAGCCGCACACAACGGCAGGGCCGCCGTCATCATCAGGACGATCAATGCAAGTGGCCAGCGAGAGGTTCGCTTCATGTTGTGTTCTCCAAAAATTGATTATGCAGGATGACAATATCCAGTTCAGTCCGCAAGGCGGCAAGTATATGCCACAAACCCCGACATGGGAAGCGGGTTCAGTACCAGCACAACTTTGCGGGCTGCCTGAGTGGCGTGCAGCGCGGGGCATAAGGCTAAAGCCAGGCCTTGCGTTGTAAAAGAAGGCGGGCCGAGGTGGTTCAGAGCCTTGGGTCAACGGGCTCGCTTTCAAGGGCCAGGACACCGAAAACGCACTCATGAATCCGTCGAAGCGGTTCCCAGCGCACAAATCTTTCCAGCGCCTCGATCCCCAGGGAAAACTCCCGAATGGCAAGTGAGCGTTTTGCGCCGAGGGCGCGCGAGCGTAGCCGTTCCAGGTTTTCTGCGGTCGTGTATTCCGGACCGTATATGATGCGCAGATACTCCCGGCCACGACACTTGACGGCTGGCTGAACCACCCCATGACGTCCGCGTGTCACGAAGTCGAGTGGTTTGACAACCATCCCCTCGCCCCCTTCGCCCGTGAGGCTCTCCCACCACTCAATTCCTTGCTTCCGACTTGCCTCGTCAGTCAAATCGATCTCATGAAACGGAGTTGTAATCAAAGGGACCTTGGCTGTTTCCGCAAGGCGCAAGGCAAACTTCATGTGCCACGTATGAGGTTTGTCGGCGTGGACACTGCCTTCAGATGCCAGAAGGTGGAAGGGAGCAAGGCGCAACTCGTTGAGTGACTTCACCGGCCAACAGTACTTCTGGTAGGCCTTGACAAACATTGTCGCCATTTCCAGTCGATTGCTGGCGTGATCGAGGAGGGTTTGCAGTTCGGGGTGCGTCGACACTCCTTTTTGAAGCACGGCTATCACTTCGCCCAACGCGGCCCGAGCGGCAGACCCTGCTGGCGCGTATTGCTGCCGCAATAATTCCTGCGCCTTAGCGGACCACGGCATCAGTTCACAATCGAGGCAAGCCCAGTCCGTTTTAAGATCCTCCCAGATTCGCGCTGCATCGAGCGCGGAGCGGACGGCTGTGAGAAATTCGATCTCCATCTGAGAATCAGAAAAGAAACGCCTTCCCGTGCGTGTATAGCAAACCCCAAAGCCTTCACCCACAATTCCAAAGCGTTTCTTGGCGGTTTCCTCATCGAGGCACAGAATGACAACCGCCCTCGACCCCATATGTTTTTCCTCGCAAATAACGCGGGGCACTCCCTCGTTTATGTAGTAAGAAAATGCCTCAGCCGGATGCTCCAACAGCCCTTGCTGGCGGCTTGTGTCGGCGGGTGACATGGTGGGCGGCAGATAAATAAGCCACTTTGGGTTGACTGTAAAACGGCTCATCACTTCCAAAGCGGCGATGGCATTTTCTTCCCGGATCGTGATGTTTCCTCTCAGCCGAGTTTGGACGAGCCGTTTTCCGACGACGTCATCAATGTCAAGAAGGTCGTCGTGCAACTGCTGCGAGGACAAATCAGGCCTCGTCGATGTTTCGACAGGCTGCAGCCGCTTGGCTGGCTGGTAATAGACACGCCGGGCAGGCACGGAAACCAGTTCCTTTTCCGGGTAACGAAAGGCGGTCAGGCTGCCACCGAAAACGCATCCGGTATCAATGTTGATGGTCCGATTCAGCCACTCGGGCTCAGGAACGGGCGTGTGACCGTAAACAACAATTGCCTTGCCGCGATAATCCGCAGCCCAGTTGTAACGGACTGGAAGCCCGAACTCATCCGTTTCACCTGTTGTTTCCCCGTAAAGGGCAAAGTCGCGCACTTTGCCGGAACCCCGTCCCTGCAACTCTTCTCTTAAGCCCGCATGCGCAACGACAAGCTTGCCGTCATCAAAAACATAATGGCTTACCAGAGAATTCAGAAACGTGGCGACCTGCTCTTTGAATTCGGGCGTTTCTACTTGAAGTTGAACCAAAGACTCCGCCAAGCCGTGCGTGATCTGAACGTCTCGGCCTTTCAGCTTCCGCATGAGTTTCACGTCATGATTTCCAGGAAGGCAAAAGGCCGTGCCTGCCTGCACCATTTTCATTGCAAGACGCAGAACCGGAACGACCTTTGGACCCCGGTCTACCAGGTCGCCAACGAACACAGCTTTCCTTCCTTCCGGCGGAATGGCCGTCTCCCCATCGATTGAATATCCAAGTTTTTCCAACAACTCTTTCAGTTCATCGAAACAGCCATGCACGTCCCCGATAATGTCAAAAGGTCCGTGCACATGTTTGAGGTTATTCCACAGCGGTTGCCGCTTCATGGTGACGGATTCGACTTCTTCGGGCGACGAAAAAATGTAAACATGCCGAAAGCCTTCCCGCTGCAGCCCGCGGATGGAGCGGCGCAGTTGCTGGATCTGCGTGCGGATCACGTGCGGGCCGAAGTGCCGGTCATCGCGATGCCGGTTCCGTTCTTCGCAGACTTTCGCCTGAAAATTGAAAACGATAGCGACGGGAATCACGTGGTATTCACGCGCGAGCGCAACCAGCGGTTTGCGGGCCTCAACCTGAGTGTTTGTTGCGTCCACAGCCGTCAGTTTGCCCACAGCCAGCCGTTTCCCGGCAATGAAGTGGAGTACTTCAAAGGCGTCGTTGGTCGCAGCCTGGTCATTCTCGTCGTCAGAAACCAGGCCCCGACAATAGTCCGAAGAAAGTATTTCTGTCGGCTTCAGGTGGGTTCTGGCAAAGGTCGACTTACCGCTACCGGAAGGACCGATCAGCACAACCAAAGAGAGTTCAGGGATAGTGATATTCACCGGCTGAACACCCCCATCTGGGTTGGGGGCCCGACCATGGGATCTTCCGGCCCGACGGGCAGAAAACGCACCGTGTATCCGAACCGCTGCGAAACATGGTTTGACCAGCGCTGGAACTGCTCGCGCGTCCACTCAAACCGATGATCTTTGTGCCGTAATTGGCCTGCTGGCAACGAATTGAATCGAACATTGTATTCGAAATTCGGCGTAGTCAGGACGACTATCCGTGGCCTGGCGGCTTCAAACAGCACGCGCTCGAATGCCGCCAATCGCGGTGGGTCCAAGTGTTCAATAACTTCAATGACTGCAGCCGCATCGTACCCGGCCAGGCGTTGATCCCGGTACATCAGCGAGCCCTGGATTAACTTGATCCTCGATCGCTGTCGGCTTGAAAGGCGATCAAGGCGCAGTCGGTCCTGGGCACGCTCAAGGCTCCGGTACGAAACGTCCACCCCCACGATTTCTTCAAAGCCCGGGACTCCGAAAAGAGCCTTCAACAGCCGTCCCTCGCCGCAGCCAAGATCTAGAACTCTCACTGCCTGTGAATTCTTCAGGACCGAGATCACTGCGCCGATCCGCTGGTCGTTCAGTCGGACGGTTTCCTCAATTTCGGATTCTTCATGCGCATGGTCTTCCGCAGAGGCGTCAGGATCCAGGTCGCTCTCCTCAGTTAGCCGTGCCAGCGCCTCTCGCACCAAACGGCCCGATCGTTTGAGGTAACGAGAAACGATGGCTTCTTTTTCAGGGTGATCTGTCAGCCAGCCCTCACCATGGCGAAGGAGTTTTTCGACTTCGGCCTGTCCGATCCAGTAATGCTTCTGGGCATCCAGGGCAGGTACAAGCAAATAAACGTGATTTAACAGGTCCTTGAGACAAATTCTGGCTTCCAGCTTGACTGTGTAATAGAGTCCCTCTCCCCATTCAGGGAACCGCTCATCAAGCGGATGGTGGACGACCGACACGGTATACTTCAAGGGTTCGAATAATCGGCGAAGGAACTCCTCTCCGCCACGGCACGGAATCGTCGTGATTGTTGTTTCCAGTGGCAGTTTCTCATCAACAAGCTCCGGCCGTTCTTTGCAGGACCCGGCTAGCGCACTTCCAAACACTCGGGCGATGGCGACACTGAGAAAGGACGACGCAACATAGGGACGGTCGTTGACATACTGATCGAGGCCTCCCTCTGCATCCGAAGTTCTCTTTCGATTCCGAACAAGTCCAACAGGATCGATGTCGAGCATCAACGCAGCTGTACAGCGTTCTGAAGTGACTTCTGGGTAAAACACGTGCGCCTTGCCGAAGGTCAATTCAAACGATTGGCACCTCGCCGGATTCTTGTGCAAGAGATACCCAAGATCAGTCGCCGGCGCGCGCGTATTGGTGATGGTTAGCAGCATTGCTTAGGGATTATACAAGACGGGATTGGGTCCGGCACATCGATTCCCAAGCCGTAACGGCGTTCCGGGGAGCCAGCAGAATCAATCGGAAATTCTGAATTTCCAGACGGGAAGGCAATCAGGGGAACACGGCATTCCGGGTCTTACGTCACAGGTCCTGCCACCCGATCAGGCCGTCCTGGGGTCGGGTTGTTTGGGGTCGCGCTTCTTCCAGCGGTAAGCGGCGACGGAATTTTTCCAGAAGACTTTTTCGGCGGCCGCGCGCCCCTTGCTGTGAAGATATTCGCGAACCAGGGTCAGTTCCTGTGGATAGTCTTCAATGTGGTCGCTGTTGGGCCAGTCACTGCCGTAGATCAGGCGGTCTTCACCGAAAATGTCCCACAGGCGGTCGAGCTTGGGCTTATAGAAATCGAGGTCGAGGCGCAGGTGGCCGTCGACAAGCCGCAGGACTTCCGAAACTTTCACGTATACCTGCGGCCGTTTTCCAAGCTCCTGCAGGTTTGCTTCAAGTTCTTTTTTCACCTTCGATTCGGTGGGCTCCTTCATTTGCGGCAGGTGGTCAATCACCACGCGCAGATTTGGAACAAGGTCCGTCAGCCGGACAACCGCCGCGATCAGTTCCGGGTCGGGATTGGCCGTATCCATTTCCAACCCCGCATCAGCGAGCTCCTTAAGACCACGGACAAAATCCGGATTCCCAAGCTGCTCTCTGATGTTCCGGCCCCACAGGTTCCCGCAGCGAATGCCGAGAAACAGCGGATTGCGGTGGAAGCGTTCCAGTTGCTTCGGAAAGTCAGGCTTCTCCGGTTCCAGGTCGCCGACGGTTCCCACAATCACTGGAGCTTTGGCAGCAACGTCCAACACCCACTGGTTATCTTCCAGCCAGGGGCTGGCTTCCACCTCAATGGCGCCTACAACGCCCTGGCCTTCCGTCACTTTCAAAAAGCGTTCCGGCAACGCCGGCTTATAGAGCTTCGTGTCGTCTTTTGGCGGCCAGGGAATTCCCTCCGGACGCCTCGGGTCAAACAGGTGGATGTGCGTATCAATGATGGGGATGGCTGTGGTTTGCGCGTTCATGTTGATGTCCATGGCGGCGACGGCCGCTGCGATTCCCAGGAATGTTCTGCGATTCACGCCGGTATTCTAACTCATACTTCTGCCTTCGGCTGCACCAATCCCCGGCGGCAGGATTTCCCTGTTCCACTCACACTGAGGTTTTTCACTTCCAGGCAAGTAAAGCATGGAGGGGTTTTGTGGCAGCGATCCTTCGACGGGAAGTGGCGCGAGGCTTGGAAAAGAGTGTCGGTAACCGCGGCAGCGCCCCTTGCGGGCCTTTCGGGATCCCGCAAGAGGCGTGATGCCGCAGGTGGTTAGAAGTAGAACTTCAGAGCGAACTGGATGTTGCGTTCACCCTGTGAGCTGCGGATCTGCCCGAACTGAGAGCTGGTCACGCTGCGATTGGGTGCGTTGAACACAGGAGTGTTCGTGAAGTTGAGGAACTCGCTCCGGAACTGGAGATATTTGGACTCTGTGATATGGAAGTTTTTCATGACTCCCAGATCCCAGCCGCCCAATCCAGGGCCGCGAACGGTCCCGTTTGCGCAAGTACCAAAGGTCCCGACAAACGCCTGGGTGAATGAGCTGGTGCTGAACCAGCTTGTTCCGGGCCCGACTCCGTTCGAATAAGTGACGGGAGCGATGCAGTTTGCCTTCGCGCCCCGGCTCTTAGTCCCGGAATTGTCAGGACCTGTGATGGTGATCGGGTAGCCTGAGTGGGCGCTGACGATCCCGGAGAGCTCCCAGCCGCCCAGGATGCCGTTGGTCACGGAATTCCAGTTGGTTCCATAAGACTTCCCGCGGCCAAATGGCAGCTGATAGACATAGGAGGTGGTGAAGAGGTGTTTGGTGTCGAAGTAGGAAGGACCCCATTCCGACGCCATATTATACAAATTCTGCCAGTAGGCAGAATTGGACGCCGCCTGCCCGCTATCACCGTAGTATCCAATGGAATTGGTCATGGTCTTCGAGTAGGTGTAGGACACCTGAAGTTGCAGGCCATGCGTCATACGCTTCGTCACGCTGGCTTGCAAGGCGTCGTAACGTTGGTTGCCGTTTGAATTTGTACCGGAAATCTGCCCGATCTCGTTGTAGAGGGCGGGGTTTCCGGAAAGATACGGGCTGCCGCATGTTAGTACGGTAGATCCCTGGAAGAAACCGGCATTCGCTGATGTGCAGCCAGCTTCACCCACCAGGCGCCGCTGGAAGAACGGCATAGGAACCATCAGGTGCGTTCCATGCTGGCCCACGTATGCCAGGGACACCAGTGTCTGTGCGGGGAGTTGGTGCTCAACGCTGAAGTTCCATTGCTGGGTCAAGTTCGGCCGCACGTTCGGGTCCCATAGCCGAATGTTGGTGTTGACAAATGGATTGGCAGGAGCAGCCAGCACTGAGAGCCCGTCACTCGAAGTTGAACTGGGGAAGAAGAGCGCACTGCCCGTGGTGTAATCGTTCTCGAATTCCGAGTTAAACGGGGGATTCAAAGGAAGGCGGAGGTTGGTGCCGGTGCCTTCCAGGAACGAGGAGATGGTATACGCGCCGCGGACCACCGTGTTCTTGCTGAAGCCCGGCGTCCAGGCAAAGCCGATTCGCGGCTCCCAATCGTTCCAGTAATTATTGTAGAGAGCCCTGCAATTGCTGTAGGGGCAGTTGCCCTGGCCCGCGAAATATTCGGTGCCGCTGATGGGCCCGAAGTTTGCCTGTCGGTCATGAACTTCGGTGAAGGGCTGGTTGTATTGCCAGCGCAGCCCCAGATTAAGAGTCAGATCGTCCCTGATGCGCCAGTTGTCTTGAAAGTAGGGAGCAAACATCCAGCTTCGGTGTCCCCAGGTACCGGCACTGATTCCGAGTCCCACTACCTGCGGCAGGCCGAGGAGGAAGTCCGCCTCTGAAGATCCAGGTGCGGATCCCGTGGCCCCGGGCACCGGGCCGCTGGTGTACGCACCTGTGTAGTTCAACAGCCCGAATTTTCCGTTGTTGCCGGCGTAGTAGGTGTTGATGATATAGCGCAACGCCTGAAAACCGGCATGCATTTCGTGATGACCCTTGGTAAAGATGAAATCCACTGTCGGTTCAAGTGTCGTGTCGGCGAACAACTGTTCGCTGTCCGAAGCGCCGAGGCTGTTCGCCAGGCCATTGGTGAAGTTCAGCGCCAGTAGACCCGGGCCATGGACGTTGGCGTCGGCAATGCCGATCTGCGTGCCGAAATCTCCCAGGGCCGCGGTGGAAGCGCCGTTATTCAGATAGATGCGGTTCATCCCTATTCTTGCATCCATCACCAGGGTGGGACTGAACGTGTGGGTCCAGTCGAGAACTGCCCCGTGGTAAGGAGAATTATTGAAGCTCTGGGAAAAGAGAGGGAACGAGTTGGTGCCGGGAATGGTCTGGAACCCTTGCGAGTAACGGCCCCAGATGTGGTTGCTCTCATTGACCATGTAATCGATTTTGACGTCGCCCTGGTCATTGTTGGTCTGGCTGCTGCTCGTATTGAAAGCGTTGTCCTGAAGCGGATACGGAAACGCTGACCCCGCGGGATTCTGGACCGTCGGGCCGGGATACTTCCCGGAGTTGAAGAGATTTTGCGACACCGGATCCAGCAAGCTCGGCGGAATGATGTTATCCGCAAGGCCCGTATTAGCCGTTGTAAACGGCAATCGAGGATTCGCCCCCGGATTCGCAGGCGGCGCGCAGGGTCCTGAAAACGAAGCGCAGGGGTTGTAAAGCTGAATACCCTTTTCGGCCAGTAGTTGCGAGAAATCGCCATTGCGCTCCGCCGGCGTCAGGACGCTGATTGCATTCGTCACCGGAGGGTTGTCGAGCCGCTCTCCCTGGTAATCCACAAAGAAGAACAGCTTGTCCTTGATGATGGGACCGCCGAGCGTGCCGCCAAAAGTGTTCCAGCGGAGGCCGGGCTTACCCAGACCCTGCCAGTTGCGGGCCCAATTGTTGGCGTTGAGCTTGTCGTTGCGAAGGAATTCAAACACGTTGCCGTGGTATTGGTTCGTGCCCGACTTGATGGTAGTGCTGATCACGCCGCCCTGGAACTGGCCGTACTGTGCCGGGGCGTTGTTTGTGATCAGATTGAACTCCTGAATGGCATCCGGGCTGGGTTGATAGGACGTGAGATTGTCGGAGGTCTGGTTGTTGTCTATCCCGTCCAGCAGAAAGTTATTGGCTTCCTTGCGGTTCCCGTTAACATAGGGCCGGCCGCCTCCGCCTGTCCGCTGGCCGTTGACGAAAGAACTTGGGTTCACGTTGGTCACGCCAGGCGCGAGCAACGTGAGTTGGATGAAGTTGCGCGTGGCGAGAGGCAGATTGACGTTGAAGTTCGAATTGGTCACAAAGCCTCTCTGCATGGTGTCAGTCTGCAGAAGTGGGGGAGCGCCCGTCACCTCTACCGTCTGCGTCACCGCTCCGATTTGCAGCCGAATGTCAACACGCGCGACCTGGTTCATTTGGAGTTCAAAGGCCGGCCTGGTAGCTGTGGCAAAGCCCTGTGCTGTGGCTTTAACGGCATACGACCCAGCCGGGAGCCGTGGAAAGTTGTAAACGCCTGACGAGTTGGTTGTTGTGGGCCAGACCGTTCCGCGAGCTTCATCAGTAGCTGTAACACTCGCTCCTGGTATTGCAGCGCCGGACTGGTCCGTTACCGTGCCCGTAATTCCGCCTGTCACTTCCTGGGAGATAAGTGGCTTTCCCCCCAGGGTGAATACGCCTATTGCAATACTCGCAACCAAGAGCCGTTTAAGGTTACGCAAGAGACGGCCCTCCAGTACACGTAGTCCTGCCATAGTTTCAATCCTCCATTTTGCAGGTGATGCCCTAGACCCTTTGTGACAATGCCCGTTCGGGCATAAACTTCAAGGAAATGACGGAAGAGGAATTGAAGTCATCGCTGAAGGTTGCAGGTAGCGGGTAACTACTAAAGAACGCGGTTGCGATGATTGCATAACTTGAGCGCGCAACCGCCCCGTCGATATCCCAGAAATACCACCAACTTTTCTTTTATCTCTGGAAGACAAAACCGTCAATAATTTTTTCGTAAAAAATAATACTACTGTGGCTTGTGTATGATTTATACGGCTACACAATATATAGTATATATGATGCCAAGCCTTGCCGATCACCATTCGCCAATCTCTTACCCATTTGAGGGGGGAAGCCACCCCTCCGTTCCTTGCAGTCCTGCCACTCTGAACAAACCATTTGTGGTGAAATTCGTAACTGTATGAGAGTTGGACTAGTTCGGGGACGGACTGCCTTCGCCGTATCTTCGATTCCAGGGGAAACTTCACTGCGCGCTTGCCCCAAGGTGCGCCATGGGTGTAAAAATCTCCCTTAATTGCAGCGGCAACAGGTGCAACGGTTCCCCTTATCCGTAAAGAACCTTGCGGCGCCGGGAAGTCAAAAGGCCGGCCGTCGTTTTGGGTACAAAAACGGGCCATATACCCTCAGATTCAGGCCCGTGGTAATTTGTTGCCTGATTTTTTTGCAATCTTGTGGCGGTCACGAGAACACAAAAAGATCGTCTCCGTCTGGTTGTTCAGTCGGGCCTGGAGCAAAATCACTATCGGAGACGAAGAACAGGACCCTATGTCATCCGGAAAATACTTTTCTCGAATCAACGAAATCGTCAAACAGATTGAACAGACCCAACAGCCGGCCATCGAAAAGGCCGCAGCGGCGATGGCGGAATCCATCAGGTCGGATGGTTTAGTCTACCTTTTTGGGAGCGGGCACTCAGTGATTCCGGTGCTGGACATTTTTCCGCGTTACGGCAGCTTCGTTGGCTTCTGCCCCATATACGATCCGCGGCTGATGTGGTTCAACGTGGTGGGGCCGGGCGGCGCGCGTGAATTGTTGTGGCTTGAGCGCGAGGAAGGTTACGCCAAAAATATTCTGGCCAGTTACGTGCTTGAGCCGCGCGATTCCATCGTGGTGTTTTCTCATGGCGGGCTGAATGCCGCCCCGGTGGAAGTAGCGCTTGAAGCCAGGAGCCGGGGCCTGACGGTGGTGACTGTCTCTTCTCATCAGAATTACAGTCAGACGGCGGCCACGCATTCCAGCGGCAAGAAGCTGTCAGATGTTGCCGACGTCGCCATCGACAACTGCGTGCCGCCGGAAGACGCTCTGGTGGACATGGAAGGAATCCCGGAGAAATTTGCTGCCGGCTCAACCGTCGCAGCCGTAACAATCGCTATGGCGCTGGTGGCTGAAGTCGGGTCGTTGCTGGTGAAGAGCGGGCACAAGCCTCCCACATTCGTTTCGCCCAACGTCGGACTCGAGCCCGGCCACAATCAGCAAGTTTTTGTGGAATTCGCACGGCGCGTTTCCCGGCGCGTTCCCTGAAGCAGACTGCAGAGCCGTCGTTACGCCCGGCTCGCAGGAAGGGATCTCAAGATGAATTTCAGGACCTCGAAGCTTGCCTGGTTCGGATTCTTCGGCGCTCTGCTGGCAATCGGCCTCACGTGGGCGATTGCGGGCCGCGGCGCGCCTCAAACTGCGCCTCCCGCGCAAACCTTTTTCCCGGTGGCCGTTTGGTACGGAGGGGGAAAGGCCCGCGCTCCCATGCTGGAACCGGTTGACACGTCGAGTGCCGAGCGCTGGGGGAAAGATCTCGATCAAATCAAGGCCGTCGGTTTCAACACCGTCAAGTGCTGGGTGGACTGGGCCACTGCCGAGCCCAGGCCCGGCCAGTTTGATTTCCAGAATCTCAACCTTCTGCTGCGCCTCGCGCAGGAACGGGGCCTGCGGGTGATCGTGCAAATCTACACCGATTCCGCGCCCGACTGGGTGGGCCAGCGCTTTCCTGATGCGCGTTTCGTGGACCGTTCCGGAGCGGTGATCAATTCCCAGGCGGCGCCCGGCTTCTGCATTGACGATGAGGCTGTCCGCAATGAAGTTGTGAAGTTCATTGAAGCGCTTTCGCAGGTTGCCAACCGTTACAACGCGCTTTACGGCTGGGACGTGTGGAGCGAGCCGCACCTGGTGAACTGGGCGGGGTTTGATTATCTCCAGAACCCCGAGTTCTGCTACTGCCGTTACACCCAGGCGCGGTTCCGCGAGTGGCTGAAGGAAAAATATCAGACCCTGGCGGCGCTCAACAAGGCGTGGTACCGGGGATTCACAAGCTGGGACGATGTGATGCCGCCGCGCTTCTCAACC
>DATLWV010000096.1:0-24959 GCA_035576145.1 Terriglobia bacterium
TTTGACCGATCGAAGCCGCACATGAACATCGGGACGATCGGGCACATTGATCACGGGAAGACGACGTTGACGGCGGCAATCACGAAGGTGCTGTCGAAGCACAATCCGAAGATTCAGTTCCGGGCGTTTGATTCGATTGACAACGCGCCGGAGGAGAAGGCGCGGGGGATCACGATTGCGATTGCGCACGTGGAGTACGAGACGGCGAACCGCCACTACGCGCACGTGGACTGCCCGGGGCACGCCGACTACATCAAGAACATGATCACCGGGGCGGCGCAGATGGACGGAGCGATCCTGGTGGTGGCGGCGACGGACGGGCCGATGCCGCAGACGCGGGAGCACGTGCTTTTGGCGCGGCAGGTGAATGTGCCGTCGATTGTGGTGTATCTGAACAAGTGCGACGCGGTGGAAGACCCGGAACTGCTGGAACTGGTGGAGATGGAAGTGCGGGAACTGCTGACGAAGTACCAGTTTCCCGGGGACGAGATACCGGTGGTACGGGGCTCGGCACTGAAGGCCCTGGAAGGGGACGCGAAGTGGGAGAAGTCGATTGACGATCTGATGGAGGCGGTGGACAGCTACATTCCGCTGCCGGTGCGGGAGATTGACAAGCCGTTCCTGATGCCGGTGGAAGACATCTTCTCGATCTCGGGCCGGGGGACGGTGGTGACGGGAAGAGTGGAGCGCGGGAAGGTAAAGGTACAGGAAGAGATAGAGATAGTGGGATTGAGGCCGGAGCCGTTCAAGCGGGTGGTGACGGGCGTGGAGATGTTCAAGAAGCTATTGGACGAAGGGCAGGCAGGGGACAACATTGGCGTGCTGCTGCGGGGAACGGAAAAGGACGACGTGGAGCGCGGGATGGTGCTGTCGAAGCCGGGATCGATCACGCCGCACACGAAGTTCAAGGCGGAGGCCTATATTCTGACGAAGGAAGAGGGCGGGCGGCACACGCCGTTCTTTTCGGGATACCGGCCGCAGTTCTATTTCCGGACGACGGACGTGACGGGAGTGGCGACACTGCCGCAGGGGACGGAAATGGTGATGCCGGGCGACAACGTATCGATGGAGATCGAGCTGATTACGCCGATCGCCATGGAGAAGGGGCTGCGGTTCGCCATCCGCGAGGGCGGCCACACCGTCGGCGCCGGCTCCGTAACCGAAGTGATTGAATAAGTGAGCGAAAATGCTTCATCAGAAAATTAGAATACGTCTGAAGGCTTACGATCATCGGGTGCTGGACCAGTCGGCGGCTGATATTGTTTCAACGGCCAAGCGCTCCGGAGCGCAGGTGGCGGGACCCGTTCCGCTTCCGACGGTGAAGAACAAGTACTGCGTTCTTCGCTCGCCTCACTCGGACAAGAAGTCGCGCGAGCAGTTTGAAATTCGGACCCACAAGCGGCTGGTGGATATCCTGGAACCGACAGCGCAAACCATTGACGCGCTGACGAAGCTGGATCTTCCCGCCGGTGTGGACATTGAGATCAAAGCGTTCGGGAAGGAGCACGCAAAGTAGTTGCGTGCGGGCCCGCAACGCCGGGCCGATCGCAATTTCACTTGCGTCGAAGCCATTATGTTGAAGGCGATTTTGGGTAAAAAGCTGGGGATGACCCAAATCTTCGGGGAAAACGGAGACGTTGTTCCTGTGACGGTTTTGAAGGCCGGTCCCTGCGTGGTAATCCAGCGGAAGACCTCCGCCAAAGACGGATACGATGCGGCCCAGATCGGCCTTGTTGAGGTTCCTCCTCCGCGACGGGTCACAAAGCCTCTGGAGGGGCACTTTAAGAGTGCGGGTGCTAACCCGGCGCGGTTTCTGCGGGAAGTGCGTCTGGATGAGGAGTCCGGGGATGTCAAGGTTGGCGACAAGGTTCTTGCTGATATCTTTGCTGCCGACGACACCGTGGACGTGATTGGTACTTCCAAGGGCCGTGGTTTTGCCGGGTTTCACAAGCGGCATCACTTTGGCGGGGGCGGCGCGGCACACGGATCGATGTTCCATCGTGCGCCAGGGTCCATCGGATCATCGTCATACCCTTCGCGGGTTTTCAAGGGTATGCGGGCCGCAGGACATATGGGCGTCAACCGGGTGACGGTGCGGAATCTTCGGGTTGTGCGGGTTCTGCCGGAAGATAACGCGATCCTGGTGGAAGGGGCTGTACCGGGCCCAGATGGCGGCTATGTCATGGTTCGAAAGGCGAGGGCTGCCCACAAGTAGAGTTAGGACAGGCCGGGGATAGAAGAGAGTCAGACACATGGCAACAGTGGAAGTAAGAAATCTTGAAGGGGCGAAGGTCAAAGACCTTGAGCTTGCTGAAGAGGTGTTCGCTGCCAAGCCGAATGGCAGTCTGCTTTGGGAGGCAACCCGGGCTTATCTGGCCAGCCAGCGGCGGGGCACGCACTCAACCAAGAGCCGGGGAGAAGTTTCGGGTGGAGGCAAGAAACCCTGGCGGCAGAAGGGAACAGGGCGGGCGCGCGTGGGAAGCATTCGAAGCAGCTTGTGGCGGCATGGTTCGATCGCGCATGGGCCCCAGCCGCGCGATTACACAATCGAGCTCCCTAAAAAGATTCTGGCGGGCGCGCTGCGCTCGGCCCTGGCGGCAAAATTCCAGGAAAATAAAATGACAGTTGTGGACCGCCTAAGTCTTGCAGAACCCAAAACGAAATCTTTTGTCGCGGCCCTGGGTAAGCTGAAAGTTGGGCCTGGCACACTGGTTGTGAGTGACACGCGTGACCGGAACCTGGAATTGTCTTCCCGGAACGTCGCCGGCTGCGATCTGGTGCGCCATCATGACGTTCACGCCTACCACATCCTCAGCCATGACCGGCTGCTGATTTCTGAAGGGGCGCTGACGAGATTGCAGGAGTCCTTGCGATGAAAAAGACAGGGCACCAGATCCTTCGCAAACCCATCATTACCGAGAAGAGTGTTGATTTGAAGGACGCTTCGCGAACCCTTTGCTTTCAGGTTGGTCGCGACGCCAACAAGAATGAGATCAAGCAGGCTGTTGAAGAGATGTTTGTGGAGCTTCGCGACAAAATCGAGTCGGTCCATACGGCTTCCTTCCGGGGGAAGTTGCGCCGGCGCGGGTGGACCAGCGGTCGGCGGCCGGACTGGAAGAAGGCTTACGTCAAGCTGAAAGAGGGGACGCGGGTTCCCGAGTACGCGGAGACCGTGTAGCAAGTTGCCTCAAGAGTGAGCGGAAGAATATGGGAATTAAAACGTACAGACCGTACACAAAAACGCGAAGGTACCAGACCGGATCAAGCTTTGAAGAGCTGACGGCTTCGAGGCCCCATAAGCCGCTTCTGGAACCAAAAGACCGCATTTCAGGACGAAACAACACCGGCAGAATTACCATCTGGCGCCGGGGCGGAGGGCACAAGCGGCACTATCGCGTGATTGACTTCAAAAGAGACAAGGTCGGGATTGCGGCGCGTGTGGCGACGATCGAATATGACCCAAACCGCTCCGCGTTCATCGCGTTGTTGCATTACGTGGATGGCGAAAAGCGCTATATCCTCTATCCGCAGGGATTGAAGGTGGGCGACCAGGTTGTGGCGGGCCCTGGGGCCGACATCGTTGTGGGTAATTCGTTGCCCTTGAAGAACATTCCTCTTGGGACCACCGTTCACAACCTTGAGCTTCGGCCGGGTAAAGGTGGACAGCTTGTTAGGAGCGCCGGTGGCAGCGCGCAGGTTGTGGCCAAGGAAGGCGATTATGCCCAGGTCCGGCTCCCATCCGGGGAAGTCCGGCAGTTGCACATTGATTGTGTGGCAACCATCGGCCAGGTGGGCAATCTTGACCACGAAAATATCAAGATCGGCAAGGCCGGCCGGAAGCGTTGGAAAGGAATTCGGCCCACGGTCCGCGGCGTGGCGATGAATCCTGTTGATCATCCGCTCGGCGGAGGAGAGGGAAAGACCTCCGGCGGCCGGCACCCTGTGACCCCATGGGGCAAGCCCACGCGAGGATACAAGACGCGGCAGAACAAGCGAACCGATCGCTTTATCGTAAGGCGACGCGAGAAGAAATAGGGAGGAAAGGTTGTCGAGATCGCTCAAAAAAGGGCCATTTATTGATGATCACCTGATCAAGAAAATTGAACTGCTCAACCGGCGGTTTGAAAAGAAGGTGGTCAAAACCTGGTCAAGACGTTCGACGATCGTTCCTGAAATGGTCGGGCATACGATCGCCGTTCACAATGGCAAGAAGTTTATTCCCGTTTATGTCACCGAGAACATGGTTGGGCATAAGCTGGGTGAGTTTGCCCCCACGCGCACCTTTAAGGGGCACAGCGTGAAAGCGGCGACCGAACGCGCCGCAACCCCTGCGCCAAGGCCGGGTGCTTGAAGCGAGAATTGAGGGTTTGGAACTAACGATGGAAGCGAAAGCAACAAGCAAGTATTTGAGGGTCTCACCCCAGAAGGCCAGGCTGGTTGTCGACCTGGTTCGCGGGCAAAACGTCAACTCGGCGCTTGATACCCTGCGCTTTACCAAGAAGCGTGTGGCGCAGGAAGTGTTGAAGGTCCTTCAGTCTGCAATTGCCAATGCCGAGCAGAAGTCGGATTCGGTGGACGTTGATGAATTGGTGGTTTCAAAAGCCTATGTGAATGAAGGCCCTCGGATGAAGCGCATCCGACCGGCTCCGATGGGCCGGGCATACCGTTATCAGCGGCGGATGAGCCACATTACGCTGGTTGTTGAATCGCCGGAATCGAAAGATTAGTGTGCTGGAGCGCGCGGCCGCCCTCTCCGGCATCAGGCCAGAGAGAGCAGGGCGGGCGAGGGATTGACTGAGGAGGTTGTTGGTGGGTCAAAAAGTTCATCCATACGGATTTCGTCTTGGAAACATCAAGACCTGGAAGTCGCGATGGTTTGCAAAGAAGGGTTACGCGGACCTGCTGCACGAAGACCTGAAGCTGAAGCGGCAGCTCAAGGCCCAGTTGAAAAGCGCAGGCGTTTCCTCGATTGAAGTGGAACGTCCGGGCAACAAGCTGAAGATCTCAATCCATACGGCGCGTCCCGGCATCATCATCGGGCGAAAAGGGGCGGAAATTGATCGCCTTCGCCAGGAAGTCCAAAGGCGAACGGGCCGCGAGGTGCTGCCGATTAACATCCAGGAGGTCCACCGGCCTGAGCTGAATGCCCAGTTGGTGGCAGAGTCGATTGCCCTGCAGCTTGAAAAGCGCGTGGCGTTCCGGCGGGCGATGCGAAAAGCCGTGGACTCGGCGTTGCGTTTCGGATGCAAAGGAATCAAGGTCCGCGTCGGTGGCCGGCTGAACGGCGCGGAAATCGCGAGGACGGAATGGTACCTGCAGGGAAGGCTTCCCCTGCACACGCTGCGGGCCGATATCGATTACGGACTGGCGGAAGCCAGGACGACGTATGGAGTTATCGGCGTGAAGTGCTGGATTTACAATGGCGAAATTCTCGAGCAGCGGCGCCGGCCGGTCGCAAAGGCAGAGGATGTTGAAGCCCCGGTTGGTTAAAAACAGCCGATGGTGGCGTAAACGGGACTGAAGGTGAATGAATCATGTTGATGCCGAGCAAGGTGAAATTCCGGAAGCAGCAGCGAGGCCGGATGTTCGGGAAGGCTTGGCGGGGGTCCAAGGTCTCCTTTGGAGATTATGGGCTGAAGGTGCTTGAGGCGGGATGGATTACGGACCGCCAGATCGAAGCCAGCCGTGTGGCGATCATGCGCTTCGTGAAACGTGGCGGGAAATTGTGGAT
The DNA here is from genome assembly GCA_035576145.1 of Terriglobia bacterium. Taxonomy (GTDB): domain Bacteria; phylum Acidobacteriota; class Terriglobia; order UBA7540; family UBA7540; genus SCRD01. Next base: position 5,732 of record DATLWV010000096.1, read on the forward strand.
TCGTGTTTTTCCGGACAAGCCTGTGACCAAGAAACCTGCCGAAACCCGCATGGGCAAAGGGAAAGGCGCGCCTGAGTTCTGGGTTGCCGTGGTCAAACCCGGCCGGATCCTGTTTGAAATGGAAGGCGTAACCGAGGCAGAAGCCCGGCGGGCTTTCCGGCTGGCGAGTGACAAGCTTCCCCTGCCGACACGGTTTGTTACCCGGCTGGAAACGACACATTGATCGTATGAAGGAGTGCAGGGCGTGAAACTCGAAAAGGACAAGAAGTGGAAATGGCCCACCGAGAACATGCGCGAGTGGACGGACGAGGAGCTTGAAACCAATCGAGTCCAGTTCGGCCAGCAGTTGCTGAAGCTGCGGTTCCAGTTGATCGGCGGCCAGGGTGATGTTCTACCTGTTATACGCCAGCTTCGGAAAGGAATTGCCCGGGTCCAGACGGTGCAGCGGGAGCGGGACCTGAACTTGAGTGCTCAGAAGAAATCCTGAGCCCCGAACGGAAAACAAGGGCATAGAAACAAGGACGATGGGTAATGCTGAATAAGACGCGGCAGCAAAAAATCGGAGTGGTCAGCAGCAATAAAATGCAAAAGACCATCGTGGTGACGGTGGATCGAAGAATCATGCATCCTCTGTACAAGAAGGTCACTCGGAAATCGAAACGGTTTCTGGTCCACGACGAGAGGGGCGAATGCCAGCCTGGCGATACGGTGCGGATTGAAGAAACACGCCCGCTCAGCCGGCGGAAACGTTGGCGGGTCGTGCAGGTTATTTCCAAGGCCGTCCAGGTCGGCCAGTTGGCGGAGGAGAACGCATGATCGGGATGCGCACAATTTTGCAGGTAGCCGACAATTCCGGCGCCCGCAAGCTTTCCTGTATCCTGCCTCTCGGCGGAAGCGTAGGGCTGCAGGCCGGACTGGGCGACGTGATTACAGCATCGGTTAAAGAAGCTGCGCCGGAGAGCCCCGTGCCCAAGGGAAAGGTCGTGAAAGCGGTAATTGTTCGAATGCGGAAAGAGCAGCGGCGTCGGGATGGCAGTTACATCCGGTTTGACGAAAATGCGGCGGTGCTGATCAATGACGCAGGGGAGCCCGTGGGAACGCGTGTTTTCGGGCCGGTTGCCCGTGAACTCCGCGAGAAGAAGTTTCTGAAGATTGTTTCCCTTGCTCCGGAGGTTCTGTGATGGGAGTAGCTCTGGATATCCGGAAGAATGATCAGGTCCAGGTTATTGCCGGGCGCGATAAGGGCAAGACAGGGCGCGTGTTGGAAGTGTTGCCGCGCAAGGGTCAGGTTTTTGTGGAACACGCGAACATGATCAAGCGCCACACCCGGCCGAACCCCTCCAAGCAGATTCGGGGCGGGATCCTGGAAAAAGAAGGCCCGATCAATGTGTCGAACGTGGCCCTTCTGTGCACCGAATGCGGCCCTACAAGGGTCCGCCATCAGCGCATGGCGGGAGGCGAGAGGGGCAAGAAGGTTCGTCAGTGCACCAAGTGCGGAAAGGTGCTTGACACTTAAAGACCGAGGAAGACCAGGCGATTATGGCAGCGCGATTAAAAGAAAAATACCAGTCGGAAGTGCTTCCGGCCCTGATGGAAGAGTTCAAGTATCCGAACCGCATGGCGGTGCCCCGGCTCAGCAAGATTGTGGTGAATATGGGGCTTGGCGAGGCCATCCAGAATGTCAAGATTCTGGATGCCGCCACACGCGAACTCGGACAGGTCGCCGGCCAGAAGCCCGTGGTGACGCGGGCAAGAAAGTCTATCGCGAACTTCAAGCTGCGCAAGAATATGCCGATTGGGGCGATGGTAACGCTTCGGGGTGACCGGATGTACGAGTTCTTTGATCGTCTGGTGAATGTAGCATTGCCCCGTGTGCGTGACTTCCGTGGCCTTTCGACCAAGGCGTTTGATGGCCGGGGCAGTTACACGTTGGGGCTGCGCGACCAGTTGGTCTTCCCTGAAGTGGAGTATGGGAAAATTGAAAAGGTCAAGGGAATGAATATTTCCATTGTGACTGACGCGCGAAGCGACGCTGAGGCGCTGGCGTTGCTGAAGCACCTTGGGATGCCGTTCCGCGCTGAAGCGCAGCGCAGGCAGGCCGCGCAGGAAGATCCGAAAGAGCAGGCAGGAGGATAAACAGTGGCTCGTACAAGCCAGATGGCAAAATTGGTCCGGAAGCCGAAGTACAAGATTCGTCACAGGAACCGCTGCCGCATCTGCGGCCGGCCTCGCGGCTATCTCCGGAAGTTTGAGATGTGCCGTCTCTGCTTCCGCAAGCTTGCTCTGCAGGGAGACATCCCTGGCGTAGTGAAGTCAAGTTGGTAGTTGGATAAAACCTTCGCAGCAGGAAGGAACAAAGCTGCGACGAGTCAAATGAATCGGGAGCGATATGTCTGCTGTTTCTGATCCGGTCGCTGACATGCTGACGCGAATTCGCAATGGGCTTCGCGCGCGGCATCAACGCGTGGATATGCCGTCCTCAAAATTGAAAGTCGAGCTTGCCCGGGTGCTGAAGGAAGAGGGCTACATCAGCAACTTCAAGGTCTCGGAAGAGAAGAAGAAGCAGACCTTGCGGGTTTTCCTTCGATACGCACCGAACGGTTCCAGCGTGATCACGAAGATTGGCCGGGTTTCCAGGCCAGGCCGCCGTGTTTATGTTGGCTCGCGTGAGGTGCCGAAGGTTCTTGGCGGGCTGGGTGTGAATATTCTGACCACGCCTCAGGGTGTGATGACAGGCAAATCGGCCCGCCGTGCTAAGGTGGGCGGAGAAATTCTCTGTAACGTGGAGTAGGCCCGGACTTCGGGCAAGGCTGAGGTTTATGTCAAGAATTGGTCGAAAGCCGATCGAGGTTCCGTCCGGCGTGACGATCCAGCCGGAAGCAAATGTGGTGACCGTCAAAGGGCCAAAGGGGACGCTGCAGGTTCCTCTTCCCCGCGGGATTCGCCTCGAGAAGCAGGATGGGACATTTCTGGCACAGATGGAAAGCGAAGACCAGGTGGCGCTGCGCGGACTGGTTCGCGCTGAAGTAGCGAACGCCGTCGAAGGCGTTAGCAAAGGCTTTGAAAAGCACCTGGATATCGTCGGCATTGGATATCGAGCTGAGGTGAGCGGCAAGTCAGTAGTGCTGGCGCTGGGCTACTCGCATCCGGTCGACTTCCCGATTCCGGAAGGAATTTCCGTGACTGTTGAAAAGCAGACGCACCTGGTTATCAAGGGAGCTAACGCCCGCCTGGTGGGGCAGACCGCGGCCAAGATTCGCGGCTTGCGACCGCCCGATCCCTACAAGAACAAAGGGGTCCGATATACCGGCGAGCGGCTGAAGAAGAAAGTTGGCAAGGCGGCTGCAGGAGCCGCCAAGGCCTAGGCTTCAGGAAGGAATAGCAGACGGCATGTTGACTCAAGTTTCAAAGAATGTCCGCCGCCAAAGGGTTCATCAGCGCATCCGACGGAGGGTGCGAAGTGTTGCATCCGCCCCCAGGCTGAACGTGTTTCGGTCGCTCAAGCATATTTATGCTCAGATTGTTGACGACGCCCGGGGCTGCACGCTCGTGTCCGCGTCGTCATGCGATGCGGAGATCCGCAAGACGTTGAAGAGCGGCGGCAACATTGCGGCCGCGAAGGTTGTTGGCAAAGCCCTGGCGGAACGCGCGAAAGATGCTGGAATTTCCCGGGTCGTTTTTGACCGCGGGGGCTATACCTATCATGGGCGCGTGAAAGCGCTGGCCGACGAAGCTAGGCAAAACGGCCTGACGTTTTAACGCGAAGGAGAGCGCAATTTGGCTGTTGGGATTGACCCAAGTACGTTACAACTGAAGGACCAGGTCGTATCCATCAATCGCGTCACCAAGGTCGTGAAAGGCGGAAAGAACCTCAGCTTTTCGGCGTTGGTGGTTGTGGGCGACGGCAATGGTTATGTCGGCTTTGGCACTGGCAAGGCGCGGGAAGTGCCCATGGCCATCCGCAAGGGAATCGAGCTTGCCAAGAAGTCGTTACACAAGGTCAACATTACTGAAACCACGATTCCACACACGGTGGTTGGCCATTACGGCGCAGGCCGGGTCTTATTAAAACCAGCCGCTGCGGGAACGGGCGTGATAGCCGGTGGACCTGTCCGCGCGGTGGTGGAGGCCGCAGGAATTCAGAACGTCCTGACCAAATCACTGGGCACGACAAACCCGCACAATGTTGTCAAGGCCACGATGCAGGCACTTCTCAGCCTGCGGAACACCGAAGATGTTGCCGCCTTGCGCGGGAAGCCAGTGGAAGAAATTTAGGGAGGCTGAAGGATCGTGCCAAAGAAGACCGGAACAATTCATATTAAGTGGATCCGGAGCGGCATCGGATTTTCGCGAAAGCAGAAGGAAGTTGTCAGGAGCATCGGTCTGCACCGTTTGAATCAGGTTGTTGAGCGGCCCGACTCAGCGCACTTCCGCGGGCTGGTTGCGAAGGTATGTCATCTGGTCGCGGTGGTTGAGCCCCCGGCGGCTTCTGTATGGACTCAAATCCCGGAATACAAGATAATTCCGGCGGAATCCAAAGTTGCAGCACCGCCTGCGAAGAAACCTGCCAAGAAAGCGCCTGTCGAGGAGCCTGTGGCAGCCGAGGTGAAGGCTGCGGCTCCGGCGAAGAAGGCTGTGGCGGCAAAAGGGCGCGCGGCCAAGCCGTCCCCCAAGGAGACTGCCAAGGGCGCTGAGAAGGCAAAGCCGAAACGAAAGGCAGCAGCGCCGAAACCTGCGGCCGCGGCCAAGAAGGAATCCAAGTCGAAGAAAGGTAAGAAATAATCGTCATGGCCATTCATATTGGATCTCTTCGGCCTCCAAGTGGCGCTCACAAGCGCCGCAAGAGGGTTGGCCAGGGCATGGGCTCGGGGCACGGGAAGACAGCGACTCGAGGCAGCAAAGGGCAACGGTCACGCTCCGGCATGCGGATGCGCCCGGGGTTTGAAGGTGGCCAGATGCCGTTGCACCGCCGTCTGCCGAAGCGCGGGTTCACCAATATATTTAAGAAGCGATACGCCATCGTGAATCTTGGCGACTTGGCGAAGCTCGATCCCAAGGAAAAGGTGACCCCGGAACTGCTTCAGCGGCGCGGACTTATCAGGCATCTGCACGAGGGGGTTAAAGTTCTGGGAGGCGGCGAACTGAGCGCGCCCCTTCAAATTGCAGCCCACCATTTTTCCAAGTCGGCTGAAGAAAAGATTGCCAAGGCCGGCGGAAAAGCGGAGGTGATCTCCGCATGATGGAGAATCTCAAAAGCCTTACTGAGATTCCGGATCTGCGGAAACGCATCCTGTTTACCCTGCTCATGCTGGCCGTTTATCGTCTGGGATCATATGTCCCCACACCAGGAATTAATCCCGACGTCCTGGCTCAAGCCTTGAGCAGTTTGGGTAACACTCTGTTCGGGCTGCTTTCCATGTTTTCGGGAGGTAGCCTGAACCGCCTCACGGTTTTTGCCCTCGGCATTATGCCGTACATCACGGCGTCCATCATTTTGCAGTTGCTGGGCGTGGTTTCTCCCACTCTCGAGAAGCTTCAAAAAGAGGGTGAACTCGGCCGCAAGAAGATCACGGAGTATACCCGTTGGATGACAGTCGGTCTCAGCATGTTTCAGGCCTTCGGCATTGCGATTGCGCTGCAGAAAGAGACCAGCGCGAACGTACCTCTGGTGAGCCACCCCGGGTTGGGCTTCACGCTGACCACGGTCCTTACGTTGACGACCGGTGCGGTTTTCGTGATGTGGTTGGGCGAACAGATTACAGCGCGAGGCATCGGCAACGGGATGTCTCTGCTGATCTTTGCCGGCATCGTGGTCGGACTGCCGCGCGCGATCGCGAACCTTTACCAGAATGTGTTTGTAACGCGCACGTGGAGCGTTCCGGTCGTGTTTCTGCTGCTTGCCTTCATGCTGGTGGTTGTGGCTTTCATCGTCTTCGTTGAGCGAGGAGAGCGCCGCATTCCGATCCAGTATGCAAAACGAATTGTGGGACGGAAGGTTCTTGGAGGTGTTTCTACGCACCTCCCGCTGAAGGTCAACAGCGGCGGCGTGATGCCGATCATCTTTGCGGTCTCGATCCTGACGTTTCCCCAAACGATCGCGCTGTTTGCCGGAAGCCAGGGCCAGGGAGCTCTCGGCCGGGCGCTGGACTGGTTTAAGACGGCCTTTGGCTGGGGTGAGCCGCTATATACGCTGACTTATGTCATCCTCATCATTTTCTTTGCGCACTTCTACCTTTCGATTATTTACAACCCGGACGAGGTCGCGGACAACGTAAGGAAACAGGGAGGATTTATTCCCGGTATTCGACCTGGCAAGCGGACGGCTGATCACCTGGACGATGTCCTGACCAAGATTACCTGGGTTGGGGGGCTCTATCTGGCGTTGATCGCGCTGATTCCCGAAGTGATGCTTGCCGGAATGCGGCTGAACCACCTGCCGGTCTGGCTGGGTGGGCAATGGTTTGATTCAAACCTTCCCGGGTGGCTTCTTCATGGACTGAATATCAACTTTTACTTTGGCGGCACCTCACTGCTGATCGTGGTAGGTGTCGCGATGGATACCATCCAGCAGGTTGAGGCGCAATTGATCATGCGGCATTACGAAGGTTTTCTGAAGAAGGGGCGTGTTCGGGGGCGTCGCGCTGCCTCGTGAGTGTACTGAACGCAAAGAAGGCGAACGATGGCGCAGATCCTCATTTTCCTGGGGCCCCCAGGCGCCGGCAAAGGAACCCAGGCGCGAGTTGTTGCCAGGGAACTGGGTATTCCGCACGTCTCAACGGGTGATATCCTTCGGGAGGCTGCGCGGAAAAAAACTAGCCTTGGTCTGGCTGCTAAGGCTAAGATGGATAAAGGAGAACTTGTTCCGGACGATGTAATCTCCCCGATCGTGGAAGAGCGGCTGAGCCGGCCTGACTGCAGGGAAGGCGCCATTCTGGACGGCTTTCCCAGAACCATCGCTCAGGCAAAATTCCTTGACGCCATGCTTGAGAGGGTCGGCTTTGGTGAGCCGCTGGTTCTAAACATCCAGGTGGCTACCGATTCCGTGATCAAGCGATTGACGGGCCGCAGGACCTGCCAGGCCTGCGGAGAGATATACAACGTTTACATGAATCCTCCGCGCCATGGCGGCATTTGTGATAAGGACGGAGGCCGGCTAGTCCAACGGGCGGATGACAACGAGGAAGCGATCAGGATCCGCCTGAAGGCATACGAACAGGACACTTTGCCGCTGATTGATTATTACCAGCGGAAGAACGCGTTGCGTCAGGTGGATGGAAGCGGGGACCCTGAAGCGATCACAGGAAGACTGCTGAGCCTTGTGAAGACACATGATTATCTGTAAGTCGGCGGCGGAAATAGAGAAGTTGCGCCGGAGCGGACGGCTGGTCAGAGAGGTCCTGGAAGAGACGGGTGAGCAGGCGAAGCCCGGTGTGACAACCATGGACCTGGAGAAGTTCGTTGAGCGGCGACTGGCCCAGGTGGGAGCAAAGCCGGCTTTCAAAGGTTATCGAGGGTACCCATGCTGCCTGTGTGCATCCGTGAATGAACAGATTGTTCACGGCATTCCCTCGGACCGCCGTTTGAATGAAGGCGACATCGTAAGTCTTGATCTGGGTGTGATAATTGACGGCTATTACGGTGACGCTGCCATGACGGTTCCGGTTGGAACGATATCGGAATCGCTCCAGAAACTTCTTCGCGTGACCGAACAATCGCTGCAATTGGCGATTGACAAGGCGCGCGTGGGGAACCGGCTGGGTGATATTTCGGCCGCCGTAGAACAACACGTGGTAAGCAGCGGTTTTTCAGTTGTAAAGGAGTTTGTCGGCCACGGAATTGGCCGCCAACTCCACGAAGAACCCCAGATTCCAAATTTTGGACCGCCAGGCTACGGTCCTCCGTTGAAGGAGGGAATGGTTCTGGCGATTGAGCCTATGGTTAATGTAGGCGGTCCCGGATTGAAGATTCTTGATGACCAGTGGACGGCTGTCACTATCGATGGCGCTCCGTCAGCGCACTTTGAGCATATGATAGCTGTGACGCACAATGGTCCCGATGTTTTGACCCGGTTGTAACCGGGGAGCGAGAGATTGTGGCTCGCTGTTAAGGCGAAGAAAAAGGTCTATGGCCAAAGAAGAAGCGATTGAGGTGATGGCGACAGTGATTGAATCGCTACCGAATGCCATGTTTCGTGTGGAGCTGGAAAATGGTAAGCACAAGGTTCTGGCCCACATTTCCGGCAAGATGCGGAAGAATTTTATCCGAATTCTGCCGGGTGATAAGGTTGCTGTGGAGCTTTCGCCATACGATTTGACGCGAGGCCGTATCGTCTACCGCTACAAGTAGCGGCGGCCCCTTGGCAGTCCGGGATCCGAGGGAGCAGAGGGGTCTTGTATCGTGTGTCGATGGATCGCAAATCTGAAGGTCGCTGCAAAGGAAGAAAGAGAGCAGAAATGAAAGTTCGTTCTTCTGTGAAAAAGATCTGTTCCAAGTGCAAGTTCGTAAGGCGTGGCAGGGTTTTGCGGGTGATCTGCGAGAACCCAAAACACAAACAGCGGCAAGGCTAGGTTCGCAGCACGGGATTCCGGAGCCCGGCCTTTAGATTCTCTTTTTGGGAAAAAGGCCGTTGGGTTTGATGGACTTGGAGGTTTTTTATGGCACGTATTGCAGGGGTTGATTTGCCAATCCGAAAGCGGGTTGAAATTGGCCTCACCTATATTTACGGGATTGGACGCGCCAGGTCGCTCTCCATCCTCGGGCGTGCGGGGGTTGACCCCGGCAAGCCGGTGAAGGATTTGACCGAAGAAGAGGTAACGCATATTCGGCAGATCATCGAAGAAGAAGGCGGCGTAGAGGGTGACCTTCGAAAAGAGACCGCACTGAACATCAGGCGGCTGATTGAAATTGGTTCCTATCGCGGTATGCGGCACCGGCGTAACCTGCCAGCGCGGGGACAGCGGACCCATACAAATGCCCGGACGCGCAAAGGTCCGCGCCGGGGCACGATTGCGAATAAGAAGAAGGCGTCGGCAAAGACATAAGATTCCTGAGGTACTGCGACCTCGGCTTTTAGTTCGATAGCCGTAACAGGGTTTTGACGGAGGATTATGGCGAAGGCAGCGGCGAAAGCAGGCAAGAAAAAGACTTTTAAGAAGCGTGACAAACGTGTCGTTCCCCATGGAGTGGTGCACATCCAGGCGACGTTTAACAACACGATGGTGTGCATAACCGACCCTGACGGGAAAACCATCTGCTGGTCCAGCGCCGGCGCATTGGGTTTTCGTGGGTCGCGTAAAGGGACTCCGTTTGCCGCACAGCAGGCGGCCTCGCGGGCGGCCAGTGCCGCCCGGGACCACGGGATGCGGAGCGTCCAGGTTCGCGTGAAGGGGCCAGGTGCGGGCCGCGAGTCAGCCATCCGCGCACTCGCTGCGTCCGGGCTGGAGGTCCGGGAACTGAAGGACGTTACGCCGATTCCGCACAACGGCTGCCGCCCGCCCAAACGGCGTCGAGTGTAATTACGTGCATGTGTACGAGGATTGAAGAGGCGGCGGGGTGATGCTCGTTACGCCGGGGCAATGAAACTGGCGCTCCAGTCCGGGATGGGACGTTACAGGAGGTTTGTTTGGCAAGATATCGTGAAGCAGTATGTCGGCTTTGCCGCAGGGAAGGGCAGAAGCTCTTTTTGAAGGGCCAGCGTTGTCTGACCGACAAGTGCGCCATTGAGAAGAGGAACTTCCCTCCGGGCCAGCACGGAAAGTCGCGCCGCCCGAAGCCCCAGGGCTATGGGATTCAGCTGCGGGAAAAGCAGAAGGTGCGCCGTCTCTACCAGATTCTCGAAAACCAGTTTCGCAACTATTTTGAAAAGGCCGCAAGCCGCAAGGGCGTCACTGGCGAGACATTGCTTCTGATGCTTGAACAGCGCCTGGATAACGTTGTTTACCGGCTCGGCCTGGCCACGTCGCGAGCCGAAGCCCGCCAGTTGGTGCGCCACGGCCACATCGAGGTTTCCGGGAAGAAGGTGAACATCCCCTCGTTCCATGTGGTTCCCGGCCAGGAGGTTGCGGTTCGTGAAAAGAGCCGCAAGCTGGAAGCCATCCAGCGGTCGCTTGACCTCTCGGGGAATCGCGGCGTTCCGCCATGGCTGGCGCTCGATCGCGAAAATCTGAAGGCCCAGGTGGTTTCTGTTCCAAAGCGCGAAGACGTTAACTTCCCGATTCAGGAGCAGATGATTGTTGAGCTTTATTCGAAATAGTTAAGTTACCCAAGATGATAGCACTGGAGGCAGCGGTGACGCCTCCAGGGAGGTGAAGGCAATATGCTCTGGAAAGGTTTTCAAAAGCCCAAGCGGCTTGTCTGCAATACAAATACCCTGACCGACAAGTATGGTCAGTTCACGGCACAGCCCTTCGAACGAGGCTTCGGCACAACCATCGGGAACGCGCTGCGCCGTGTTCTTCTCTCGTCGATTGAGGGTGCGGCCATTACGGCGGTCAAAATAGAAGGGGTCATGCATGAGTTTTCTTCCATCCCCGGGGTGGTGGAAGACGCAACAGACATCATCCTCAGCCTCAAGCAGATTCCTCTGAAGATGAATGTCGAGGGCCCAAAAACTCTCACCCTGGAAGTAAGTAAGCCCGGCGAGGTGACCTCAAGCATGATCCAGGAAGACGCAGACATCGAAATCCTGGATAAGGACGCGTATATCGCCACGGTCAGCGAAGGTGGCAGCCTTCGGATCGAAATGCGTGTGAAGATTGGGAGAGGGTACGTTTCTGCGGAAAAGAATTTTGATGAAGACCTTCCGATCGGCTACATCCCCGTTGACTCCGTGCACTCTCCTATTCGCAAAGTCAACTACGCGGTGGAAGCCGCCCGGTTGGGACAGATGACGGACTACGACAAGCTTACGCTTGACGTTTGGACCAACGGCGCCGTTACCCCGCAGGATGCAATCGGCCTGGCGGCCAAACTCCTCAAAGACCATATGAGCATCTTCATCAACTTCGAGGAAGGTACGATTTCCGAGGAGATCGCCGAAGAGAAACCGGCGACCGTCTATAACGAGAATCTCGACCGTTCAGTTGAGGAGTTGGAACTTTCGGTTCGCTCCTACAACTGCCTGAAGAACGCCAACATTTCAACGATTCGAGAGTTGGTGCAAAAGTCTGAGCAGGAGATGCTGAAGACCAAGAACTTCGGCCGGAAATCTCTGAATGAGATTAAAGAAATTCTGACGGCAATGGGCCTGGGCCTGGGCATGAAATTTGACGAAAGGGGCAATCCCCTGCCTGCAGCGAGCCAGCCGGCTTCAGACCAGCCAGCCTGGGGACAGGAAAGCTAAAGATGCGGCATCGTAATTACGGAAGAAAACTTGGCAGAAACACTGAGCATCGGCGGGCCCTCTTGCGAAATCTGGTGACCTCGCTGATTCTGGAGGAGCGGATTGAAACCACTCTCCCCAAAGCCAAGGAGGCGCGGGTTGCTGCGGAGCGTATGATTACGCTTGGAAAACGAGGCGACCTTCACGCCCGTCGGCTGGCGGCAAGTTATGCGTTGAGCGCTCCGGCGGTGCAGAAGCTTTTTGGAGACATTGCGAAGCGCTACGAGTCGCGCAACGGCGGGTATACCCGCATTGTGCGGACCGGCTGGCGGAGTGGCGATGGAGCTGATACGGCTGTGTTGGAGCTGGTCGGAAACCGGATCTTGCAACAGCGCGCTGAGCTCCGGGCAAAGCGGGCCGAGCGCCGTAAAAAAGCGGCTGAGCAAGCTGCAGCCCAGCAGCCGGGCCTGCCGCCTGAGTCCGAGGAATAGCTGGAGTCAGAAACCTCCATTCGGACTGTGCGCACCGTGCCGGACGGGCAGACCCATGTCCGGACGGCACATTGGGGTTTAACATCATTACCCTCGTCCCTCGTGTTGTACTTCTCTGAAGCCGGTCCAGGCGTATATTTTCTTCTTAAATAAAGAAGGTTCCTTTCCTCTGTTAAGATTTCGTTACAACCTGTTTCGTTGGGCCCAAATTGTGAGATAATGCGCACTCTTCATAAATCAAGAGGAGTGTGGCCCAATGAAGCTGCGTACATTGCTTGTTGTCCTGGCAATCCTTGTTGTCATCGTCGTTGTTTTTGAGCTGGCGAGACGACCCGAAAAGGCCCGGCCACGCTCCATTAATCTTCCTTCCAGCAAAGCTCTGTATGTTCCGGCTCCAGGCCATCCGCAGCCTACCAACAGTTTCCCCACGGCTGTTACTCTGAGTCCGAACGGCGGGTACTTGGCGATCCTGAACAACGGCTACGGGACGGAACAATCCGATTTTCAGCAGTCGATTGCAATCCTTGATCTTTCGACTCATAAGGTCACTGATTATCCCGACTCTCGCCTGGGCCAGCGCGCGGGACAAACCTACTACCTGGGTCTGGCCTTCAGCCACGACGGTAGCAAGCTGTATGCTTCAATGTCGTCGCTTACTGATCCTCTCGGCAAGAAGCCCAACGATACCGGCAACGGCATTGCAGTCTATACATTCGAGGGAGGGAGGCTTACGCCGGACAGGTTCATCAAGATTCCCCTTGCTCCTCTTGCCCGTGACAAGAAGTCCATCGTGGACTCGGAGGCGCTGCCCAAAGGCATGGCAATTTCTTATCCGGCAGGGCTTGCGGTGCTTCCGGGCGCCGGTGGTGAAAAGCTTCTGGTAGCAGAAAACCTTGCTGACGATGCCATTGTGCTGGACACTAAGAGCGGGAAGGTTCTTCAGCGTTTTCCTCTGAGCACAGCGGCGGTGGTGCCGGCGGCTTTTCCCTACGGAGTTACCGCCATGAGTGACGGGAAGACCGGGTTTTGCTCGCTCTGGAATGCCTCGGCCATTGCCCAACTGGATCTCGAAACTGGCAAGGTCATCCGCCGCATCCCGCTTCTCGAGCCCAAGTCTCCGGTGGCGGCTGGATCGCATCCCACGGCAATGCTGCTGAGCCCTGACCAGAAATACCTCTACGTGACTCTCACCAACAGCGACCGAGTAGCAGTGGTTGACGTTGAAAAGGGCGAAGTGGCGGGCCTGCTTTCCACGGAACTGCCTGAGCAGCAGTACGGCGGCAGCTACCCTGACGCGCTTGCCCAGAGCGCAGATGGCAAGAAGCTGTATGTTGCAGGTGCTTCCACTGATGCAGTCGCTGTGTTTGATATGAGCAATCTGGGCGCCCACTCGCTGAGTATTGCGGAACCGCAAAAGGCTACGGGTTTCATCCCCACTGAGTGGTATCCCACCGCGCTTGCCACCGATGGAAACAGTTTGATGATTGTCACCGGAAAGGGGGAAGGGTCCGGGCCGAACGCCGGGCCGCTGGTCAAGGCACGGCCGAGGGGCAACCGAAAGCACCCCTACATCGCTGCACTGATGCATGGTTCTGTGGCCGTGGCGGATATCGGCGATATTCAGAACCGCCTCGCCGATTTGACGCATGAGGTTGAGCTCAGCAACCTGATGCAGGCGAAGCCGAAGGAGAGGGTCCTTTTCAACGGCGACAAGATCCCCATTCACCACGTGATTTACATCATCAAGGAGAACCGCACGTACGACCAGGTCTTTGGAGACCTGAAACCTGGAAATGCCGATCCATCGCTGGTTATGTACGGCGAGGAGATTACGCCGAACCAGCACGCGCTGGCAAGGCAGTTTGGGATCATCGACAATTTCTACTGCAGCGGCGAGGTGTCCGGGGACGGGCACGTCTGGTCGATGGCTGCTATTACCAGCGACTACAATGAACGGACCTGGCAGATTGGTTACCGCAGCGGCGAACGGACGTACGACTTTGAAGGCCAAGTGCTTGGACATAACCCGCTTGCTGAAAACATTCCGGATGTTGACGAGCCTGGCACCGGCTTCATCTGGGCAAACGTAGCCCGAAACGGCCTGACCCACCGTAACTATGGTGAATTTGTTACGACCCACTGGTGCGATGCCGGTTCCACAGGCGCTTCGCCCAAGGCCGGAACTCCCCTCGCTGCCCAGGGGGCCTGCCGCCAGAAGGCAATCCTCCCGGGCCAACCGTTGCCTTCGGATGTCGGCGATCCACGGGGTTCGGCCAGCCCCTGGCCCTGGCCCGTTCCGATGATTGCTTATGATGAGGCTACCAAGCCTGAACTGCAGGGTAACTTTGATCCGAAGTTTGCCGACTTCCGGCTGGATTATCCGGACCAGTTGCGCGCCGATGAATTCCTGAATGAACTCGGTGGATTTGTCAAAGCGCGCCAGGCCGGCCAGGGTGAAACCATGCCCCAGTTCATCATCCTCCGTCTGCCGAATGACCACACCGCAGGAACTTCTCCCGGAATGCCTACGCCTTCTGCTTCCGTTGCAGACAACGATCTGGCGGTTGGCCGTGTGGTTGAGGCCGTTTCGCAGAGTCCGTACTGGGACGACACTGCTATCTTCATTCTGGAAGATGACGCCCAGGATGGCCCCGACCATGTGGATGCTCATCGCAGCACTATGCTTGTGATCAGCAAGTACTCTCAGGGTTCGTCCAGCCAGCCCTTTGTCGATCACGATTTCTACACCACGGTCAGCACCATTCGAACCATGGAAGCCCTGTTGGCGCTGCCACCCATGAACATCAATGACGCCCAGGCCCCTGTGATGGTGCCTGAATTTGCCGGGCCGGGAAATCAGCCTGCCTTTACGGCCGACTACAGGAACCAGAAAAACGGGCTGATTTATCAAATGAACTCGCCCAAGGCGCCTGGTGCGCGAGGCTCTGCACGGATGGATTTTGTTCATGCTGATCAGGCGAATACCGCGGAACTCAACCGCATCCTGTGGCGAAATCTGAAGGGGAATGTTCCCATGCCCCAGCCCCGGCACGTGGTCTTTCGCTAGTCTGCGGAGGGGCCGATGATTGAGTGTTGATCGTAGCGCCTCTATTCTGCTGGTATCGCCCGCTAAATGCCGTCCCTACGGTGCGGTGGTTGCGGCCGATTTCCCTTCCAGTTCGTCGGCTACGGGGCCGGCGTCATAGACCTTGCGCAGCGCTTCAATGATGGCTGTGGTAGCCACGGCCACGGACCGGTTGTCCTTCTCGTTGAAGACAAAGTAGCCGACCAGGCTTTCGATGTTGCCGTCGAAGATCACTCCCACCACGCTGCCATCGCGCGTGATGACCGGTGACCCGGAGTTGCCGCCTACCACATCGCAGGTGGTTACAAAGTCCAGCGGCGTATTCAAGTCAAGTTTTCTTTCCGCCTTAAGCCAGAGGTCAGGCAGATTGAAAGGCGGCTTGAGGCCAAAGCTATGGGCGCGGTCGTAGAGGCCGTAGAAGGTCGTGTGGGGAGGCGCCTCGGTCCCGTTCATGGGATAGCCCTTCACCGTGCCATAAGCCAGGCGCAGGGTGAAGGTTGCGTCGGGGTAGGCACTCTTGCCGTACACTGCAAAGCGTGCTTTTCCGATCCTCTCCCCCGCGCGTGTTTCAACGCTCTCAACGTTGTCGTCGTACCACTTGACCATGGCCAGAATTTCGGGGCTTATCCTTCGGGCAAGCGCAATCAGCGGATCTGTGGAAGATTCGACTGTGGCTTCGCCGCCCTCGATCAGCGACTTGCGGAACGCGGCGTCGCCCACCTTCGTTCCTGCAAAAGCATCACGGGCCGCTTGCTGCGGAGATTTTCCCTGGAGGGCTGCACGCACAAACGGGTCCTCCGTTCCGAGTTCTTCGCCTGACTGCTTCAGTACGTCGGCCAGCATCGCCTGCTCCATGGGAAGGTAGAACGGCGCGGGTGAAAAAAGCCTGAACCGCAGGGAAGCAAGCTGCGAATCGTGAAAACCCGGGAGCCGCTCGCCATCAGGCTTCGCCACCTGTTGAACGTATAAAACGATGGTCAGCGCCTCATTCGCCAGCGGCGCTCCGCCGATTGACCGGAAGCGGTAAGGCTTCAGCTTCAGGGCCAGTTTCTTTTGTGCTTCCGCGATTTCATTCCAGGCGCCGCCATATTCTTTCTGCCACGCAGGATTTGCAGCAATACGCTGGCGGAATTCCTTTTCATCATTCTCTTTCTTGGCCATCAGTTCGGGGTTGCGCAGGCCGTTTTCCATGCCGGTATACGCCTTCAGAGAGTTCTGGAGGGAGAAGATGCGGCTGGAAGCCTGGCGTGCCTGCTCCGGGCCCTGGGCGGAATACCGCTGAAGCGTTTCAAGACGCCGGTTGAGGATCTGGAGTGTGAGAGGAAACATCTCGTCACGCAGGAGTTGAAGCTGAGCCAAAGTGTCCTGCCGGCTGGTGGATCCGGGATTGCCTGAGACAAAGACAAGGCTGTTGTCCTTGGGACCCTGTGGGTCCCACTTCAGATAGTTCCGGCTTTCGACGGGTTTGTCGTTTTCGTACACCCGGAAGAGCGCGAAGTCGAGGTCGTAGCGAGGGTAGGTGAAATTGTCCGGGTCACCGCCGAAGAATGCGATCTGCTGCGATGGAGCGAAGACCAGTCGCACATCGGTATACTTCTTGTACCGGTAAAGCCAGTATTCGCTTCCCTGATAGAGCTGGATTACGTCAGAGCGCAGCCCGGTAGCGTCAAGGCTCTCTTTTTGAATCTTTGCGATTTCCGCGCGCCGGGCTTTCAGGGCGTCGGCGTCGGTCATGCCGGGCTTCACAGCCGCCATCACGCGGTCTGTTACGTTTTCCATCGACATTAAAACGTTCAGTTCCAGGTCTGGGCATTTCAGCTCTTGTGCCTCGGTGCGGGCATAGAAGACCCCGCTGGCGTAGTCATGTTCAGGAGTAGATAGTTTCTGCAGCTGGCCCAGGGCCACGTGGTGATTGGTCAGCACCAGGCCGTGCGGGCTGACAAACGATCCCGAGCCGCCGTCGTTGAAGCGCACGCTGGAGAGGCGAACGTGATCGAGCCAGGCCTTGGTTGGAGTAAACCCGTAAAGCTCTTTCAGCTGCATTACCGGCGGATTGTCAAAAGTCCACATTCCTTCATCTGCATAGACACTCGCGCGCAGCGCAACCAGAGCCGCAGAGAACAACAGAACTGAAATCGCGATTTGCCACCGCTGGTGTTTGAGTTGACGCATCGTTTCTCCCGTCCTTTTCAGAGTATGCTCGCTGCAACGGTTTCCGCCGAAGGGTCTGCCTTCTGCGGCCGGCAGGGCCCAGCAGGCGCCTGCGGGAATTCGCACTGTCTGGAACCGCGCTCCTCTGGAGGATACGCAATTGGAACTCAAGCGGTTCCGTCGGGAACGTGCCGGATGGCAGGCAATGCTATTTTCCAAGAAGCTCAAAATAGCGGATGACGGCTTCAATGCCGCCGTAGAAATTGGGCAGATGGAACTTCTCATTCGGAGCGTGAAGGTTATCGTCCGGCAGGCCGAAGCCCATCATGATGCTCGGAATCTTCAAATGTTTGAGGAAAAGGCCGACAATGGGAATTGACCCTCCGGAGCGCATATACACCGTCTTCTTTTTGAACACTTTTTCCATGGCTTCCGCGGCCGCGGCAATGTAGGGGCTGTCGGTCGAGACCACTGAAGCCGGCGCCGTGCTGATAACCCGCGCGGTCGTCTTGATTCCCTTGGGAGTAAGTTTTTTCACCGCCGTGGTGAACTGTCGGAGTACCTTCTTTGGATTCATTTCCGGAACAAGGCGCATGCTTATTTTGGCCGTGCCCACCGCGGGAATCACCGTTTTTGCGCCTTCGCCGACGAAGCCACCGCGAATGCCGTGCACTTCAAATGTGGGCCGCGCCCACAGGCGCTCGAGCACTGAATAATTTTTCTCGCC
This sequence comes from Terriglobia bacterium, assembly GCA_035576145.1. GTDB lineage: Bacteria > Acidobacteriota > Terriglobia > UBA7540 > UBA7540 > SCRD01. Next base: position 23,506 of record DATLWV010000096.1, read on the forward strand.
GGTCAGCGCCGAGGAGCCAACTTCCTTTTTCAGAAAGGCTTTCTCTTTGAAGGGCAGCCGCTTCCATGCTTCCAGTTCTTTTCGGGTGGGCTTGCTCACGTCCTCGTAAAAGTTGGGAATGCGGATCTTGCCGTCGGGGCCCTTGAGGCGCGCGATAATTTCCGCCAGCGCCTGCATGGGATTGGGAGCGGCGCCGCCGTAGACTCCTGAATGCAGATCGTGGCTGGCTCCGCGCGCTTCCAGTTCCACGTAAACCAGGCCGCGCAGTCCCGTGGTGAGGGTTGGCAGGCCGGGCGCAAACATTTCGGTGTCACAGACGACGGCGGCGTCGGCTTTCAGCCTTTCCGGGCTGAGGGCGACATACTCCTCGATGTGCTCTCCGCCAACCTCCTCCTCGCCTTCGATCAGGAACTTGACGTTGACAGGAAGCCTGCCTTCGGTTCGCAGAAAACATTCCACGGCCTTCAGCAGAATGTAGGTTTGACCTTTGTCGTCAGAGCTTCCTCGCGCAAAAATGTCATTGCCTCGGATGGTGGGCTCGAATGGAGGCGACGTCCATTCGTCCAGGGGATCAGGTGGCTGGACGTCGTAGTGGCCGTAGAGCAGCAGCGTGGGTTTGCCCGGCGCCTCCAGCCACTCCGCGTAAATCAGAGGGTTCCGGCCTGGCTTCCCGTCGATGATTTCAACGCCGCGCATGCCCATCTCCTGGAGTTCATTGGCAATGGACTCGGCGGTCCGGCGGATGTCGGGCTTGTTTTCCGGCAGCGTACTGATGCTCGGTATTCTCAGCAAATCTTTCAGCCCGTCGAGGAATTGTTCCCGGTTGGATTGCAGGTATTCGTTGGGAGAAGTTGCCACAGTTCGCTCCTTGGTGGGACTGGAATGGCCGGAAGCGGTGAGCCTCCGCCTGTCTGGCGATTAACTGTTCAGTCTACTCTTTGACATTGTGACCGTCAATTTGCCGGGCCTCCAGCGGAGAATGGCGAAATGTAGCGGCAAGTCTGTCTCGTCATCCGGCGCGCAAAGTAGCCTCTGCCCGTCGGCAGATTTGATGTCATGTTGCACAGAGAAGTCCGGAAGAGGGATGCAGTGGCAAATTGAAGGCCCGGAACTGGCGGGATTTTTCTCGGGTTCGTTTCCGGTTCGTTTTTTCGCTACCCTTTATTTTCAACAAGATGCTCCGGTTCGTTTCCGGGTTTGTTTTTTCCACAGCTACGTATTTTCAACAACTTCCCGGCTTCGTTTTTGGGTTCGTTTGGGTTTGTTTTTCGTGGCCGAACCTTTGTTATCAACAACTTCTCGGGTTCGTTTTCCAAAATAACATCTTTTTTGTCCCACACAATTTTAGTTCCAAAATCGTACCTCCACATTTTCAATTGGTTACGGACAGTTAAAAGTCTAAGTAGACTGCTTATTTCTGCCAACGTATCGCTCCCGCAAGCCTTCCCCGCCAC
>DATLWV010000097.1:0-14484 GCA_035576145.1 Terriglobia bacterium
TGTAGAGTGTTCCGGGCGGGATCTCGGTGCGAGGCATGGGCAGGTCTCTCCTATAGTCAGGCTAGGGGAAGATTGCCACCGTGCGTGGGGATTGTCAAGCCCTATCGTGACAGTAGAAAGGAACGCGGAAATCCGCTACTCGTACCTCAGCGCCACCATGGGATCAACTCTGGCGGCGCGCCGGGCGCAGAATTCCGCTGCCAGAACTGCACACGCGCCTACTTTACCTTGACCTGCTTGGGGCTGTGCAGAATGACTTCCGGCTGGCCGCGATAGAGTTTGATGGGGCCGGTAACACAGACGCGCTTGTTGAGGTAGCGCTTCTCAGGCTTGTCGAACAGGGCGCGGTCCAGGCTCCAGATGATGGCGGTGAACGGTGCGTGAGGATAAGGCTGGCCGAAATCGATGAACGTGGGCTGGCCACGAGTCTTGAACGCGAGATGCACGCGCGCTACCTGGCCGCAAACCTGCACCGACTGCCCAATGTGTGCCTGGGCCTGCTCCGGCGTGATGGTGGGCGCCTTGCGCGATCGCGCGAAAAGCGTCGCGCACGCCGCCAACAGTAGGACTGGGATGGACAGGCCGCGGCCTTTCTCCATTCGCTCCCTTCGGCCGTGCGTTGGAATTTGCGTTGCAGGGATTATCGGACACGCAGGAAGGCAAGTCAACGCAGAGCCGCGAGCACGGTTCCAAACCAGAGCCCGGAACTTGAAAATCGCTGCCCGGAGTTCAGAATTCGTAACTCGTAATTTGTAATTCGTAATTATTTGCGCCACTCGCCGCTAATCACCGGCCACAGGATTCTTGCCACTGGTCACTTGCCGCCGGCATATTCACCCTTCATGCTTCATAATTCATAATTTGGCTTTACCCCTTTAGAGCCTATCATAAGAGCCTACATATTACCGGCCACCCCCAAAATGGGACGTATGGGATTTCCACAGGTTCAAAATTCAAAATTTACAAGTATCTTATTATGTTACACTTATATAAATTTTGCCCTCTGAAAAATGCACTCGCGCTCAAAAGTTGTTTGATTATGGTACAGCGGGTAAAAATTGCACGGTCGACTAGAAAGTCACAAATCGCACGCACGCCGGTGAGCTGACATTCGCCTTTTCGCAGGTGGGAGTGAGGCGTCCGGTCTTGCGGTCAACGGCAAAGACCGCAACACAGTTCGACTCCTGGTTGGCCACGAGAAGATAGGAGCCCGTCGGATCAATGGCAAAGTGGCGCGGCGTCTTGCCGCCGCTCGGCACGCGCTCGACTGGAGTGAGAGTTCCCTTCTTCGGATCGGCCGCGAACACGGCGATGCTGTCGTGCCCGCGGTTCGATCCGTAGACGAATTTCCCGGTCGGACTCACCGCAACTTCGGCACAATCGCTCTGCCCCTTGTAACCTTTCGGCAGCGTTGAGATGGTCTGCAGTTTGCGCAGTGTCCCGCGCCGGGCATCGTACGCGAACGTGGTGATGTTCGACTTCATCTCGCCGATGACGTAAACGAATCGACCGTTGCGCGCGAATGCGATGTGCCGCGGCCCCGAGCCTGCATTGACCGAGGCGTAGGCAGGATTGTTCGGTGCCAGCGCGCCGGTCTTTTGGTCGAAGCGATAGACGAGCACCTTATCGAGCCCGAGGTCTGCGGAAATGGCGAAGCGATTGTCGGGCGACACATTAATGGAATGAGCGTGCGGGCATTCCTGCCGCTGGGGATTAACGCCGCAGCCCGCGTACTGATCAAACGCCGTCACCTTGCCGAGGCGGCCGTCTCTTCGCGCCTCGATCACCGTAACGCTGCCGCTGCCATAGTTGGCCACCAACGCATACCTGTCCGTCTTGTCGAGCGCCACATAACACGGAATGGTTCCACCTGAAGCGACTTCATTGAGGAACCGCAGTTTGCCCGTCCGCCGGTTGATGCCGAACGCCTTGACCGAGCCGCTCTTTTTGCCCTGGTGCAGGGCGACTTCCTTGGTGGCGTAGAGGAAGCGCCCGTCCGCGCTGGCGGTGACGAACGTAGGATTCACCGCCTCGGTTGCAAGACCTATGGACGTCAGCCGACCGGCGACGGCGTCAAATCGAAATGCGTGGATGCCCTTCCCTTTGGCAGTGTTGTATGAGCCAACGTAGAGGAGAAACTCTTTCCCGCCACCAACCTGTTTGGCTTTTTTGGAACCGCGTGGAGATGGAGACAACTTGGGCTTCATAGGATCCATCCTGCAGAGAGAGGATTGACTGTCAGCGTTATATATAAGGGATCAGCAGGTCTGAACGCAACCGCGTACAAACGTGCATGCTGCCAACAACCAACTGAGCGAGACGCCGAATGCTGCGCAATCAAAACGAATCAATGGAGGGATTGTCAGGCGGATGCCTTCTCCTCGCCGACTCCCAGCCTGGCAAGCACCGGGTTGGGGCAGCCGTTCCACTTTTCCTGAGGCTCATTGCCGAGATAAGGCAGGTCCCGAATTCCAGTTTGGCTGGTGAAAAAGCCGCTGACCACGAGATCGCGAAGCGTGTTGAAGAAGGCGACTGCGCCCGCGTCTTCGGGCGCCGCTTTTTCCGGATAGGCAATGCGGTCAAGGATCTGTTTCTGTTGCGCGATGGAGCAATCGGAAAAGTCGTGATTGAATGCCCGGTTGCACTGCATGTCGAGCCACGTGAGCCCGCCGCGGATATGGTCGAGCAGGGTTCCACGCTTCAGGTCGATCCAATCGTCAATAAACTCCGGTACGCCGGCCTGCGTTGCGCTGCCCGAGCGGTCATCGGCCGGAATGATCAGGTCAGAAAGAATGCGGATCATCTTCCACTCGTGAGCACTTAGCGCCCTGGGATGGCTGCTTCCCTCCCCTTCCACTGCTGATGCGTGCTGCGGCGCTGCCTGCGCCACTCTAGAGGCAAAGGGCGCAACCGACACCAACGCCGCCGGCATGCCCGTCATCAGCTTCAAAATGTCACGCCTTTCGAAACTGACGCCACGCGGTGTTTTCTTCTTGTCCATTTCTTCTCCTCAGGCGGCGCTCAACGCTTACACGTTCCCCATCTTCACCTGATCCGTGATGAATTCCGACGTGCGCCATGCAAGGGCAATGATGGTCAGCGTTGGGTTCTTATCCGCCAGACTGACAAAAGGCGCGCCGTCGGCCACAAAGAGGTTCTTGCAATCCCACGCCTGGCAGTGTGAATTCAAGACGGAGGTCTTCGGATTGTCGCCCATGCGGGCGCCGCCCGTTTCGTGAATCCCCTGCCCACCCACCGAGATCCCCCATTGCTGATCGGGTCCGGAAGATTCAATCACCTCACCGCCGGCGGTCTTCACAATTTCCTGGAAGGTCTCCTGCATGTGGCGCGCCATCAGGATTTCGTCCTGGCCCCACTTAAAGTGGAACTTCAGCACCGGAATCCCCCACTGGTCCACAACGTTGTGGTCGATTTCGCAGTAGCTATCTTCATTGGGAATCATTTCGCCGCGGCCATGCAGGCGGATAAACGCGCCGTACACTTTTCGGCAATCCTGCTTAAGTTTCTCTCCGTATCCGCCGCCCACCAGTTTCTCGGTGCCGCTCAGGACGCCCGGCATCGGCATTCCGCGGCGTCCTCCGCCAAACTCGATGTGGTAACCTCGGCAAAACGGCAACTGGTTCTCCGCCTGCTTCTCGAGGTTCCACCAGGGCATGTAGAGATGCATACCTCCCACGCCATCTTCGTTGTGCGCAGGCAGGTCCATCATCCTGGGCACAAAGCCGCTCACATCACTCATCACGGTGTCCATCAGGTATTTGCCCACCAGGCCGCTTGAGTTCGCCAGGCCGTTCGGGAACCGGCCGCTGCGCGAGTTCAGCAGCAGGCGGACCGTCTCGCAGGAACTTGCGGCAAGCACGACCACTTTCGCACGCACTTGAACTTCCTTGCGAGTCTTCCTGTCGATGTACGAAACCCCAGTGGCGCGCCCGTCCGGCCCTGTCAGGACTTCCCGCACCATGGCGTCGGTCCGGATCTCCAGGTTCCCGGTCATACGCGCCGGGGTCAGCATCACGACAGGCGAGGAATAGTTTGAGCCCAGCCGGCAGCAACGCCCGCACTGTCCGACGTAATGGCACACTGCGCGGCCGTTGAGCGGCTTGGTCAGAACCGCAAGTCGCGACGGAATGCAGGGAATGTGGAGTTTCCGGCAGGCCTGCTGGACCAGCAGTTCATAACAGCGTGGCGCCGGCGGCGGAAGAAATTTACCATCGGGTAGGTTCTCAACGCCTTCGGCCGATCCAAACACGCCGATCAGTTCTTCTGTTTTGTCGTAGAAGGGCGCGAGTTCATCGTAACTGATCGGCCAGTCAAAACCCTTGCCGTCCCGGCTGTGTGGTTTAAAGTCATAGGGACCGTTGCGGAGGGATATGCGCCCCCAGGAATTGGTGCGGCCGCCCAGCATTCGGGAGCGGAACCACATCCAGTCGCTCCCGGGTGCACTTAAGTAAGGCTCGCCGGGAACCTGCCATCCTCCCACCACGGCAGTAAAGTAATCGACAGGATCCTTGAAGTTTCCGCCGCCGTGGCAGGGTGCATTGTATTGCCATTCGAGCCATTTGGAATCCCGTGCCGCATCGTACCAGCCGCCGGCTTCCAGCATCAGGCATTTGGCCCCGGCCTTCGTCAGGTTGTAGGCGACCGTTCCGCCGCCTGCGCCCGAGCCCACAATAATCACGTCATAAGGACTGGCGGCGGACATCGTATCCTGCATCGTTTCCCTCCCGATTAGCAGCTTGTCTCTTCCGCTGCTGCGTCGCTCCCCACTTGCGCTTGCCGTGCCGAAGGCAAGGGCGACTCATTGAAGGCGGACAAGGCCAACGTCCGCTTGATTATTCCCCTGACTGTCAAAGGAAATCTTTCCGGACACGCCCGCATAGTCCCGAGCGTTTGATAAATGGTCTCGCACGCGGGCGCGGTTGGGACCGGCGTCACGGACTGCCCGCGCAATCATTCGAACGGCATCGTAAGCCTCGGCAGCAACCGGTCCTGGAAGTAGCCCTGTAGCCGCCTGATAGCGCCGGGCAAAGCTTTCTCGCAAAGGTGTGGCTTCCAATGTGGAGGCCACGGTGTAGATACCCACGCCCGAAGGATCTTTTATTCCCGCTGTATTCTCATGCCCCGGCTCGAGCCCGCAGCCTTCCTGGGCCGTCTCCAGTGAGAAATAGATGGGGGCATGGATTCCGTTGTCCCGGATTGCCGCCAGCAACTGCTTCGCAATTTCGGGCTGCGTCCAGAAGACGATGGCCTGCGGAGGGTTCGTCTTAATGTGGTCCAGCAACAAACCGGCGTCAGGCCGCAACGAATCGATAGCCAGAGAATCCGGGGCAGGCGCCCCAAGCCCGCGGGCTGCCTCCACGAATTCCTGGCCACCCATGCGCCCGTCATGATCGCTCTCAGTGACCAGGAGGACGTGCTTGTACCCTCGCGAACGATAAATGTCGTGGGCAATCGCCTGCGCCTGCTGGGTGTCGCTGGGGCCCAGTCGAAAGATCCACGGCAGGTTGATTTGAGTTGTGGTCGCGTCCGTCGAAAGGGTGAGAACAGGCACTCCGACTTTATTGCCGACCTGCTCGCTCAAGTGAGTTGTAACGCCACTGGCGGAAGTGACGATGGCGACAGCATGATCATTGAAAACGAGGCGGAGCACGGCGTCGGAGACACGTCCCCAGGCGGGACCGCTCTCATCGCCGATTGCGAGCTCCAGACGAATACCGCCGGGCAAAGGCCGCTGCGCCGCGTCCTCAAGCGCCATCTGCGCCGCACGGACAATCGCCTCTCCGTCGACTTTCCGCGGGCCTTTGAGCGGCGCCAGCACACCAATGTGGATGACCGGCCCGGCAAGGTCGTAAGATGACCCCCTCCCCGCCCCCGCGTAGCTCACGCCCGTTGATCCGATTGATGCGTAAGGGACCGGCGCCCCACTCTGCTGCGCCCGCGCCGGGCACGCAATGACCGCAAGAACGCCGACGCTTCCCAGGACTTTCCTCAATTTGTGCAACCAAAGTCGCATGTGAAATTCAAAAGGGTCGGGAGCGATTTCATGTAGACGCCCCCCACGCTTGCATCAATGAATGGACACTATCGGGTTGCCGTCCTTCCAGTCCGTCCGGTGTTCCGGCCAATAGACAAATTGTCCGTCCTTCACCTTGGCAAAAGTGACAGGAGCAATGTTGTTCAGGGTATAGTCGAAAAACGCGGTGCCGCTCACACCATCGTATCGCTTCATTCCGTGCTCACGCAGCGCGTCCATAATGCGGCCCCGGTTGAGCCCTGCCTTCTGGATTGCCGCAACCAGGATGTTCATGCCGTCATAAGCGTAGGAGGCGTATGCGTCGGGTTCCTCGTGGTAGCGCGCGGCATATCCTTCCCGAAACTCCTGCCACTTCGGATCGTGCCGTGAAGGATCAATGGCCGATATGGCAACCAGGCCGTTTGCGGCCGGGCCGGCGACCTTCAACAATTCCGGATACGCCACCCTGCTGCTGCCAAAAACGGGCTGATTCATCCCCATGGATCGCATCTGCTTGAGAATCATTCCGGCCTGCGTCGCGTCGCCCCAGATGAGCAGGCTGTCGATGCCGAGGTTCTTCAGCGCTTGCAGCTGCGAGGAAAAATCCGTCGCATTCGGCGGATACTTCACCACCACCAGGGGCTGGTAGCCAATTCTCCGGGCGTCGTTAAAGAACTCCTCGTGGCCCCGCCGGCCGTAGCGGCTGTTCACGCGCAGCACACCAACTTGCCGGAGTTTGAGCTGGTTAAAGATGTAATCGGCCAGGGCGTATCCCTGCTGCCGGTCGTCAGGAAAGTTGTGCAGCAGCCACTGGATGCGGGTCTCCGTAACGGTGGGATCCGTTGTGCCGGTGTCCATAATCGGGAGCTCGAGTTTCAAAGTGGCCCGCAAGGCAATATGCGTGGAAGAGCCGTCGATGGATCCGAACATGGCCCAGGCATGCTCGCTGTAAAGCATCCGAACGATGTCCATCGAAGAAGCGCCCCAAAGGGGCAGGTCGTCGTGGATCTTCAAGGCAAAAGGCTTGCCCTGGAAGCCGCCCTGCGCATTCGCTTCATCAATGGCCATCTGCGCGCCGTGCAGCATGGCGATGCCATATGGAGATTCAGGATTGTCCTTCCCGAGCGGGCCTAGAAAACCAATATCGACAGCTTTCAGGTCCTTCAAGTCGGGAGCAGGCGCGGTGCGCGCCGCACCGTTATATTCCAGCGTGTTCGACTCCACGTACCATTCCTGGTAAGGCTTCCGAAACCGCCCGAAGGGCACAGCCAGCGGGGGCATGTTGGCATAGCGCATTGTTGCCGGAGAGTTTGATTGTTCCTGCGCTGTATTCGAGGGTGATGTCTGCGGCAACGCAGCAGCCGCCAGCAGGCAAAGCAAACACGCTGTCAAGGTTCCAACTCTCATGCTCGCAATCCTCCATTTTCAAATTCTATTATCGGCGGCGGCCACAAAGCCTTACGCCACCCGCTCTGTTTCCACGAAACTTTCAACACGCCCGCGAGCAAAACGGACAATGCCGGCCAGGGTCTCCGGGCTGATGGCCTGGGCGGCATCACACATGGGTTGCGCTGACGCAGGGTCGGCAACTTCAATGATCAGCCCCTGGCTGCCAAACTCCAGGGCCGCGCGGCTGGCAGGGCCGACCATCGCGGCGACGCCCGTGGCATGGCTCGGGTCAACGATTACTGGAAGGAACGAGTGGGCCCGCACGGCGGGAATCACGTTCAGGTCGAGCACGTACCGCGAGTATTCGCCGCCCGCAAAGGCCTTGATGCCGCGCTCACACAGGACGATATCCAGGTTGCCCTGCTCGGCAATGTATTCCGCCGCGCCCAGCCATTCCACCAGGCTGGCCGCCATTCCCCGCTTCAGCAGAACAGGCTTGCCCGCGCGCCCTGCCTCGGCAAGCAGCGGGTAGTTCTGCATATTGCGGGACCCGATCTGGATCATGTCGGCGTATTCCGCCACCTGGTCCACCAGGCGGGTATCCATGGCTTCAGTCACCACCGGAAGCCCGGTTTCCTCGCGCGCCTCGCTCAAGATGCGAAGGCCCTCCAGGCCCGTGCCCTGGAAATCGTGCGGCGAAGTGCGCGGCTTGTAAGCTCCCCCGCGCAGCATGTCTGCCCCGGCACGCCGGACCGCGCGGGCAACGTTGAGCGTCTGCTCATGCGTTTCAACAGCGCACGGACCGCCGATTACCACCGGACGCCCGTTGCCGAAACGCACCCCGCCCACCTCGACAACGCGCGTGCCGGTTTCGCCATATTCAGGATGGGCCGCGCGGCACAGCAGAGGGCAGATCCGCGGCAGATCAGAAAGGCTGACTTGTCCGGCAATCTTCATGACTGCCTCCTTGACCCGACCGACACCTCGAAAGGAAAGACCCGCCAAAACGGGAGCCCGGCATCAGGTCCTCGTGGCGCGGTGACCTCCCGGCAACGCAGAGGGCGCGCCGTGCGTCCTTCTTCAATTAACCTTTTTGTTCCGAGCCGCAGTCGCTTTCAAAAATGGCCATGGCTTCCATTTCAACCAGCAGGTCCGGACGGCACAAGATGGCCTGGATGCCCGTGGACGCCGGGAGCGGGTCCAGCCCCTGCTGCTTGAAAAATTCAGTGCGAGCCTCATTGAACGCAGCGTAGTCGCGTTCGATATCACGAAGGTAACAGGTGGTGCGAACCACGTCCTTCCAGGTGGCGCCCTCCGACTCCAGCAGGGCCGTAATGTTCTGGTAGGTCCTCCAGGTTTGGGCCCTGAAATCTCCCACGTTAACGCTGCGGCCATACTCATCCACGCTGGCCGTCCCGGAAATCAGAAGGATGGTCATTCCCCTGATATCCAGGCGCATGCCGCGCGAAAACGATGAGGGACGCTCGTAATCGAACGCTTCATTTAGGGCCGTGGGCGCGCTGATAGCTTTCTTGGAGACCGGTTTGTGGTTCTGTCTTGCCGTGATGGCCTCAGTGTCTGTTTGAAGCTGACTCATTGCGTTGTTCCTCCTTGTCGGACTGGCGGATGCCATGGCTTAAACCGCCAGCCGTAGCAACCCAGATGTCCTTTCCTTGAAATGTCATGCTGAGAATGTAGTTGTGCGCGAGAGAAGTGGGTGTTTCAATCCTGGTCTTCTTGCCGTCCGGTTGCGTGATGATAATCTCGCCGCGCCCTGCCTTTTCAGCTTTGGCCCCGTCGAGGGACTGCCAGTCGGCGGGCCGGTAAGTGACCCAGGTGTTGGTCTTGTAATCGAGTTCGCTCAGTCCCTTCTGTGTGCCGGCCCACACTTCGTCGCCGCGTGACAGGACCCCGTTGACGAAGTCGTCTGCCAGGCCGCTGTCTTTGCTGAGATAGTTGTGCCAGTTTCGGCCGTCGTACCCGCTGAGTCCGAAATAGGTGCCTGCCCACACCATCTGATTGTCCGGGTTAAAGGCGATGCTGCTCACGATCATGTGGATGAGACCCTGGTTGCGGTAGAGGACAATTTCCATGGACTCGTCGGGGTCGGTGTAAGGTCTCCAGTAGTGGCCGGCAAGGTCATAAACGAGAACACCCCCACCCCAGATCCCGAAATAAGCTTTCTCCTTGCTGAAATCAATGGCGTAGGCCCAGGGTTCGGAAAAAGGAGAGTTTTGCTCATTGAATATGGTCCAGTCGCCGGTGTCTGTATTCAGCCGGCTGATGCCTGCCGCGGTTGCGGCCCAGACGTTTCTCCCCTGGATGGCCACGCTGTAGACAAGGTCGTTCGCGAGGCCGCTGGTGAGGTTGGTGTAGTTCTTGAACTGGCCCGCGGAGTACCGGCTGAGCCCGCCGAAGGTTCCGGCCCAGACATCACCGGTTTCATGGTCTACAGCAACGGACATCACCAACTGCCCAGCCAGGCCGTCGGCAGTGGTAAAGACCTTCTTGACTTTTCCGTCCTCAATCAGCACCAGCCCGTTTGAAGTCCCCGCCCACACCTGGTTGCCGTCGATCGCGACTGAGAACGCTTCACCTTCGGGGAAGCCGTTGGCCGTTGTGTAGTTGATCCATTTGGTGTAAAGCGGCGGCGTCTGCGCCATCAAAGTGCTTGCCGCCAGGACGAATGTTCCGGCTGCCAGGAGGAGGCTTACGCGCAATCGATTTCTCATCGTTCCTTCCAGAAGCAGCCGCAGCACAATCCGCGACTCGCCCCTGTTCTCCTTTATAAGGTCTTCAAAAATTCGATCAGGTCGTTCAACTGCACCTTGTTCATGTCGGAGGTAATTCCGTGTTTGTCTTCCGGGTTGAACTTCGTCCAGATTCCTTCCAGGGTCAGCGCCTTGCCGTCGTGAAGATACGGAGCGCGCATGTACACGCCTTCGATCTGGGGCACATCAAAATCCTTGACGTTGTCATACTCCGTTGACGTTCCCACATCCATCCGGACCCTGGAGGTATAGTGCGTTTGCGGGGCGTGGCAGAAATAGCAGCGGTCATGGTCCGGAATGATGCGCCCGTCATTGGTGGTTGTCCGGAAGAAAATCTCCCGGCCGCGCTCCTGCGCTTCGGTGAGATGTCCGTCCGCGGAACGGCGCGGGTTGGGCGGCAGCTCGAGCGATTGGATATAGGACACCAGGTCTCTCGCCTGCTCAGAACTGAAGCCCTGCGACCGGAAAATAAACATGGCAGTGCGCGGACCGTCCTGCGTGGCAAGGTCAGGATTCAACCCGTTCCACTTGAATGGCGATGTTTCAGCAATGCCCAACAGCGTGCGGTTTTCCACGATGTCGCGGCCCAGATCGGGAGTTTCAAGGCTCCAGACGAGGCTGTCTTCAAAGCCGTTGTGCGGGTGGCAGCTTGCACACGCCATTTGTCCCTGGTAACAAAACCTTGCGTCGTAGAACAGTTGCTCACCGCGGCGAAGGCGCGTAATTTCCTTCGGGCCGCCCAGGTCGATGGTCGAATCAACCTTCAACTGCTGCAGGTCGATGACGGTCACGGTGTCGTCTGTGCGGTTTGCAACGTAGGCGAAACGACTGTCGGGCGAGACAACCACAGCAGTAGGATTGCGCCCGGTGTCCAGCCTCTTCACCACAAACTGCTGGGCGGAATCCAGGCGGCGCGCAAGGTCATCGGAGCCATTGCCGGACGCCTTCGTCAGCAGTTGATTGAGCTTCGCGACGTCAATAATTGAAACGACGTTGGCGCCTGACGCCGTTACCAGGGCCAGCCGCCCGTCGGGGGTAGAAGCGGCGCCGAACCCGTCGGCGTAATAATGGTCGATGTCATCCAGCAGGACTTCTTTAACCCGGGGCGCCTGGCCAGATTCGGGTAACTCGACAATTGCCATACCGTTGGTCAGGTACCATCCCTGCTGGATCTGCACCAGCGGAACCAGGTTGTGGGGCTGCTGGAACGGGACCAGCAGATATCCTCCCGCCTTGACAGGTACTTGAGCGATGTGGCGAAGCTGAACGGCGCCGGGAACCGGAATCCGGCTGCTAACAATCTGCGTGGCTGTATCCACCACGGTCAATTCCGAAACCGGCAGCTCTTCGGGCGGCGCAAGATGGGCCAGGAGGCTTGAAACGTAGATCCATTTCCCATCCTGGGAAAGATCCACGTACTCAGGAAAGTGTCCGGCGGCAAGGCGCTTGATTTCTTTCCCGGTCGAGAGGTCAATGACGGAGATGTTTTCGCCCATCGTATTCGCGGTGTAAAGAAGCTTTCCCGCGCGGTCGGTTGTGACTCCCACCGGACCCCACCCGGTTTCGAGTGTCCGCAGAACTCGAAGAGAAGCGGCGTCGATTTCGCTGACCGAGTTGCTCCACTCTTTGGAAACGTAGAGGGTCTTACCGTCCGGAGAAGTTGCTATTCCCTGAGGCTTGGCACCGGCGGCGACTCGCCCCACAACGCGTCGCGCGTGTGTGTCCACCACAAGCACAAGGTTGCTGGCCGTACAAACCACGTAGAGCCGTTTGCCGTCGGGCGAGAGTTTCAAAGCGGTTGGATTGAGATAACGCGTGACTGCGCCGTCGAGGTTCGGCGGGTTCTGGGGCGAAGCATCCACGGCGGGCCGCTCCATTCCAACACCGGCCACGAAAGCGAAACCAACGAGCGCGGCCTTTACGAGGAACGACCGCCTCCATTTCCTTCCGACTTCCGCTTTCTTCGAATGAGCTCTCATTTCCCGTTACTTTTCACCGCAACTGTCTTTGAATCTGCCGGTTCAGTGACCGTCAAAATCTGGTCCGCCTTCACGTGTTCGAGGGTCTGGACCGTCCCATTGGGCCAGTGAATGATCAACTTCTCCACCTCGGCGTTCTGCCCGAGGCCGAAGCGCGGCCGGGGATCATTTTGCGATAGATATCCGGTGCCCGATACGGCCTCGACGTACTGGCGCAGACCACCTGCCACGGCCTCGAGTCGTGCGCCAAAGCCATCGCGATTGCTTCGCGTACCCACTAGCTTCACGGTCAGCCAATGGTTGCGTTTTCCGGTGGGCGGGGTGTTATGAAGCAGAACACCCTTCCCGCCCAGAGTTGTGACAAAGGCGTCCACATAACCGTCATTGTCATAGTCGCCAAAACACGCAGCGCGGCTGACGTGCCGTTGTTCAAAGAAACTTCCGGCCTCGGTTGAAACGTCGGTAAAGGTCCGGCTGCCACTATTCCGCAGCAGCGCGCTTTCCATGGGGACCAGCCACGTCAAACCACCGTTGACGATGAAGATGTCCTTCCAGCCGTCGTTGTCAAAATCGAAGAAGCCATCGCCCCAGGCAACGTATTGGCCGGACACTCTGCCGATGCCAGCCTCGTCCGTCATGTCCAGGAAGTACGCTTGGGGCTTGCCGGGGTTGTGAAACAGCCGGTGAAATCGGGCGTCGGACACAAACAGGTCCTGCCAGCCGTCATTGTCGTAATCGCCGAAGATGGGCCCCATGGAAGTGGTTGCTTCCCCGTTCTGCCCGTAGGCGACGTTAACGTCAACACCAACGTTGGTGAATGTGCCATTGTGATTGTTGTGGTAAAGGAAGCTGGGCATCGTGTCATTGGCCACATAGATGTCCGGCCAGCCGTCGTTGTCGTAGTCGCCGACGGTGATCCCCATCGCCCGGCCGGGCTGGCGGGAAATCCCGGATTCCTTTGAGACATCCGTGAAAGTTCCGTCACCATTGTTATGGAACAACCGGTTGAATTCGGGGTTGTAGTCCAGCGGCCCGGGATAGTGATCGCCGGGATAGAACTGGCGGTAGCTGGGGGTAAATTTCAGATAGTTTCCAACAAACAGGTCGAGCCTCCCGTCGCGGTCGTAGTCCAGGAAGGCTGCGCCGGTGCCGAAGAAGGGATTGTCAACGCCCGCTTCCGCAGTAACGTCAGTGAACGTCCCATCGCCGTTGTTGTGATAGAGAATGGCGGAATTGTAATTGGTCACGTAAATGTCCACGTGGCCGTCGTTGTCATAATCTCCAACCGTCACGCCCACCCCGATTCCTTTGCCGCCCACACCGGCCTGGGCCGTGACGTCAGTGAAAGTGCCGTCGCCGTTGTTCCGGTAAAGATGGTTGGTGGCGTCTTTGCCGTCAGGGGCGGAACGGTTGGTCAGGCCCTCGACAAAACGGCCATTAGCCACATAAAGGTCGAGTTGTCCGTCGTAGTTATAGTCGAGCCAGGCGCAGCCTGAGCCCGTGCCCTCCAGAATTGAACTCAGGTCCTTTTCGCCAAATGAGTGCGTAAAGTCGATGCCGGATTTTGCCGTGACTTCCACGAAGTGAGGGAGTGAAGGTGCGGCGGCGGACCTTTGGGCAAAACTCCGGGCGATGGGTCCAGTCGCCAGCAAGACAAACCCTAATGCGACAGCCAGGGTTACAAATCTTCTTCGGGAAATCTTCATGTGCTCCTCAATGCCGCGCCGATTGCGAATTTGAAGGTACGCCTACAGAAATTGGTGCGTCCAAACGCTTCAGCGCCAACGGCCAACGGTTTTCCGGAACCAGCGCCTTGCTTTCGTGGCATCCCAGGCAGGGGACGTCTTCCCCCGTGCGCGCCCAAATCCAGCCCTTTTGCTCGTGAATCACTTCACCTTTTGTCCCCAGCAACTTGAAGCGAATTGGGTGGTCAGCCGGGACCTTGATATAGAAAGAGCCGTCACTTTCCACCGGAGCTTCACCAAGCGTGCGTTCGTTGTGATGGTCCGGCTGGAGGGCGATCACCCGCACCCGCGCAATATGGCCAGCTAGGCGGCCACCGGGCGCATCAGCCGACAGATACGAGTTCAGGCAGACAACACGTCCGTAGTCCCGGTCCGGATGCAGAATGCTCCAGTAATAGAGCGGAACCGGACGCTTCTCCAGAGCAACGGCCTCGACGCCCGAAAACTTCGGGCTGCGATAGAGAGTCTTCTCAATGCTTCTTGTTGCAAGGTTGAAAACATAGAGTGCGAATTTCCCCGAAGTACCCGACAAACCGGCATCCGCCCTTGCCACCACCAGCCGATTC
>DATLWV010000098.1:0-12152 GCA_035576145.1 Terriglobia bacterium
GAGACGATAAGCTGGCTGCCGCTCGACCGCCTTTTCAAAGCATTGCAGAGCTTCGTCCAGTTTGCCCTGCCGCTCAAGTGTCACCCCCAGGTTGTTGTAGGCGTCAGCATAAACAGGATTAGCCTCCAGGGCACGTCGGAAGGCCTGCTCCGCGTCTGCCCACTTTCCCTGCCCCATAAGGAGCACACCATAATTGTAGTGAGCGTCCGCAAAATTGGGATTTAGACGAATCGCTTCCTGGTATTGCTTTTCGGCCTTTTCCGGTTGGTGCATTTTTCCGTAGAGAATAATGAGATTGGCATGGGCCAAGGCTAGCCCGGGATCAAGTTTGAGGGCTTCCAGGTGCGCTGCGATCGAATCCTCGATTCGTCCTGCCTCTTCAAGTTCAATCCCCCGCTGGAGGATCGATGCCGGCCCTCGATCGAGGGCGCGCAGTGCATCGCGCAGCGGGTCCTGAATCGGGGGCACAAGCGTCTGGTTGGCATCGTGGAGTTTGAGCTGCTCTTCGGACCTCTTGAGGTCGTGCAGCCGGCGGTAGGCTCTTGCCAGTGCGTAGTGCGCAGCACCGTAGGCCGGGAAAAGTTTACAGGCTTTCTGGTAGGATTCAACTGCCCCCGGCAAATCCCCTTTTGCGGTGCGAATCCGGCCTTGACCGTAATAGGCCTCGGCCGCTCCGGGATGGTCCTTGATGATCGCTTCGTACATTCTTCCGGCCTCGTCCAGGTTCCCTGAAGTCAGAAGGCTTTCAGCCAGCTTCAGCCGTGCCGGAAGATAATCGGGGACCAGGCGAAGTGCCTCACGGAAGGCCGCGGTTGCCCCAACGCGGTCACCTTGTTCGGTGCGCAGCGAGCCCAGGTAATACAGCCATCGAAACGACTTGGGATCGAGCAGATGGGCCCGCTCATAACAGGTGGCCGCGAATTCACGCCGCTTGTAAAGGTCCAGCAGCATGCCAAGCTCGCCATTGGCTTCGGCGTCCTTGGGGTGAGCGCGAGCCGCTTCGTAGGCTTTTCCGACCTGTTCGCGAACCACGGGAGCGAATTCACTCAAGTTAATCTGCGGCAGGTCCGGGAAGGGTGCAGTCTGGGCCCCCAGAAGGAGCGCCCCGATTCCCAAAGCTACAACCACGTTCAGCAAACACCGGCGCATACTTTCATTGTAAGGTCAGACGAGACCATAAAATCAAGCTGGATTGCCTCAGTCGGTGTGAGCAGCGTCAAAGCGGGCGCCTTCACCAGGCGGGATACCGTTGGCGGCCGGGGAATGATTCACTGCACTCGCGCATTCTCTGCACGAATCGGAACACGGATGTGGAAAGTGGTCCCGATCCCAACCGTGCTGTCTGCGGTGAGGTTCCCTCCCAGTTTCTTAATGATCCCGTAGCAGATGGACAATCCCAACCCGGTACCCTGACCAGCGGGTTTGGTGGTAAAAAAAGGATCAAAGACGCGCGCCAGGACGGTCTCTGGCATGCCATGCCCGGTGTCTGCTACGTCCACCACTACTTCATTACCTTCCGCCCTCGTCCGTATTCTCAGCGAACCCCCTGCCGAGCCCATCGCATCGATTGCGTTGTTGATGAGGTTCATGAAAACCTCTTCCATCTCGGTCTGTGAAGCCAGGACGGGCGGCAGGGCCCGGTCCAGGTCCGTATGAACTCGTATGCCGTCTAGTTTTGAGCTGGCATTGCAGACATTCAATATTTCTCTGATAGTGTCGTTGAGCTGGATCTTTGTGTGAAGCCGGTCTGTGCTGCGGGCGAAACTGAGCAATTTGTGAGTTATCTCTTTGCACCGGATACCCTGAAGGCTTATCTGCTTGAGGGAATGGTTGAACTCATCCAGGATTCGGCTTTCCTGAAAGTCTTCTTCCTCAAGTAGATCTTCCATCCACCCAGCCTGCTCCACCATAATCGCAACAGGGTTGTTAATTTCATGAGCAACTCCTGCCGCAAGCTCGCCGATGGAGGCGAGTTTTCGCGCCTCGGTCACCTGGGTGTTCATTCTCTCCTTTTCGAGTTCAGCCCGTTCGATCTGCCCGACCGCCTTGCGGGAAACCAGGAAGGCTGCCAGCAGCACCGCAAGACAGCCGGTGAAAAAGATCGTCAGCGCTGTCGTCCTCGCGCGGTTGATCTCAGAGAATGCGTCATTCCACTGCTGTTGATAGATCAGGGTCCACTCACCGGACTTGAGCGGCATGAGGATAAACAGGATATTTTCGTTCCGACTCTTAACCGTTCCCGTTACTGCATTACTCCGGGACGACATCACTTTGGCCTCGGAAGCACCCGGTGCGGCGGCATCCGGCCCCGGCTTTTCTCTGCCACCCACCCACGGTGTTATCCTCAGCAAACCGCCGATGTTCGATATGAGCTCGGTGGGAGGCTGCGACTGGATTTCTCCTTTGTTGTTTACAATAAACGCCGAGCCTGTTTTGCCCACGCGAATCTCGTCAACCAGCGAGTTGAAGTCGGCGAAGCTCACCGTTGCGCGCAACAGCCAATATGAGGGCGCTCGTTTCTTCTTTACACAAATGACAAAGTGTGGCTTGCGGCGGAGACCGAGGAACACGTCACTCAGGTAGTAATCTGTTTTTATCGCCTCCTGGAACCAATCTGCCTGGGAGTAGTTGGCATCAATGAGATTCAGGTCTCCAGCGTAGGAAATCTGCAGACCCGCCGGATTTACCACCCCTAGATCGACAAAGACGTGGGGGTAGGCACTTCGAAGCATGCGCAATTCGTTTTGGAGGTAGGCGTTCCTGGTCAGTTCGTCGTATGAGCTGGAATTGGCAAGAAACTCGACGTCAGAGAGGGTTTTATCCAGATACCAGTTGATGTGCTGCTGATGTCTCTTCAGCGATTCTTGCAGGTTCTCCAGAATCTTCTCCCGATAATAAGTCTCAAAGTAGTAGCCCATCAGGCCTGTTATCAGAATCAGCGGCGTTAATGAGACCAGGATAACAATCAGGGCCATCTTCTTCCTCAGAGACTTGTAATAACGCCTTTCATTCATGAGAGAACCAACGAGGGCAATATCGAGAGCGTGCCCGGCCTGTCGCATGCAGCGAACATTCGGGCACGCTCCGGACTACGCGCTCGGCGAAATTTCCAGAATAAGCATGAACGACGATAAAAAAGCGGGGCACAGGCAGCTGTGGGAAGGACCGCTCAATTGAGAGCTGCGTTTTCCGTTCGTCTGGCGAGCACAACACCCGAAATATCCACCAGGAGTTTCTGTTTCCATTGCGCATAGGCCGCCTCATTCGACATGACCATATCGAGTTGGCGAGTATGGAAAAGCAGGTAACCCAGTATTCTGAGCTTCTGTTTCATTCCGTTCTCATCGTCGCCTTCCGCTCGCGCCGTTATCCAATCGTCCTGCACTTTGCTGCGAAAGCCGAACTCATCCACGATGGCTGCCACCATGCGCACGCGACGCGCTCGCCGGTCATAGTCGGCAGCGCCGCCCTTGAATGAAAAACTCACATAATTCTCGTTCGCCCTTTCGCTGACGAGTGCTTCGACGTTCGAAAAATGAAAACCGAAGCGGGATGTAAGGCTGCAGAAATTCTTCGAAATCATGAAATAGTTACGGTTTGTGTAAGGCGAAGGCAGCGATGGGTCAAGCGCGGGATTGGCGGCTGCTTCCATCAGGATTGCCATGAATCCGCCGGCGTCAATTGCCGGAGGGCCGGCCCATGGCACAGCAACAATACCTTCCCAAAGGGCAAGCATCGGGATCGAAACGATATCCTCCAGATTCACCAGCTTGCCCGGCACTTCCTTTCCAAATCCGTCATCAAGATTGAGCACCCACCACTTCATGGGGACCCCGCACACCAGCTGTTTGCTTGCTTTCTCGGAAAAGCGGTGTTCTCTTCCGAAGTTGAATACTTCCGCGACGGCTTGCTCGTGGCAGAATCGGGTTATGTCGTGAAGGGTCCGGCAGGAAGAGGGCCTGAAATCCGGCGCTTCCGGGTCAAGCAAATTAAGAGGATTTATACATTCGGAAGCCCTGTTCAGGACATCCAGCACGGGAGAGCCATCCATGAGCCTCCTGGGTTCCTCCCTGTTTGCGAGCAGCGGCTCGATCTTTCCACTGCAAACCATCAGGCCGTCAGCATCGACCGTGACATTCTGACCATTTTTGAGCAGATTCATTGCCCCTTCGAGTCCCATGATGGCAGGTACGCCCAGCTCCCTGGCAACACTGGCGAGATGCCCGGCCACCGACCCTTGCTCTGCGATTACGGCTGCGGCCCGGCTAAGTACAGTGGCCCACCTTGGGAGCGGCTGCCTTACCACCAGGACCGCCCCCTGCGGAAACGAAAGGACCTCGCTTTCCTTCATGACCGCGAATACCGGGCCGTACCCGGCCCCAGGGCTCGCCGTTACGCCGCCGGAAGCGATAACTTCATAAGACTCGACACGATATGCCTCCCGCCCACCCAGGGTGATTACGTTCCGCTGCCGGAGAGGACGGCACTGAAGGATGACGATTTCCTCTTTCTCATCCAAGGCCCATTCAATATCCTGGGCGACTCCGTAATGCTCCTCTATGCGGATGGCAATATTCGCCAGCTCCAGCGCCTTGGTCCTGGAAATGGAAGGTCGCGAAGCCTCTTCACCATCAATATCAAGCCGGCAGATACCTTCTTCCGGGTAGCAGACGAACTTCTCCCGTTTTACCGCAATGTGTTCCTGTTCGATCTGAGACGGGTTTCTGGTGACGACCAGAAGATCAGCTTCTACACTTCCATCCACAACTGCCTTCGGCAAGCCAAAAGCCGAATGAATGAATATCCGCTCATCGCTTTTGTCAAGAGGGTTCTTGGAGTAGATCACACCTCCCGCGACGGCGTTAACCATGGGCATACACCCCACGCACATGTCAACCTGATCATCACGGAGACCCCTGTTCAGCCGGTAGATCATTGCGTGTGGTGTATACTTGCTCGCCGCGACTTCCTTATAGGCACGGATCAGGTTGTCAGCGCTGACATTCAATTCGGAGCGGTACAGTCCTGCAAACGAGCTTTCGCTGGAATCTTCCCCAATCGCGCTGCTTCTGAGGGAGACTTTCACCCCCGGACCCTCTACTTTTTCAAGTTCCCTAAAAGCGGCCAGAATGTCTTCCTCAAGTGCGGCTGGCACAGGCTCGCGAATAACCTGCTGCTGAATTTGTGTGCTAAGCAGAAAAAGTTGAGCGATTCCTTCGGTGGGAGATGACTGTATGAGGCGATCAATCTCGGTCTGAAGTTCATGACTCATAAATTCGCGGAACGCGCGGGAGGAAATGACAAAGCCGTTAGGAATCCTGACTCCGACACGTTTGTGGACTTCTCCCAGATTCGCAAGTTTGCTGCCCGCTTCGTCCGACTTGGTGATATCCAGGCTCGCAAGAGGAATTGTCCTCGGGCCGGTGCCTGTGTCCGTCTTTCCCGAGCGCACGATTTCACTAATCCTGCTCTCGATTGACCTGAAACGGCCGTAGAGGTCCAGGTACTTTCCGGGCGCCAATTCATTCATGCTTTCGATCATGCGTAGGACGTTGGCGCAGATCGCAGTGCAGTGCGAACGGATAAAAGACATCCCGAACGGGCTGTTGCCTTTACGCGCCTCCTCGATCTCAGACATGATCTGCAGGGCTTTGTTGTTGGCAGTGAGGAGTAACTTGAAATTGTGATACCGGGCCTGGAAGGTTGTGCGAAGTGTTTCGACCGCCAGCGGTGAGAGCGGCACGTCGCTTTTCTTTAACCCGAGTCTTTGCAGCCACTTCCTCATAAAATCAATACTGGGACGTTACTTTTTGACCGATCCGGCCTCGAACCTGTGTTAGAACCGCATAAGTCGTCGATCCGTTCCGGGCCTTCCACATCGGCTTCCGGTACCATTCCGCCGGGAACCTGGCAGGAAAAGGTTTGGAGCCGGTCGAGCTCGCTCGGAGGCTGGCCGCAAGCCACGGTTACCGGCACACTCCTGAAGAAAGAGAACGACACCGACCGGCGCATCAATCGGAAACTCTCCGGCTTTCCAGTTGGCTCTTCTTCTCGTCCAACTGTATTTTCTTATGGGCGTCCTGGATCTTGTACACCAGCTCGTCAATCTGGGTCGGCTTCATAAGATAATCGAAAGCACCGACCGCCATGCCTTCGAGCGCTGCCTCCAGACTTGCGTGGCCCGTCAGCATGATAACCTCCACGGGATTGTTCCCTTTTCTTATTTCCCGCAAAGTGTCAAGGCCGCTCATGCCCGGCATTTTCACATCCAGGACTACGACGTCTACGGGCTTTGTTTTCAATTGCTCCAGAGCGGCTTCCCCACTCGTAACGCCATTGACAGTCAGATTTCTCTTCCTAAGCCTCTTGACGAGAGTTTCCAGGAATTCCACTTCGTCATCGACAATCAAGACCTTTATCGGTTCCACTTGCGAGACCTCCCAGGAACGGGCAGAGTGGCCGGTACGGAGGGATCACTTGCACCAAAGAAATGCAAATCCGCATGAGCTGTAAGACCCTTCCTTGTCATTTCCGGCGCCTCCTGTTCCGGCCACCGCAGGTCCTAAATCTCCCGTTTGATTCTAGCCTTCGTCATAGCAAGCCCACAGCCCTCGAAGAGGAAATAAATGCCAAAACCCCACCACAGGGTATAGGCCAGGTAAAAAATCAAGAGAAACGCTGTGATGCCAGCCCTGTGGCTGACGCTCTCAGGTTCGATTCCATAGAAGTTATAGGCAGGCTCAAGGCCCTTTGTGACAACTGCCAGAATCATTTTGGACTGCGCGATATTCCTGTCTTCGCCCCTTTGAAGCACACTGGCGGTCCCGTTCAGGACGTCGTGCCAGATTAATATCGATTCTCTTGCGTCCATTCCATACTTTTCCTTGAGCTCATCCCCATGGTTCAAATACATGGCTTTGCAGTCCTGCAGGGCGTCTCCTAGCAGTTTGCCCAGGTTCCCCTTCACCATCAGCACCGCACCCTCCGCGGCAGTACCCGGAGCCGCCTTCGAAAGAATCCTCTTCGCCTGGGCTGACCGCTCTGCACTTCCCATCTTGACGCTTACCGTCACCTCCTGGCCATCAAACTCTGCAAGCTGGGATGAGAGTTCTGGAACAAAATACGACGAGCCTTTGGCCAACCGATTGAACAGACGGTCCGAGAGTTCGAGACCGCTGTAACCCTTAAAGACCGGAGCAAATATCAATGCCAGTACAACGAAGAAGCTGACTCCAAGCAGCAGGCCGGCAAGCGCTTTGCCTTTATGGATGATTAACATTCCACTTTCTCCTCTGCATACCCGCTCTGCGCAGCCGTTCCAACGAAAATCTTCTTAAGCGGGGCTTCTTCTCTCAGGTGTTTAATATTTGTCATGAATTTGAAAAAGACCCAGCCAGCGAAAACCGAACACACGATCCAGAAAAAGAAGTTACCCACGCTCTGGATGCCGACGACGACTGAAGTTGGAAGGTGGATCACTCCCAACTGCTGCATCCTCAGGGGCAGAACAAAGAGCCGATCAACAAACCCGGCGATGATCGCAATCGCAAAAAAGCCTCGAATATGAATACCCTTTACCACCTTGGTGGTAAGCGCGCCAACCTGAATTCCAATCAGGGAACCGAGCAGCATTCCCAGCGCCACAGAATAGAAAATGTATCCATAAATCGCGTATTGACTGATGGACGCCAGACCCGCCGTGAAGATGATCTGCAGAATATCGGTGCCCACCGTGGTCATCGAGGAAACTCCGAACGCGTATACAAACATCGGGAAGGTGGCGAACCCCCCACCTGCGCCCATCATCGAGGCAAGGGCCCCGACAACGAGGCCACCAGCCGCAAGCATCACCCAGGAGATGTGCTTGCCACCGGGAACGAAATCCTCATCGAATTTCACCATCGGCGGAATCTTTACCGCCTGGCATTTCAAAGCGAGCCGCGTGGTTCCCGTGTATTCCTTGCCATCCCCCCCAATTTCTGCGCCATTCCGATGTTTCAGAAAATCGTACAGTGCATAGGAACCAAGCAAGCCCAGCAAAAATACGTACAATGTGCTGATAAACGCATCACTCAAGATTGGGTTCTTGTCATAAATCGCCCGGTTGATGGCCCCACCGATGCACACGCCCCCTAAGGCCCCACCCATGAATGGAACCGCCAGCCTGAGGGACACATTGCCCAATTTGTTGTGGATGGTGGTGCCCATGATTGCCTTCGCAAAAACATTAAACAGGCTGGTACCCACGGCCATGATTCCCTTTAATCCGACCGACATGAGGGCCGGGGTGATGACGAATCCGCCGCCCGCTCCGATGCAGCCGGTGATCAAACCGGCAACCAGCCCGATGCCAATGGCAGCCAGGAATATGGTCCCCGAATAGTACGAAGGGCCGTACGTTTCCTTTCCGCCCAGCATCAGAGGAGCTGCATATGCTGTCGCCACAAACAAAATTGGCAAACAAAGCAAGAGAAGAATAAACATCTTCTTGCGGCTCTTGATGATAGACGTTGAGACTTCATAGTCCCATTCTGCTTCCGCAATGGCTACAGCCTTCAGGAACTCGTAGATCTGCCTGGGAACGTTCATAATCGAGAAGCCTCCGTCTGGCGATAGAAGTCCCCCGAAAAGGAAAGCCACGCCCATAATTGGGCCACGCGCCTGTCGTCGATTTGACGCCAACACATTGGGTTGCGGCTTCCTGTCTGGTTAAGGAAATCTTCTTAACCAGAATGTCCGGCAAAGGGCCTGATTTCGGGCTTGTTGCCGTAGTTTTCAAAGTTCCAGCCGTCAACGTAACGTCCAGAACTCATGAAAGTGATGAATGCTCGGGAAATGATTGCTTGATGGATGATGGGATCCCTTCGGGCTTGGTAAGTCGCGGAGGGCTCTGGAGAGCAAGAGTGGGGCAGATTGATGAGATTGCCAAACATGAGACGCTACCTGCTTGCTTTCAAAGATCAGCCAACTTAAGGCATTCTCTTTGCGTCTCGAGGTCCACGGCAGGAGGTTGGAGCGAACAACGCGAAGAGCCGAAGGGCGCCGGACCCTCCTCTCCTCTATAGATTAAATACCATACTCTTGCCAGCGTTCTGTGACGGGGATCACCCGATGGACGTGCGCTTCGACACCTTTCCATGCTTCGTAAATTCGCCCTCGCAACACTGCGGAATTCTCCGAAGCAGCGATCTCGAATACAACGGGGGTGAAGGCACATCCATTATGGTAGAAGTGAAACCACACGTTACCCTTGGGTCCGGGTTCTTGACCTCACGTCGCACATCCTTGCTCGGGTGGCGCTGGAGGCAAATGCTTAAAGCTTGCAGAAGCCGCGCTGCAATCTGTGAGGGGACATCTTCACGGCAGTTGCAGGGAGTTAACCTACGATCCAATGATCGCGTGTGGGTTCGAAGGTTCCGGCGTGGTGATCGGCTACTTGGAAATAAACCAATAAGCTGATAAACGGTCTGCCCGTCCGGTTGAGTTCCATTCAAATGGAATGATACCAGGTGAAGCTGTCCTCAGGCAGGGGTGGCCTGAGGAAGTGAATACAAGCAGAGGAAAAGTCGAAGAATGCTTGTGTCGGAGCGTGGCCTGTGTGCGAAACATAGGGCCGGCCTCTCCTGGAGGGGCTCTCAATAAGTACTGAGTGCGTAGACCTTTACAATAGCGACTAACAACCTTCCAGCATCTCGCGCAGAACCAAGAGTGACCCTTAAAGGCAGGAGCCACCTTTCAGGAAATGTTGATTTCAAGGCCCTTCAGAGTCGAAGGAAAGTCCCATTTCATGGCCCACTTTCTGGATATATCGCCGGCCTTCATCGTATTCGTCCGGCTTTTCCAGGTGCTCCAGCATCAGCGGGGCGTCAACGGGAAGGTTTGAAACACCTTTCAGGTAGGCGCGATAGTCGATGACCCCATGGCCCGGAATAACCTCAAGCAGGCACACCTGGGAATACTCCTTCCATTGCAAGTCCTTGGCGTGGCAGGAAACAATCCAGGGATTCAGCTTGCGGAAGCATTCCTCGATAACGGCGCTGTTGTGGTACATGCGTTCCGGAGAATTGATGGCGTTGCACACGTCTAAGTGAACGCCAAACCCTTTGCGGTCCACTTTGCGGATCAGCTGCAAATAATCGTCCGGCCCGGTGGGAAAAGTGAAGGGCATCATTTCAATGGAAAATTTGGTGCGAGTGGGTTTAACGGCGTCAATGATTTGGCGGCAGTTCTCCACCGTGGCCTCAATGAACCTGTCCGTGATGTTCCCAGGGTCAGGCCCGTCCCACTGCTGCGGATTGAAGGACCCTGCAATATCAACGCAGCACCGTGCACCCAGCATATCCGCCAGCGCCAGCTGCTCCTGCACGTAGGCAAGGTTCTTGCGCCGCTTCGCCGGATCGGGATCAACCATGTTGACCCACGCCCCAACCTCGGCAAGCGCCACATCGCGGGCAGCAAATTCCTTGATAATTGCCTTAATCCGGTCCGAATCACTTGCCTTCACCTCGGGCGCATAAGCTGCGCGGTAGCCCAGCCGGCGGTGCTCTTCGGCAAGTGCAGCGGGGTCATCCGACTTCAGAAAAACCGGGCCCCCCAGCCGCACATGGCGGGAACCCGCCGCGGCAGCGCTGGCCCACAAACGCGGACCCGCACCAACGACGGCCGCCACGCTGCTTGCGCTCGCCAGAAAATCCCGTCGAGAAAGGTGTTTGCTCATACGCTCCTCCCTTGTTGATAGCCCTATTTTGCCTGAGTTCTTCGATGCAAGACGAATTTTCTGAAACCGCAGACCGGCTGGTGTTGCGGTCTGCGGTTGTTGTTTAGAGAAGAACTCGCTTCGAGCACAAGATCGAGATCTGTGGTAGGCTCTGCCGAGTCTCTTTTCAGGTTGGCCCTAAGCGCGAGAACACCAGAATGCTCGTGCAGTAGTTTGCGAAAAGCTCTCCATGAATTTGAATTCTGTGCACGCGGAGGAAACCATAATACCCTGGGGCGAAACAGCTTTATCCACGGATGTTCTGCACAGTATTGATAAGGAGCCGGAACATGAAACTCGGAATAGACAGTTATTGTTATCACAGGTTCTTTGGCGAGGTCTATCCCCAACAAAGTTCGCCCTCCTTGCGAATGACAATGGAGGACTTTCTCAGCAGGGCATGCGAATTGAGGGTGGGAGGTGTCTCCGTAGAATCCTGTTTTTTCCCCAGCTTCAGCTCGGAATATCTCTCGGGATTGAAAAAGAATCTTGACGAGCACGGATTAGATCGTGTTTACGCCTGGGGACATCCGGACGGGCTTGAAGGCGGCAGAAATCAGGAGGCGTATGAGGATATGATCCGCAATCTCGATTACGCGCGCCAGATCGGGGCCAGGGTCATGCGAGTGGTCGGAAGCAGCCTCGCATTTCGCAATGATCCACATCAGCCGCAATTGGACCGTCTGACTCGGATGTTTCGCGAGGCCGTCAAGGCGGCCGAAGAATTCGGGATCAAGCTTGCGGTGGAGAACCACATTGACTTTAACGCGGATGAAATGCTTCAACTCCTGGACGCTGTTGATTCGGCGTACCTCGGCATCAACTTCGATACTGGTAATTTCATTCGCCTTTTGGATGACCCTGTTAAGGGGATGATCAAGCTGGCACCTCGAGTTTATGCGACCCACATAAAAGACCTGCAAGTGCAAAAAGGGGTTCCGGCCGACGAGTGGTACTTCTTCTCTTCCGTTCCGGCGGGGGATGGAATTGTTGATATTTCGAAGCTTGTCAAGATTCTGTCGGCATCAGGCTATGAGGGAATCCTGGCAGTTGAAATCGACTTTCTACATCCGGACTTTGGCAACGACGAAGACGCAGCGGTTGCGAAGAGTATCGCGAAATTGAAGTCGATGATCCAGAAGTGAACTTGTTGAACCTCGTCAAAGCATAGGGGGAGAGGCCGGATTTTAATCTGGATGCAGGGCTTGGCGTGCCCAAGCGTTATCACCAAACAAAGTGTCACATTTTATATCACATCAGTACTGTCCCATCATAAGTTGAACAGATCCAATTGGATGCGAGGGTCGGGTTCTAGAATTCGATGGTTGTATTGCGAGAAAGCGCATGAAATGGGGGTTTTCTCGAAGATGGTGACGCTGAGAATTTGCAAGATTTT
>DATLWV010000099.1:0-3133 GCA_035576145.1 Terriglobia bacterium
TTCATCTGCCTTGCCCAATAACCGTGCGCCTCCGAGCGTTCCGGCCTGAATTGCGCGTAGCGGAGTCAATCCGTAGCGAACCAGCAAGGCATATTCTTCGGCCTGCTTGCCGTGCGGGAACGGGCCGACGTCCGAACCGGCCGCGAAGGAAATGCCGGCGGCGATCTGTCTCTTGAACTGCTCAATTTTGTACTGCAGGAATTTCTCCATTAAAGGCCGCGCTGCCTGCGAAGCATGGTCGGTGAAATACTTAAAGACCGCAAATGTTGGCACTGCGGGAATGCCCTTTTCACGCATGATCTGCATCGTCTTCGGGCTGAGCTCGTCGGCATGGTCGAGCGACATCACTCCCGCCTCGGCCGCATAGAGCGCTCCCGGCTCGCCCGTTACATGGACGGCCACGCGTTTGCCGACTCGCGCGGCCTCCTCGACCGCCGCGGCCAGTTGGGCTTCGGTGAATTGATACGGAGTAGAGAACCGGCCCTGAACGAATTGGTCGTGGCCGGTTTCATAGATCTTGATGAAATCCGCCCCCTCCTTGATCTGATTGCGGATGGTGCGGATGAGTTCATCGGTACCGTTCGCCAAGTCGGCGTTGGGAGGAATGAGGATGGCAGGATTGAATCCCAGCGCGTCCTCATGGCCGCCGGGGATTGAGATGGCATTGCCGCAGACCCAGAGCCTTGGTCCCGGAATTTCTCCGGCGTTGATGGCGTCGCGAACCGCGGTTGAGGCAGAACCAACTCCCTCGGTACCCATGTCGCGTTCAGCGGTGAAGCCCGCCCACAAATCGGCTTTCTCCGCCAGGACGGCCTGAACCGTGCGCTCGGCGGCAGACTCGCGCACCGTCTGCATGTCCTCGGCGCGGCCAGGATGGAGAAACAGGTGGACGTGGGCGTCAATCAGGCCCGGCATCAGGGTCAGCCCCGGCAGATCAATCACGCGTGCGCCGGCCGGAACCGCTGCCTTGCTGCCCACAGCCACGATGTGTTCATCGCGTACGACCACGATTCCAGGCGAAAGCACCCGCCCGGTCTTTACGTCCAGAACGTGTGCCGCTCGCAGCACGGTCACGCCGTCCGGCTTGGCCTGGGCGGAGGCCATCACACACGGCAACAAGATCACGAGAAGAAGCGGCCAGACGGTCTTTCGCATGGCGTGTATTATAAGCCTCAGTCAGGGATTTCAAGGCTGAAACTGCATGAAACAGGGCCTGGCGGGGTGAGGTGGTCCAGAAGTCAATGGCGCCACCAATTTCAGATTTGAGAGTTAACCTTTTCTCCCCCGGGAGGAATGCAGGCCAGTTATGATAGGTGCGCGGAAATTGCAAGTGTATTGGCCGCGTAGAGAAATTCCATTCGAGGGTTTGCCGGAGAAAAACGCTCGTGGCCGGTGGCCGCGTTACAAGTCGTTCGGCTTCAAGCCGGTGTGTTTTGCAATACGCGCGAGCATGACGGGGCCAATTTCTTCCGAGTCGTGAAATGCCCACGTGTAGTCCGGCTTTTCAGGGTGGGTCAGTTGGACGTGAGAAGACCCTTTGCCCGGCTTTGGTTTCCAGCCGATTTTGAGAAGTGCTCTATAGACTTTGCGGGCTTTCGTGCTGGGCCACTTGCTCACGCAGAGATAGCCACTTCTTTGGGAGGTTTCTGACTGTTTTCCAACCGGTCCGCCAAAACGCGAAGGGCCAGAGCCTGGGCCTTAGCCACCGCTTCACTCTTTGTCTTGCCGTAGGCCATCACACCAGGCAGATTGGGAACTTCGGCAATCCATCGGCCATCGGTTTCGCGGTCAGTCTCTATTTTAAAGCGCATGATTCACCTGCAAGCCATCGTATCTGCAAAGCACCTTCCCGTCAAGCCACGTATTCGCAACCTGTCGTTCAGCATGATATCCTCCCATTGTGTCGCATAAGTTGCTCATCATCGCGACGGCTGTGGGCATAATTGTTGGCCCGTCTGCCTTCAAACTCCGCGCATCATCGCCGGAAAGGAGTGCGGAGGAATTGGCGGCCAAGGTGATTGACGCGGCTGTCGAGGCGTTCGCGGGGCCTGATTGGGGTCCCAAGTGGAGCGTGCTTGATGAGCGCCTCGGGCGCGTTTTGTCCAACAAGACGAAAGAAGCCGACAAAGCCGTTGTGATCCTTGAGAGTTTCTACCTTGGCGAACACAATGCGGAAGAGTTGAATGAGAATATTCTGACTCGTGGCCCGCGAATGATCTCTCTCCTCAACCAGTACTTGCACAAGGAACCAACATCTCTTCTAAAACGATACCCCGAACGAGTGAAGCTTGACCGCAGCACCACCGTTATGTTCTTTAAGGAAGACATCGAAACCCTGATGGTCCAGGCCGGTGCGAGGCGTGTTGCCAAAGCCACTTTTGATACTGCAATCGCGCCCCACCTGTCCAGTGCCTGCGCCCCAAAGCTTCTTCGGCACCCGGAGATTAAGCCCGGAGAGGTTATTGTCCGGCCGGGCGAGTCCTTTGCTGAGCCTGTCCTTCGAGCGGATATTTTGGAGAACGGAGCGGTAACCGACATAAAGCTCCTGTCCTCGTCGGGACTTCGGCGGTTGGACGCCATCTTGTCAGCCCCCAGCAACCAGTGGAAGTATGCTCCGCGGCCCCATTGCGGCGATGTTTCCGCAAACGTAGTCGTAAAAATTGACTGGATTCCTCCCGAGTAGGCTGTAGGCATGCCCGCGAAAAGTACAAGCGGACGGCCGGAAAGCCCCTCAAAGCAGATTCCTCGCTTCGCTCAGCATGACATTGACGCGAGGAATTACGCTGTTTTCAGTTACGCGGCACTGCTAAATTCCTGCGTTCCTTGCGGCTCGACGAGGCGTCTCTGCGGGTTGCGGGATATAATGAATTCTTTAGGCCTAACCCACTCCGGAATCCAGAAACGCTATGGACTTCAAGCTTGTATCCGATTACAGCCCGCGCGGTGATCAGGTAACTGCCATCGACCAGCTGGTGCGCGGGATTGAAGACGGAGCGCAGCACCAGGTTCTGCTGGGAGTTACGGGTTCCGGCAAGACTTACACCGTTGCCAAGGTGGTTGAAGCAATCAACCGGCCGACACTGATTCTGGCGCACAACAAGACGCTGGCGGCGCAGCTCTACCATGAGTTCAA
>DATLWV010000100.1:0-6550 GCA_035576145.1 Terriglobia bacterium
GCCAGCGATCTCAACGTGCTCGGGCTGCCGGTGCACGAATGTGCTGAATTTGTCGGGCGCTGATTCGAAGAGCTTTTTCATCCCCACTGAGACCCGCTTGGCATCGATAACTTCCCAGCCCACATGGTCGAGTGAGACAGGGTCTGTGGAGAAATAGATTGTGCGATGCTCCCACACGAATTGCGCGCGCGCCCCGGGCCCGCCGTCGTACAAACCTTTGACGCCGTCCAGGATGTGAAGGACCGTTTTGTTCCGAATCACAGGCAGGGAGACAACAGCGGGGATGAACGCATTGCAGGCGTTCAGCGTGGACGAGGAGTGGCTGCGGCTTACGTTATTCACCAGGCCGTGGGAGAGGTTCTTGAGGGCAAGAGTGACTCCGGCCGACTGGTGGTCCTTGAGCACGGGAACGTTGATCAGTTTGTTCACCTGGCGGGTGATGAAACGGGCTGCGTAAGAGCGCCGAGCCCTGACGTCGTCGATGCCGTACCCGGGCAGAGTCAACGCCATGTCCAGGTAATGGTCCGGGTCATAACCGTCCATGCCCAGCTGAATGGGCTCGAAGTGGTCGGCTGCATAGGATGTTCGAACGCCCTCGGGCAACCACTTGTCGAATCCTGCGTGGAAAAACTGGTCCCGATAACGGTCGTAGACAACAATGTCCTTATTCTGGACGCCGGCAGCTTTGAGGCCTGCGATGATCTCGCGGACGACAGTAGCGTCCGACATCACCCGCGGCTGGCCAACCGGGTTGAGCTTGATCCCCACAACATCCCCAGGCTCAAAGAAGAGCCGCCACGCTTCGGTCCAGGAATCCGCGCCCGTCAACGCTGTCATGCCACGCTGCATCATCTGCTGCACGGCCCCCGCCTGGTACCGGCCTGACACCAGAACCGCAGGATTCTCCACCGAAACCACGCGGCCCGGATAAAGCCCCGGCATCCGAAGCTTGCTGGCATCAGTCTTGGACACTGAATGCGCTGCCAGAGCCGCCGATTTCGCGCCGGCCGCCGCCGCCAATCCAAAGCCCATCGTCTTCAGACAATCACGTCGATTAAATTGCATTGGAACCTCCCCACACGGCAACAACGTAACATCAAAATTGTCACAATACAATTCACAAACGGAATCGGCAGCAGGCGGCTGACCAGTCGTGCAGCAGTGTTGGGTCTAATGATCTTCATAAACAAGTGGTTTTGCCCCATATTAGAGGTTTAACAGTTTGCCGCTTCTCCTCTACAATGAACATTCTAAAGCCCGGATCCGTATGACCACAGGTAAGAGATCTATACTGCTGCTTTTGCGACGCGGGTACGCACGTCTTGAGCGGCCGATTTCTTCCCTTTCGCTCATTGGCGGATTTGCGTTCGACGCCGTCACCCTTCGGCGCGTGGACGTCTTCTGGGACAATTTCTGGGTCGCCGGCCACCTTGCCGTCGTGACCCTCTGCGCAATCTGGATCAATCTGCTGGACGGTGCCGCGGATGAGAACGGCATGCGGCCGGAAGAGAATCCGCACAAACTTCACTTCTGGCTTGTAAACGGCATGCAGTTCTTCTTCGGCGGCCTCCTTTCCGTCTATCTCATCTTCTATTTCCGCAGCGGCACCATCGCAACCAGCTGGCCGTTTCTTTTAATCTTGGCCCTGGCGTTCATTGCCAACGAATCCCTGAAACGCCGTTTTGCCCGTCTCTCATTCCAGATTGCGCTCCTGTTTCTGGCGTTCTACTCTTTTGCCATCTACCTCATGCCGATACTCCTGCACCGGATCAGTTCAACGGTGTTTCTGATCAGCGGCGCTGTGAGCGTGGGTGCAATCGCTGTTGTCCTGCTTATTCTCGCGGTTTTTTCCCGCCACCGCTTCGCTGGGCGGAGTGGATGGGCAACGGTGGCTTCCATTGCCGGTATTCTTGTTATCGTGAACGGACTTTACTTTCTGAACCTCATCCCGCCGCTTCCCTTGTCCCTGAAGGACGCCGACATGTACCACTCGCTTGTAGCGAATGGTCCCGGCAATTACGAAGTGACTGACGAACTGCCAAGGAAAAGCAGGATCGCGCCCGCCGATTTCCTTGCACGGTTCTTCTCCTTCCGCCAAACCGTGCACATCAGGCCTGGAGACTCGCTCACTTTCTATACTGCGGTTTTTTCTCCGACCGCCCTGACCACAAATATTGTTCATGAATGGCAATATTACGATCGGGAAAGAAGCGAGTGGATTACCCGGGCTCGCATTCCTCTTTCTGTGGTGGGCGGTCGCGACGGTGGCTACCGAACATTTTCCCAGGTGTCCGCCATCAAAGCCGGCCTGTGGCGGGTGGACGTTGAAACCCAGGGCGGCCAGGCGATCGGGCGCTCGAATTTTCGCGTCATCATGCAGGACAAGGACCCACCCCTGCGAACGGAAACCATTCACTAATCGCCGGCCCTGATGCCGGAGAAAGAATCCTTTCTCACCCGGGGAAGCCTCTATGCTGCCCTCGGCCCGCCACTCTGGTAAGATTAAGTTGCTATGATGCCCTCTGTTGATTTTGCTTCCGCACCCTTCCTTGTCATCTGGGAGACGACCCAGGCCTGCGACCTTGCCTGCATGCACTGCCGCGCATCGGCGCAACCCCTGCGCCATTCGGACGAACTGACCACTGAGGAAGGCTTCAAGCTGCTTGCCGATGCCGCACAGATGGGAACGCCGGTTTTTATCCTGAGCGGCGGCGATCCGGCCAAACGTCCTGACCTGCTGGATCTGGTTCGTGAAGGCAAGCGGCTGGGCCTGCGGATGGGCACAGTGCCGGCGGCAACTCCCACGCTGACGCAT
The DNA here is from genome assembly GCA_035576145.1 of Terriglobia bacterium. Taxonomy (GTDB): domain Bacteria; phylum Acidobacteriota; class Terriglobia; order UBA7540; family UBA7540; genus SCRD01. The sequence continues at coordinate 2,816 of DATLWV010000100.1, forward strand.
GACCTTGTTCGCGACCTGAAACAGGCGGGACTCGACCAAATGGCGCTTAGCCTGGATTATCCGCAGGCCGACCTGCATGATGGTTTCCGCAACGTCAAAGGAGCCTTTGACAAAACAATGGAAGCTGCAGAATGGGCGCACCAGAACAGCCTCCCGCTGCAGATCAACACCACGCTGTGGGCAGGTTCTGTGCCTTATCTCTCTGAGATGGCCGAACTGGTAGAGCGCCTGCAGGCGGTCTTCTGGGAGGTGTTTTTCCTGGTTCCGGTTGGACGCGGAGAAGCCCTGGACGGAATTGAGGCGCGCCGCTGCGAGGAATTGTTCGCCATCCTTTATGAAGTCCAGAAAAGGTCTCACTTCATTCTCAAGGTGACCGAAGCGCCGCACTACCGCCGCTATGTGGCGCAACGTGAGGCCGAGGGACAGACGGCACGGCCCTCGCAGGGGCGCCCGGGTCCCCGCGGCATGGTTTCAATGCCTGCAATGCTAAGGCGGTCCGAAGGCCCGGGCCACACCATTGGATTTGCTCCCCATGGAGTGAATTCGGGCAAAGGATTCGTTTTTGTCTCTCACCTGGGAGAGGTTTATCCCAGTGGTTTCCTGCCCAAGTCAGCCGGCAACGTGCGCGCTCAGAGTATCACCGAGATATACCGGAACTCACCGCTGATGCGCGAATTGCGCGACCCTGAGGCACTTCACGGTCGATGCCGGCAGTGTGAATACCGCTCCATTTGCGGTGGCTCGCGCTCGAGGGCCTACGCACTGACCGGCGACCACCTTGCCACCGACCCGTGGTGCGCCTATCAACCCCGCCGTGCAAACGCTTAGCCTGCCTCTCGCGCAATATAGCTTCTTTATATCCTGTCAAGACAATGTAAGAAGTTTCGACCTCCGAGGAAGGATTCTTCCTGTTGACACGGAGCCATCCTTGCCCTGCTAAATGCGAATTACTTGCAAGAAGCGCCACTCCGGGGGTATGTTGGAATGTAAAGCTATGTTCTGGACACCACTCCGCCTCGCGAAGAGCTCCGTTACCAAAAAAGCCAAGCAGTCTGACGAACCCGCCACTACAACTCTCGATCTGATAAAGGCTGGCCAGGAGATCAAGGTGGTCAAAATTGTCGCGGGGCAATCGGCCACACGCCAACTGGCCCAGCTTGGCATTCGGACAGGAACCACGCTCCGGGTCCGGCGCAGCGCGCCGATGGGCGGTCCCGTACTTGTGGATTCCGGCGGAACCATGGTTGCAATCGGGCGCGGCATGGCTCGCAAGGTGTGTGTCCAAACCCTGGCATGAAGATCGCTCTGGTCGGCCAGCCCAACTGCGGCAAGAGTACTATCTTCAACGCGGTGGCAGGTTACAGGGCCGCAACAGGAAACTTTCCCGGAACCACCGTCCGCCTTGCCTGGAGCACCATCCGGCTCGACGGCCTGGTCGCTGAACTGGTGGATGTCCCGGGAATCTACTCCCTCACTTCAACGAACCCCGCTGAAAGCGCTGCCAAGAAGTTTCTCCTCAAGGAAAATGTCAGCCTGATTATCAACGTGCTGGACGCATCTCTGCTGAGCCGGAGCCTTGAGTTGACGCTCGAGCTGCGCGAACTTGGCATCCCAATGGTCGTTTGCTTGAACATGATTGATGAGGCAGACCGCAGGGGCATCAAAGTGTCTTCCCGCGAACTCTCCGCCTTGCTCGGGCTGCCCGTTGTGGAGACAATTGGCTATCGCGGCGTCGGGGTAAGAGACCTCTTCAGGCAGGGAAGGCAGCAGGCAGACCAGCCGCCGAGGCCAGCGGAGTTCATTCGATGGCACCGCGACGTTGACTCCTCCCTCGAGCAAGTGCAGAGCGTGATCGAATCTTCGTCGTCGCAGCTGAGGCTGCCCAGCCGGTTCCTCGCCATCAAATTACTGGAAAACGATGACGATATTTCAGTCGAAGCCGGGCAGCTAGCCACCGCCGCAGCCCGCCGGTTGCGTGCCGAGATCGAGACCATGCGCGGGCGGCCGGCAGAGTCCGTCATCATGTCTGAGCGTCACGATTGTGCCATGCGCCTGTTCGAGCGGTCGGCCACCGTCACCAGACCGAAGTCGGATCCGCGGGCAGCGTTGGACAGCCTTCTTACGCACCCTCTCTGGGGGTATGTGGTCCTGGCTATCGTACTGGTAGGCTTTTTCTGGGTGGTTTTCGGGATCGGCTCGTTTCTTGAGAACGCAATTTCAGGAAAGCTTGATCTGCTCACGGCCTCTTTACTTGCGCAAGTTCCAACAGGCGGAATTGGCCACTCTCTTATCGCAGCCCTGATGGACGGCGTCCAGGGCGGTGCCGGGATTGTACTCCCTTACCTGGTCCCTTTCCTGTTCGGATTGGCCTTCCTGGAAGATGTCGGCTATCTCCCCCGGGTCGCATACCTGATGGACGGTTTGCTACACCGCGTTGGTTTGCACGGAACGTCCATGCTGCCGATCATTCTGGGTTACGGGTGCAGCGTGCCCGCGTGCATGGCCACTCGAATCCTTCCTTCCAAGCGGGACCGTTTTCTCGCTTCCGTGCTGGCCACGCTTGTGCCGTGCTCGGCGCGTTCAACTGTCATATTCGCCCTGGTCGCCTTCTACCTTGGTCCGATGTGGGCGCTCGGGATCTTTTGCTTCAACGCCCTGGTAGTTATCTTTTCAGGATGGCTGCTCGCCAGGGTCTGGCCAGAGATCAGCGCCGGCATGATCCTCGAAGTGCCCCGTTACCAGTGGCCCTCGTTCAGCGCGCTGGCAGGCAAAGTCTGGATGCGCTTACGCGAGTTTGTCGTCCTGAGTTGGCCGTTACTGATCGCAGGCAGCCTGGTGCTTGGCCTGGGAAGCTACTGGCACTTCGACCACTACGCCAATGTGGCGCTGAGCCCCCTGACCATGGTCCTGGGCCTGCCGGTAGTGCTTGGAACAACCCTGGTGTTTGGCGTTCTGCGGAAAGAACTGGCGCTCATCATGTTAACGCAGGCGCTCGGCACAACCTCCGTCACCACCATGCTTTCCTCCACGCAGATCATCGTGTTTACCATCTTTATCACCTTTTACATTCCCTGCCTTGCTACACTGGTGGCGCTGGTAAAAGAGATTGGAAGGAAAATGACGGCGCTGGCGGCAGTCTACACGTTTGTCATTGCCACGCTCATGGGCGTAGCCGCCCGGCTGATTCTACCGCTGATTGTGGGAAGGTAAATCTTGCTACCGCAGCACTCGAAGCAAACGTTTCGGTGGAAGGCTCCAGCCTGACATCCCTGCATACGAACATCAGTTTGCAGCTATCTCTACAAACGAGGATCTCCCGACCTTCAACCTGAAGTGGGGCTCGACTTTCGGCACACATACACTTTGCGCCTCGCTGAAAACCCGGCTGTATTGGAGGAAGCAATCCCGCAGCTGGCAGGGACTGATAGCTGAACGATGATGGAATGGTGGGCCCAGCAGGACTCGAACCTGCGACCAACGGATTATGAGTCCGCCGCTCTAACCAACTGAGCTATGGGCCCGTGGTATGCGGATGAACACAGCGCAACAGGCGCTGTGGGTTCCGGTAAAATCTTACCATTCCCGGGAAGCAGACAGCCAGCGAACAGTCCGATTGATTCCCCGCAAGAGTGGAATATTCTCTTATTCGCCGGGGCGGGGCCGCCGCGGCCGCTTGTTGGCTTCCAGGATCTTCTTGCGGACGCGGATCGCGTGCGGGGTGACTTCAACGTATTC
>DATLWV010000101.1:0-12550 GCA_035576145.1 Terriglobia bacterium
ACGGCGGAATCAACTCCGCCTGAAAGCGCGCACAGAGCTCGTTCCCTGCCCACTTCAGCCCGGACCCTCTTTACCGTTTCTTCAATCAACGATTGCGGATACCAGTTGGCGGCAGCGCCACAAACATCCTCGACAAATCGCCGGAGGATCTCACTCCCTGAAACCGTGTGCCGCACCTCCGGGTGGAATTCCACGGCATACATGCGGGTCTGAACATTCTCAATGGCGGAAATTGCGTTCTCCGTGCGCCCCACCACTCGAAAGCCTGGCGGAACTTCCACAACGTGGTCCCCGTGGCTGTTCCAGACGCGCAGCGGCGATTCAAACCCGGCGAACAGCTCGCTGGGCGGTGTGATTTCAAGCTGCGCGAAGCCGTATTCGCGCCGCGCGGCCGGCTCCACTTTGCCGCCGAGCTTGTAAGACATCAGCTGCAACCCGTAGCAGATGCCCAGGATGGGGACTCCAAGCTTGAAAACACGGTCGTCACAGGTGGGCGATTTCGGGTCGTAAACTGAAGACGGGCCGCCGGAAAGCACCACGGCCTGGGGCTTCATGTCGACAAGTTCGTCAAACGGAAGATGGCACGGAACAATCACCGAATATACGTGCATCTCCCGAATACGCCGCGCAATCAACTGCGTGTACTGCGATCCAAAATCAAGGACAACGATGGGACGAGGAGTTTCCATTTTCGAGTTTTCTCCGATGTTCCGCCAAGTAGAGATGATGTTACAGGGATAGGCTGCTAACGGGGTATTATACAACATATTGTGCTGATCATGGTTGTTGAAGACTAGCTGTCGGGTAGATGAGGTGACTTAGGACGGGAAATTCACAACGGCTAACGACTGCAATCCTTGCCCTCTCCGCCCGCATCAATGCCGGGCCGCCCGGCCGGCAATGCGGGACTTGGGCTTCCTCCCTTCAGTTGGTACCGAGAATCCGGCGCCTCTGCGCAGCCTAGTATCGCAATCCAAGGTTGATAATGCGCTGGATGAGTTTCTCATACGCTATCCCCGCCCTTTTCGCTGATTGCGCAAAGTCCTCCTCTTGACCCAGGTCAGGATTGGGGTTGGGTTCCATCAGATAGACTTCCCCGTCTCCCGTCAGTCGAAAGTCCATGCGGGCGTATCCATTCAGCCCAAGGATGTGATAGACGCGCTTGGAGAGACCGTGTATGCGGTTCGCGACGCCCTCGGGCAGGTTTTCAGCCGGACCCGTTTTGATGCCTATTTTCTTCTGATATTCCAGGTCCCACTTGATCTTTTCAGTCGCAATTCGCGACGAACCTTCCGGAAGGTTTCCGAAGTCGATTTCCCAGATGGGAAATGTCTCCAGGCGGAGGTTGCCCAACACGCCGACATACAATTCGCGCCCTTCGATGTATTCCTCCACCATGGCGTCGGTCCGAAGCTTTTCGTGGATAAACTCGATGCGTTCCTTCAGCTTATCATCGCTGGTAACAACTGACGCCTGGGAGATGCCCAACGAACTGTGCTCGACTGTTGACTTCACGATAAGCGGAAACGGCAACCCTTTGACCGGTTTAATGGTCCGTCCTCGCGAAAAAATGGCGAACCGCGGGATAGGGACGCGATGGTAGGTGAGGACCTTCTTCATCAAAGGCTTGTTGTCCCCCAGGAGCAAACCCGTAGGGCTGCATCCCGTGTAAGGCTGATGAATCAGTTGTAAGTATCCGAGCAAGTAATGGGCAAATACGTTCCTGCCCAGAAACTCTTCAAGTTGATTAAAGACAATGTGCGGCTTTCTGTTGGTCAGAGCCTCACGCACCACATTCATTTCCGTAACGGCGGCCAGAATTTCGACCTCGTGGCCCAGATTCTCAAGCGCCTTGACGATTTCGTACTCCGTTTTCCAGTCGGCGACCTCTTTGGGCTCCAGCTTGGAAATGTCCTCCGGCATCTTGAAGTCCTGGTGAGTGAGCAGCAACACGCGATACTTCAACATCCACCTCGCAAAATCAGGATTAGGGGTCCCGCCTGGGTTCGCGCCGTTCGCCGGGCGTGTGAGCGCTTAGACGGCGATGTGGTGATGCCGGCTGAAGAGAAAATTCATCGTCTGCATGGTAAGCAATATGGCTGCATCGAGTTTCAATTCGCTCGCCGGCCGGCAGACCCGCAGGTCCAGTTGGCGTGAGCGCTGAATCATGTCCTTCAGCACACAGCTAATCGTGTATGCGCTTTCCCCCGTCCATGACGACACTCTCCGGCGGAGTTCCGGACTGATGCGATGCAGAAAAGCAGACGCCGAAGGGTAACTATTCGTGTGAGTGGGCAAAGGGAACAGCCGGACCAGATCGTGGTCGTAGGGTTCCGGGTAATTACTGCCGTAGCGTTTCTGCTTTTTCTGATAGTACTTCCGGAGCGTTTGTCGCAATCGTTTGACGGGATCGACCTCGTCCCGGAATTTGATGAGTGGGGGCTTCCGGGACAGCTCATTCATAAGCTCGTCCACGTATTCCAGCTTCTCGAGAGCAGGCCAGCCTTTGTAACGCTTTCGCCAATGCTCTCCAGGACGGAGCCATACCGCAAACGTTTCGGCGAAGTCCTCCACCGGGTGGCTCTGTGCGTACCACCAGTCGAGATGCAGGACGAAGTTCCGGCTGACGGGCCTGGGATTGTAAAAAGTGGGATAAGGCCGGGTGGCACGGCCAAAGAGCCTCTGCCAGCTCTTCCTGCGGGCCAGCCTGTACGCCGTCTCGTATGAGTGGCCAGCTTCATGCCGAAGGAGTTGCATGCACCAGGACTTGGTGCCCCCTTCCACCTCCTTCATTTGTTGAGCTTCAAGCCTGCGAAGCCGTGGGTGGGCCAGATAGAAAGGGATGGCAATCCCCGGTGCTTCGTGAGGCGAGAACCATTCACTGGAAAGCCAGCAATGCGGCCGCAGGCGCAAGCCGCAGTTGTCGAGCTCTTCGTAGAGCTGCTGTATTCGAGGCTCGATCGGCGTACCCTCGATTTTCAGCCCTAAGTCGCAGATGCGCAGATTGAGGAGTCTTACATCGGAGAGCCGTGCCCAGGAAAGCGCTCTCTGGCTCTGCGGACCGCGCTTGTAGTTTCCCGGTGTGCGCATTGTCGGAGTATCAATATGGAGTGTGCCCTGAACAACTGAGATTACTTGTCCCCTTTGCCAATGTCAACGAACTGCACACCCGTACAAGAGGAGTGGCCTGTGGGATGCAGTCCGGTCAACACGCTGCGGGGATTCCGACTTGTCCTTGGGTTATCTCCCACCTGATAATTACAGGTGTAGGAAAACAACAATGAGGGGGCGCGATGTCGATCTGGAAGTTCCTGGGACAAGAAAAGGAGAAACTCTTGGGGGAGACCGAACCGAACAAGTCTTCTCCCGAGACGGAAACGGTTCGCAAGATCGTCCATGCGTTGGATGCAATGGATACGGAGCAAGCCAGATACATTGCAGCGTTCGCCTATCTCCTGAGCCGCGTTGCCCGCGCTGACATGAACATCAGTGACAAAGAGACATACGAGATGGAGCGGCTTGTCCAGGTGCAAGGCGGCCTTTCTGAAGAGCAGGCGATCCTGGTCGTCCAGATGGCGAAAACTCAGAACCGTTTGTTCGGAGGCACAGAAGACTTCCTTGTGACTCGCGAGTTCAACAAGTTTGCCACCCACGAACAGAAGCTTGCTGTGTTGACATGCCTCTACGCTGTCTCTGCGGCAGATCAATCTATTTCCACGATAGAGGATAACGAGATCAGCCAGACGGCCAAGGAGTTATTTCTCAGCCACAAGGACCTGGTGGCTGCCCGCTCGAAGTACCGCAAGTACCTGGCGGTCTTGAAAAAACCTTCGGCTAACTCATAATAGGGGGATCGGTGGCAAGGCGTCGGAATAGTTTCCGGGTTGCACACAATACGCCCGGGACCCCTTGCTCCCTATTCACGTTTAGGCCGTTATGCGAGCAGTTGCGCGGCACCATACCTCGTGGGTTCACTTGATGCTCACGAACCGGTGTGGCAGGCCAGACCGATCAAATCGCAGGCTGGAATTTGCAGAATTGGATTCACTGGCCAGCGATTGCCTGGAGCAGTTGGTTGCTCACGAGCCGAATTGAAAGTTGCAATCAGAGGGCAGTCAGGGGTATTTTTGCGGGAGGAGAGACCATCATGCTAACAAAATCGTGGAAATTGCTTGTCGTTGTGCTTGCGGTGTGGGTGGTGAGCGGATCCAGCCCTTCCGCGCCGCAAAAAGCCCAGGTGGATGGAAGGAATATCCGCATCGAGTTCAACGGAATGCTGCAGAGTCGTGTGGTGGCCAAATTCAATGGCAAAGAAATCGCCATAGGAGACTTCGCGCCCTCGGAGACCATAACGGTTGCGGGGAATGAAATCCGCGACTTCTCTTTGCGGGACGTGAAGCGTGGGAGCGTCCGTGATGCGTTCGGAGCCGGACAGCGCGTCACCCTCACCGGAACCGCGCCATCGCTGAAGAAGACTGTTGCCGTGACAACCTACAGCGACTTTCCTCAGATGGCCGTTTTCGAAGTGCAGTACACGAACACGGGAGACTCCAGTCTCTCTGTTGAGGGGTGGACGAATCAGCGATACTCCATTTCGGCCGGGCAGGGCGCTGGCGATCCGGCCTTCTGGTCGTACCAGAGCGGTTCTTATGAAAAGCGGCCGGACTGGGTGCTCCCGTTAAAGGTGGGCTTCGATCAGGAAAACTATCTGGGTATGAACGCCACGGATTACGGAGGGGGAACGCCGGTCGTCGATGTCTGGCGGAGAGATGCAGGTATTGCCGTGGGCCACCTGGAGCTGAGTCCCAGGCTGGTCTCTCTTCCCGTCTCCATGCCGGACGCGGAGCACGCCACAGTGGCCGTGCATTTCAAATTGAATCGAGAACTGAAACCGGGGGAAACCCTCAAAACGTTTCGGACTTTCGTTGCCGTTCATCAGGGCGACTACTTCCGAAGCCTCACGGAGTATCGGCAGGCGATGGTGAAACAAGGCGTGGAATTCAAGCCGTCGCCGGATGACGCCTTTGGCCCCATCTGGTGCGCCTGGGGCTACGGCAGGAACTTCACGCCGTCGCAGGTCTACAACGCTTTGCCGGTGGTAAAGAAGCTGGGCTTCCGGTGGGTCACGCTGGATGACGGATGGCAGACCGCCGAGGGGGATTGGTTCCTGAACCCGGAGAAATTCCCCGCCGGCGACCGCGACATGAAAGCCATGGTGGACCGGATTCACGCCGACGGGTTCAAAGCTCAGCTTTGGTGGGCGCCGTTGTCGGTTTCTCCGGACACGAAACTGATAACGGATCACCCGGATTATCTGCTGCTCAATGCCGACGGGTCGAGGCAGAAGATTTCCTATTGGAACGCGTGGTATCTGTGTCCCGCTGATCCCGGTGTGGTGGAGTACCACAGGGCTCTGGTCACCAAGATCATCCGCGATTGGGGGTTCGATGGCCTCAAGCTCGATGGACAATTCATGAATGCTGCGCCCCGGTGCTACAATCCCGCCCACCATCACGCTTCGCCCGAGGATTCAGTGGAAGCAATGCCCCAATTCTTCAAGGCGATTTACGATACGGCGCTCAGCATCAAGCCCGACGCCCTGGTTGAATTCTGCCCCTGCGGAACCGCTTTCTCTTTCTACACCATGCCCTTCATGAACATGTCGGTGGCCTCTGATCCCAGGAGTTCCTGGCAGGTCCGCCTGAAAGGAAAGACTCTCAAGGCCCTGATGGGCGATTCCATCGCTTACTTCGGTGACCACGTGGACATGAGCGATGGCGGCGACGACTTCGCCTCGACCGTTGGAGTGGGCGGCGTGGTGGGCACCAATTTCACCTGGCCGGTGGGTTCGGGCCCGCCCAGGCGGCGAAGGCGAGCCAGTCTGGATCTGACGCCTGCGAAGGAACAGATCTGGGACAAATGGATCAAAATCTATAAGGCCGAAATGCTCTCCAGGGGTGAATACCAGGGAACGTTGTATGACATCGGCTTTGACAAACCGGAAGCCCACGCCATCCGCAAGAGCGGGAACATGTACTACGCCTTCTACGCTCCCCAGTGGAGCGGCAAGCTTCAACTAAGAGGCTTGGATAAGCGGGCTTATCGCCTGATCAACTATGAGACCGGGGAGACACTGGGAACAGTTCGCGGCCCCGAGGCTACATGGACTGCCCAATTTGAGAAACATCTGTTGCTGGAGGCAAAGGCGGAGTAAGACGAATCGAACTTCAAACCGGCTTCCCTGCTCCTGTATTCCGGGAGCCGCCTCCTGACTCTGATTTCAGGCCATTCATAGCAGGGGCCTAATCCGTGCAGTCGGCCATCTTCTGAGTCGCCGGCGATTGCGGTGATGCTCATTAACGCTGAACCCCACACCGCCGATGGTTGATAAGATTTCACAGGTCCTTCTGCCCCTCAATGTCCGGCCGTCGCTGGAACAATGCTGAATGGGGCGCCCAATCCGCTCGCGCTGAGGCCTGGCGACGCTGAATAAATACGGAAGTGGGAGCCCGAAAACCTATCAGTGACAGTCCACGTGTACGAACCGCTGCTCCCGGGAGAAAAACACTTGCCTCCCGACGGGCCCAATTGCATGCGATAGGTCTCCCCTCCCTTGCCAACGTCCTGGACCAGGCACAGGTTGACACAGGAGTCATGTGGGTTTGCATCCCTCCAGCGAATTGCCAGGGATGAACCTTGCTGCAATTTCGTGGTTCCATCCCCACGGACGGGATACGCAAGCACGATTTTGCCGTCTGGCTCAGGCACACCATCGGGGAACTGGTTCCACGGGTTGACCTTGATGGGGATGGATGTAGCGGATTCGGGATAAACCTTGCCATAGGCAAAAGGCGTAAGCGTTACGACTACAGGGACCGGGTCAAGTCCACGATAACCAATGAAGCTCAGTGTCTGTGATGCGTTAGGGGGAAAATACTGGGCACTCCTGGGGTTGAACGAATTGCTGGGGTGATAGCAAGGATATCCTTCTCTCACCATCACCATGGCGGGGGTCTCATCGGCAGTAGGAGGAACATACTTGCACGAAAGGTCAACGTAATCGGCATCCTGTGTAGTCCACGAAAAGGTAATCTGCCCACGGTTGGTACCGTTGTTTGCTGTCTGCGAAGACGCCACAAACCGGGTGATCCGTGGCACAGCCTGCGGATTGCTTTTCCTTGCCGGTGTAACTGCCGGGCGGGAGAATTTCACACGGGCGATCAAGGTCTGGATCAGATACGACTCGTCCCTAGCCCCCAGCGCTCGGATTTTGTGCTCGATATTGCCCGGATTGGCCCCGCCAAATTCAAACGAGACCTCGTAACAGAGGTCGTTCTGAAACGTATGAAACTGATAGTCACTGTAAGAAGTCCCTGCCGCCCCGGTGCCGATCTTCGTCTCCGTGTAACGAATTCCGCGAACATCGTACCGCGTTGTGAATTTCGGGTATGAGAATCCAAACCGGCGGCAGCTAGGACCATTCACTACTTCCGTGCTAACAGAAATCGCGAATGTCCCGCCCACAAAATTCGATTCGGGGTAAATACTCCGAGGCATCGTGAATTGCGCTATGAGGCTCACGCCTTGATCGGTTACAAAGTTGCCCCCGAGATACCCCGATGCCGCGACGGACGTCCGTGTGAAATCAGTCGGGTAGGAGAACTCGAGCCCATATTTTGGGTTTCTCTCAGTGTGCCAGGCCCCGCCACTGAAAGACGGCTTAAATATCGGGCATGGGACGTCAAAAACCTGTGCCACGGCGGTAACTTCAAACCTGGAGGGTGCGACGTCGCCTGTCTCCCTGCCCAGAAGACTTACCTCCCTCCCCACGTAGTTTTTCAGCCGAGAAATATTGCCGCCCAGTGCGTAGAAATAACCCCCGTCGTCAGCAACAAGATAATAAACGTCGTGCTCAGGTCGGCCACCCAGGCATCCCCGCATCGTGGTCTCTTTTGGGGTCGCCTCTTCGGTCTGAAGGGCAACTGGCTGTTGAGGTTTTCCTCCAGGTTGAGCAAGACCGGCGTTCGATGCGAGAAAACTGATCCCGAGACAGAAAACGAGTTGCCTGATTTCCAGATGATGATGAATCAACCGCCGGTGCATAACGGCTTTAACTCCTCGCATGGTCAAGACTCCAGATTCATTCCTAGTAAGTGCCGCAGCTCTTGCCCAGTTTAACGCTCAACGCACACCAGGGCCAGCGAAGTTCCAGGTGTTCCCTACCATCAGACTGAGCTCTAGCGCCCGCAAGCCGATTCCAGCCTCAAATCGGTTTCTATGCTTCGGCAATCCGGCCGCCCCGCGTTTGCTCTTCCGATGGAGATATGGCGTTTAGTATCGCACCGGCTCAGATTTCCTGTTGCTTCCACAGACCGCGCCTGAAAACCAACAGGCTGGCCACGGCGAGAGCAGATTCTGCGATGACAATGCCCCATGACACTCCACGCGCCAAAAGCGCAGTATGGTTCGCAAAAGCATAGGCAAGGGGGATCTCGCCCAGCCAGAAGAAAATCATGTTCAGGACGGTTGGCGTGCGCGTGTCGCCAGCCCCGTTGAACGCCTGCAGCATCACCATCCCCAGGGCATAACCCACATTGCCGTAGCTAATAATCCTCAGGCAGGAGGCGGCGAGCGGCAGCACGGCAGTGTTGGAAGTAAACAGGCGCGCGATCGGCTCGGCGTATATCATGAGCAGCACGCCGACGCCCCCAAGGAACGCCATGTTGCACACCGAGGTTCGCCAAACGGACGATTCGGCCCGATCAGGCAGATTTGCTCCGAGGTTCTGCCCAACCAGCGTCGCGGCGGCGCCGCTTAATCCCCATGACGGGAGAAAGACAAAGAGGATGACACGAATGCCGATGGTGTAGCTTGCCACCGCAGTCGCGCCGAATTCGGCGACGATACGCATCAGGCAGATCCAGCTCAAGTGCGGAACCAGAAATTGCGCAATGCCCGTGAGAGAGACCTTCGCCAGACGCACCAGAACGCTCCGGGCCAGCCGGACGTGGCGGCGCAAAATTCTCAGCCGCTCGCTCCCGCGGGCGAAAAGCCAGACCTGAAACAGAATGCCCGCCGTTCGCCCGATGAGCGTGGCCACCGCGGCGCCCGTGACCCCGAGGCACGGAAACGGCCCCCAGCCAAAGATCAGGCAGGGATCGAGCACCAGATTAATGAAATTCGAAATCCACAGGACGCGCATGGCAAGGGCAGCATCGCCCGCCCCGCGGAAAACGGCGTTGTTGATAATGATCACCAGCGGCACGACACTCGTTCCCAACCCGATGCGCGCATACCAGGAACCCGTCGCCAGCACGGAAGGTGACCCGCCCATCAGCCGAAGCAAGGGCTTGGCGAAAATCCACCCGCAGGCTCCGAAAACGAGCCCGACCACCACCGCCAGCGCCATCGCCTGCACCGCCGCCGTGGCCGCTCCGTCGCGATCCTTCTCCCCGACGCGGCGTGCCACCATCGCCGTCGCTGACAGGCCCAGCCCCAACGCGACACCATAAACCAGTATCAGCAGCGTTTCTGAAAGCCCGACGGCTGCCAGGGCGTCCGGTCCCAGTCTCGCCACCCAGAAAACGTCGACAACGGCGAACACCGATTCGAGGAACATCTCGAGCACCATCGGAACCGCCAGCAGGAAAATCGCCCGGTTGAGGCTGCCTGTCGTGAAATCCTGCGGCGAACCGGCAATCGCTTCCCGCAGTGAGGCCCAAAAAGTTTGTTTCTCCCGAGATATGGCAATGGCATCCATCTGAACTGCTCCTGAACTTTTAGGTTTGGAAATTGAAGGCCCGCTTCCGTGGCGCGCGGCGTGTACACCAGCCCCGGACCCAGGAACGAGCACGTCGAGAATGAATGGAAAAACTTAGATGGTTCGCATCAGATTGCCCTGTTTAGGCTACGAGCAGTCTAACTTAGGGCTGTGAACGAAATCAATTGGAATCTTCGCCCGGCGCACACCATCAGGCAGCGCCGAAACCGTTGCTGTTGGCGCTCTTCACCCGGACCGTTTGCAAAGGTCGTCGATGCTGCTCCAAACGCTGCCGCAGCACAGAGCGGGTGAACGTTGCCTCACGACCCGCGGCGGGCTTGTCACGCACATCGGGCGGTGGTATCGTGCGGTTCAGAAGGGAGGCAGACATGAGGAGATTCTGTTTTGTTGCCTTGGGTGTGTCCCTGGTACTTCTGACGCTCGTAGCCTGGGCTCAGGAGAGGCCGAAGATAGTCGTCGCCAACCTGTCGCCCGCCCAGTTATCAGAGCTGGAGGCTGTGGCTCCGGTTAACCTGGTCAGTGTTTCGAGCGCCGGGGAAGCCTTGCAGCAGATCCCGGACGCCGACGCGCTGATGGGCATGTGCAATCTCGATCTGATCAAGGCTGGCAAGAAGCTCAAATGGATCCAGGTTTACAGCGCAGGGGTCGACCGGTATCGATTTCCCGAACTGCGTGACAGTGACATCACGCTGACTAACTGCAAGATCATTCAGGGTCCCGAGATAGCTGATCACGCCATGGCCATGTTGCTGGCGCTCACGCGGAGGCTGGATCAGTTCATACCTTTGAGGATGAAGCACGAGTGGCGCCGAAGCGGGAGTGGCCTGATCGAGTTGAACGGCAAAACGGCGCTGATCATTGGGCTGGGTGGTATCGGGACCCAGATCGCCCAGCGCGCAGCCGCATTTGACATGAAGGTGCTGGCCGTTGACCCCAAAGATATTCCTTACGTGTCTTATGTCCAGCAAGTGGTAAAGCCTGACCAGTTGCACGACGTGCTGCCCGAGGCAGATGTCGTTTTCATGTCGGCGCCGCACACCGCACAAACAGAAGGCATGATGGGGTCTGAAGAATTCGGCATGATGAAGAAGGGTTCCTATTTCATTGCCGTTTCTCGCGGCAAGACCTACGACGGAAAGGCCTTGGCAATGGCTCTGGAGGAAAAACATCTGGCCGGGGCCGGTCTTGATGTCACCGATCCTGAGCCCCTTCCCGAGGACGACCCCTTGTGGCAGTTCGAAAACGTGATCATCACTCCCCATGTCGCCGGCCAATCAGACAAGGTCGGGGACCGGCGGATGGCGCTGCTCAAGGAAAATGTCCGGAGGTTTTCAGCGGGCATGCCGCTGGTCAATGTTGTCAACAAGCAGGTTTGGTACTGAGTATAGCCGAGCGGGTAAATCTGGATTTTCGCCGCATTCCGGTCAATGCAATGCGACCCGTTAGGCGTGCAGAACGCCATGGTCCGCAGTGGAGGCTTGCTCACCACCTGGCAGGTACGACTCGTTTCCTTCTCCTTGGCAGCTATTCCACTGGTGTTGAAGTTCACCTTGACGCATAGCCGGCAGACCGGACAGGCGGGAATAATCCTGCGACCACCCAAAGCGGGCTGATGGAGTGGATCCCTGGCCTGGCGCGTTATTTTTACTAATTCTGGAGAGAATGGGCAGCCAGGGCAACCGAGCGCAAACCAGGGTTGCCTGTGTGTTGGCTACCACACGGAGCATACGCGCGAACTCGGGCGCATTTTTCTCCCGCTCCACTCAATTTTCCGGACCAGTCGTTTGTACCGGTCCAACATGGAACCATTGTCGCCGCTTTAGCAGGACACAGGTCGAACTATGGGGCCCCAACGGGCGCACAGCAAGTGCCCACGGTGAACTTTCCTGCACAGAAGTGACCATCCTTTGCATTCCAATTTTTCTTCTCCATCGATCATTAACCAGGAACAAAATAGTGCGCCTCTCCGCGAATCGCGTTCCATTCCCATTCCACACGCGCCCCTAAGCCTATTCCCGCCTGAAGTTGCGCCTTCCGTTCAGGTGTTGACCGGTTTTCAAATACGGCCTTTGTTGATATCAATTAAAGGAATCACCGAATTGCGTTGGAACCGTTTCTGCCTCAGGATAGGGACCAGTCAAAGGAGTGCGGCAACAACTTCCGGGAGCGGTTCCCAGGCGTGCTCGGACATCAGGAGAGGATTTCAACAGTTGACGCGGTACGGGTAACGTCGGGACCCTCCGGGAGTGGCCGCAACGAATTCCCAGCAGGAGCGCACGATGACCGGGCATATCACTGAAATCATTCTTCTTGGCATCCTGGCTTCTGCAGTTGTGTTGGCTGTCCTGGAGCTGTGCTGGACAATCTGGGAAAGCGGAAATCCCGCGGCCAGCAACCGGAGTGAGTGATTCGCTGGCAGTAGGTTCTTCATCTGACAAGAGACCCATGGACAGGACCGTGCTGTCCACGGTTGCCACGTCCCCCCCCAAAGGCAAATCTGTAATTGAGACAGTTCGCCGCGGGTGAATGCCACCCGCCAGCGCAGGAACTCCGCTCCCGTGGAAAGTTTTTGGTTCAGCACTAACTCAAACGGAACACTTGCTTCCCTTCCCGCCCTGTTTCCACACCAAACCTGCCTCGTCAGCACCACTTTCCCCTGGGAAAAATTTAGCGCGTTCTTAGGAACTAAATAGGAACGCGGTCGCTTGCTAACCGGGCTCCAAGCCCTATCCTTCCATTCCACAAGGGCCGGCAGCAGCACCGCGAATT
>DATLWV010000102.1:0-4688 GCA_035576145.1 Terriglobia bacterium
GGACTGTATGAACGGAATCGGGGGAACACAGGCAGTCCGTGGAACCAACGAAAAAACGGGTCTCCCCTACAACCTCCAGAACCTCTATGTCCACAACAACACCATCACCCAGCAATCCGGCTACGCGGCAGGAATTGTGAAAGCAAGCACATTCGATAACTCCGTGTTCACAATCTGGAGCAATCACCTCAAAGACAATACTTTCAACCTCTCAGATTCCACTTACCTTTATTTCTGCTGGCTTGACCAGTATTGGACATATGCCCAGTGGCAAATGTATGACGCTGAACATTGAGTGTCGGAAGCTCAGTTCTGAACCTCGTTTGCTTCTCCAGAGCTGATGTCGAAATTGCTCGAAGACGGTCCGGGCCACGCCATGGTTTGAATTCTTGTCATGATGAAGGGCACTGGGTCTTGACACTATGTCAGCAGGCCTTGTGGATCTGTGCTGAACGTTAACAACAGGAAGAAGTAGTGCGCCGCGTGCGGAAGGAGTGCCAGTGTGATCCCACCGGGCATAAGAACGAGACCAGCGAGTTCCGCGGTGCGGCCAAGCAGCGTTTGGGCGCAGAGCGGGAGGAGAACCGTCGTTTCGTAATTCATGAAACCGACACTAAGAACCCAGAAGCGTTACCTGTTTTTCTCGATAAGTTCGCCCACATTCAAGTTGTCCTTACATCTATTCATACCTCGGATCGGACCACAACCGATGCGAAATGCTGCAAGCATACCACGCTCACAACATCAGGTTTTGTCGACTCATTTCTGCGTTGTCGTTTCGCTGACGCGGCGGGCCTGTAAATTTTGCCAGCTGCTGTGCAATCTGTGGACGTGCGCCGTGCATGAAGCCGAGGCGGGAAAATTGCGGCAGGGGTTGTGGTTACGCTGACACTCATCGCGGTGGTGCTTGCCGCGCCGGTTACCTCATCCGTACGAACGACAATCGGTGTGACAGTCAGCTTTGGTCTGCTGGCATTGCCGTATTACGTGCAGCCGTCGTGTCCGCACCCGGATACATCTGGACTCCCGGATATTGGGCTTGGGACCCGGCCTTTGGATACTTTTGGGTGCCGGGAACTTGGGTGCTGCCGCCATTCGTCGGCGCGCCATTGACTGCGGGGTACTGGGATTCTGACCAGGGCGCGTACGTGCGGTACGCGGGCTATTGGGGGCCAGCGGTTGGCTACTACGGGGGAATTGACTACGGCTATGGTTACACCGGCGACGGCTACCAAGGCGGCTAAAGGCTGCCCCCTCGCGCGACGATCACCATGCTCCACCACCGAGACACGTGCAACATGGCCCGCCGGCGAAGAATGGTGATGGACATGGGCACGGCGGGTAACTGTACATAGCGCAGTGCAGGCAACCCCGCCACCGATTTGGGTGGGGGGCTTTACAGGTCAAGGCCGGTGAATCCGTGCCAGGAAAAACACCGCGGGCCGAGCGCCAATCACGCACGAAAAGACGCAGTGTAATGTACACAGCGCCCACAACTGTTCACTACGGCTTCTTATCATCCAAGCTCAAATTTCGGAATCCGGCGTCTCTTTTAAAAAAGTTGTACCCGTTACTCCAAGTTGTTCTCTTAGCACAGGAAAGGGGATTTCTATCGGAAACTTTCTTCGTTCCCCAAAGAAGTTGCAATTTAGAAGTCACCTAGCGCTAATGCAGCCAACGAAGTCCGATTTATTGGCTCCATGAGGTATTGGACAGTACTTTTAATGTCTGTAACCGGCAAATGTAACAAACTATAAACCGAATACCGCGTGAAACGTCACTCATTCAAATTCGATCCCCTTACCTGATGGCTCGTCCCATTTTTTCTTCATGATCCTTGACGTGCGAATAATCGGCCGGTGGCTAGGAAGAATTTACAGTGCAATATTTTCCGTGTGTCCAGTAACTCTTCTTATATCAGCCAATCGATTCAGGAAGGGGTATGGCATGGTCGTTGCTACGTTGAAGGGTGCGGGAGGAATCTAACAAGCAAAAGGGGGCATAAATGATAAAAAGAAACATTCGGTCATGGGTCATCACTCTGGCCCTGGCCGCAGGATTAGTCTCAATTTCACAAGCGTTTGGGGCCCAAAATCAGAATCCCAATCAAGAACGACGATACCCGCCGAGCGCCCAACAACAACCCGGTGCTGAACAGGAACCACCTGAAGCCCAACAACCGGCCCAGAATCAGCCCCACACCTACGAAGGCAAGATTGTGAAGACAAGATCGGGTAAATACGCCTTGTTGACCGATCAACAGGGTGGAAAAGGTTTCATTCTCGACAATCAGAAAGATGCCCAGAAGTTCGAGCAACAGAACGTGAAGGTTGTTGCAACACTTGACCCACACACGATGGTGCTGCACGTGATTAACATCGAACCTGCGTCCTGACAACGCAAACGCACGATCACGCGCGACAACTTGGCGGGTTTAAACTAAACAATCAATAAAGGAAGTTTTCTGCACAGGAGTCTGTGTGCGGGCCCGCGGCGGACAGCCCCGGAAAAGAGGGTTCCGCCGCGGGATTTCCTTCCGCTGAGAAAACCTCACTAAAGGGCGGTCTTCAAATCAACATGCTTGTCTTGGCAAAGTCCGCAGTTTTTGTGGCTTGGGGCTTGAGTCCGGGGCGCTGCTTGGGAGTTTCTACACCCACGACTACGAACCAGCTTGTCTGAACGACGTATACCAATGGGCTGCTCACGCGGACTCGCGAGAAAATTGGCGTTGAGCGGGCCGATTTGGCGAGACAGCGCTTTGTTGAAAACGGACCTTTTCAGTACGACGCAGAGAAAAGACGGTACTTTCTATGCTATCGCCTATTCCCATGCATTCTCTCCGTTCCGGTTTGGGAATCCTCATCGAGAATTCCCCGCCAATCCTGTGGAATTTCCAAGTGGGCTCCGGAGAATGGCAAACCCTAAGACTTGTTGGCGGAGAGGGTGGGATTCGAACCCACGTGCCCGCTTTTGGCAGGCAAGACGCTTTCGAGGCGCCCCCGTTATGACCGCTTCGGTACCTCTCCGCAAAAACGTGGTCTTGGTGATTGCGGCTATGAGATTAATATTGCGCGATAGTCCCGGTTGTTTTCAAGTACCGGACCGGCCTGTTTTTCGCCGCTCGCGGAAGAACTGCTGAAGAATGGCCCTGCAGTCTGCCTGGAGGATTCCGCTTTCAAACGCAACCTGATGGTTCAGCTTCAAGTTGTTCAGCACTGAAAGGACCGAGCCACAGGCGCCGGCTTTCGGGTCCATGGCTCCCACAACCAGCCTTTGAATGCGTGCCTGGACGATGGCTCCAACGCACATCGCACAAGGCTCGATTGTAACATACAGGGTGCACCCCTGAAGGCGGTAGTTCCCGAGCTTGCGGCCAGCGCGGCGCAGCGCGAGCACTTCCGCATGCGCGGAAGGATCGTTCAGATGGATCGGCCGGTTGTGCGCGCGGGCGATGATCTCTCCATTGCGGACCACGACCGCTCCCACTGGAACTTCACCTTCGCGATAGCCTCGTTGTGCCTGCCGCAAAGCCTCACGCATGAACTGGCTGTCCAGGTCTTTCACATGCTCACTTTTCCCCCTGCGCATCCCTGTATCCTAGCATCTTTAAGGCGTGGTATGATCTGCGCTGCAGCGGGGAAGTCCTGAGATAACAAGGGTCTGTGCGCGAGGTGGCAATGCCCTCTGTTCGTTTCCCTCTGCTTATTCAGTCGCTGTGATACCGTTGGTCACTGAACTGATCTATTTCCGAAGGAGGAAGTGTTTCAATGAGCTCAATTAATCGACGCGATTTTCTACGGACGGGCCTTGCAGCCTCTTTAATGGCTGCGGGCAGCGGTCTGGACTTATACGCCGACCCTTATGGAATTCCGGTTGGCCTGCAGCTTTACACGGTGCGGCGTGAGCTTGACAAGGATTTTGACGGGACGCTGCGCAAGGTGGCCGCCGTTGGCTACCCGCAGGTGCAGTTTTCCGGTTTTCACAAACAGCCGGTCCCGAAGATCAAGCAACTGATTGATCAACTCGGGCTGAAAACCGCCGCCGGCCATTTTGGCTACGAACTGCTCAACTCGAACCTGTCCCAGGTTAACGACGATGCGAACACGCTTGGCATGAGCTATGTTGTGCTCTCCTCGGTCCCGGATTCTTACCGGCACTCGCTTGACGGCTACAAGCGGGCGGCCGAGTTCTTCAACAAGACGGGGGAGGGTTGCAAGAAAGCCGGCCTCCATTTCGGATACCACAACCACAACCGGGACTTCGAAAAGTTCGGTGACACCATCGCGCTTGACCTGATGCTGAAAAGCACTGACCCGGCCCTCGTCACTTTTGAGATGGACTGCTTCTGGGTCACGCGTGCCGGCTACGATCCCGTGGCTTACATGAACAAGTACCCCGGCCGCTTTCAGGTCCTTCACATCAAGGACGAGAGGAAGCATTATCCGCCGACGGTCTCCGGCCCCACGCCTTCTGAGGCCTATGCTCCCGTGGGCAGTGGCGTCATTGACTGGAAAAGGATCTTCAAGGCGGCACGCAAGGGCGGCCTGAAGTATTACTTTGTTGAGCAGGACCAGACCCAGCTTCCCGTCTTTGAAGCCATCAAGCTAAGTTACGATTATCTCCACAAGCTCACGGTTTAGCGCGCGAAGGATGGGGACGCCCTATGCCGGTGAACATCAGGCGGGCCT
>DATLWV010000103.1:0-11923 GCA_035576145.1 Terriglobia bacterium
GGCCGTAGCAAGCGCTGCTTCAGTTTATAGCCGCGCTGCAGTTCTTCCACCACAGCCTGGTCGCGAAACTTATCCGTCTCAACCGTCTCAACGGCCTGGTGAACGTGCGGGTCGAAGGCCTTCCCTTCACTCTCAACAGGCGCCAGCCCCGCCCTCTTCAGCACTTCCAGCAGTTCGCGATGGATCAATTCCATCCCCGCGTAAAACTTCTCAGGAACATTATCCTCGCGGTGCTTCAGGCCTCGCTCTAAAGCGTCCAGTGTGGGGAGCAAAGCACGGATCAGCCCCATGGTTGCATGTTGAAGGAAATCTTCCTTCTCACGCTCAACCCGCTTGCGCACGTTTTCCAGTTCGGCCTGCTTGCGGATCAGCCGGTCGAACAACTCGTTTTTCTCGTTCAGGAGCTGGCGGTAAGCCCCCGCGAGATCAGCGGGAAGGCCGGGCGTTCCATCCGCCTCCGGCTTCGCGGAACTATTCGCCTTCGAGCCGGTTGGTGATTCGGATTCATCTGTTAGGTTCTTCTCGTCTGTCATAACTTCGCTATTTTATCCTGTCTTAAATTACAGTGGAACAATCGGCGCTAATTTAGTCGCTGTCGGGTTGTTCTTGAGAAAGTTACGGATACTGTCAATTGACACTCAATAGACGGTTACAAAGGTGGGCTACGTAATCGACCGTTGTCACGGCCCGGTCGTACTCCATCCGCGTAGGACCGACCACTCCCAGAGCCCCCACAATCCTTGACCCATACCTCAGAGGCGCTATCACCAGAGCGCAATGACGCATCTCATCGGCTGGGTTCTCTCTTCCAATTACGACCTGAACACCGGTGCTTGGAGAATGCAGGAATGACCCCAAAATCTCGATCAACTTGGCTTTCTCCTCGAAGGCCAGCAACAACTGACGGATCTTGCGCACGTCCTCGAATTCGGGTTGATCGAGGATCCGTGACGTACCCTCGACAAAAAGAGGCGCGAGTTCGTCATGTCCGAGTGCGCCTTCCATCAGGAGCTGCCCAACGCATTTCAGAAGGTGATCGAAAAGTTCGCGCGCTTCCTCGATTTTCTTAAAAATCTCCAGCCGGATCGTCCTTAACGACCATCCCCGGTACTCGGCATTCAAATAGGCTGCGCTGCGGTCAAGTTCTTCCTGGCTGATGTCTTCGTCCAGCCGCAGCACCTTGTTTTCAATCAGATTGGGCCTTGAAACAATCACCACCAGTACCCGGCGGTCGGGAAGTTTGATGAACTTGATGTGCTCCAGCAGCTTCTCCTCAAGTGCCGGCCCCAGCACCAGGCCCACGTTGCTGGAAACCTCGGCAAGCACGTGCGAGGCCCTGGCCATCAATTGGTCATTCGGAACTTCGTCGCCGCTGAGGCTTTCCTCAATGAACTTTGCCAGCGCCGGAGTGAGCCGCGCCATCTGCATCAACCGGTCAACATAATAGCGGTATGCTTTGTCGGTTGGAATCCGGCCAGCTGAGGTGTGGGGTTGTTCGAGAAAACCATCGCTTTCAAGCTGCGCCATCACGCTGCGAATCGTGGCCGAGCTCAGTGCTTCGCCGGTTTCGCTTGCCACCGTCTTTGACCCTACCGGCACTCCTTTTGCGATGTAGTGCCGCACGATAGCCGACAAAACTTCACGCCGTCTTTTTTCGAGGTTTGGTTCTGATCGCATTGCTCGATTGCTGGAGCGCGCAAACGCGCCCGAATTCCTGCTTATTCTACCTTATACTAGACGGCAGGCTACACGGTGTCAATAAGACGCGCTGTCAACGGCGGAAAGTCATCTTGAATGAATACCAACCTGATATTCAAACCAACGGGCTTCGCCAACAGGCAGTCTAGTTGATGTGTGAGTCCGCGGCAGATGCGAGGCTTGCCGGGACTTTGTGAGGGATTATGAGCAGCGAAAAGGTCTACAAGAATTTTCTTGCCGGTGAGTGGGTCGAATCCGCCGGCGGCGATGCGTTTGAAAACATCAATCCCGCGGAAACGAATGACCGGATTGGTAATTTCCCGCGCTCCAATTCCGAGGATGTGGCAGCAGCTGTAGCGGCGGCCAAATCAGCCTACCCCGGATGGAGGCGGACTCCGCCTCCCAAGCGCGCAGAGATATTGTTCCGCGCAGGCCAACTGCTCGCCGGGCGAAAGGATGCCCTGGCACGCGATATGACGCGGGAAATGGGCAAACCACTGGAAGAGGCGCGCGGCGATGTCCAGGAAGCCATCGACATGACATTTTATATGGCCGGTGAAGGCCGCCGGCTGTTTGGCCAGACCACCACGTCGGAATTGTCGAGCAAGTTCTGCATGTCGGTGCGAAGCCCTGTTGGGGTTTGCGGACTTATTACGCCGTGGAACTTTCCGATGGCGATTCCTGCCTGGAAGATGATGCCGGCATTGATTTGCGGAAATACCGTGGTGATCAAGCCGGCTGAAGACACACCTCTTTCCGCCTTCAACCTGGTAAGAGTGCTCGAAGAAGCCGGCCTACCGCCCGGCGTGGTGAATTGCGTTAGCGGATTCGGCCCGGAGGCGGGCGCTCCACTGGCACAGCATCCCGACGTTCCGGTTATTTCCTTTACCGGCTCGGCTGAAGTCGGACGTGAGGTGGCCCATGCAGGAGCCGAGCGGTTCAAGCATGTCTGCCTGGAGATGGGCGGCAAGAACGTCATTATGGTTATGGAAGACGCCAATCTGGACCTGGCAATTGACGGCGCCATATGGGGAGGCTTTGGGACCACCGGGCAGCGGTGCACGGCGTCAAGCCGGATCGTTATTCATAAGGACATTTACGGCGAGTTCGCGCAAAGGTTTGTTGAGCGCGCCCGGAAATTGAAAGTTGGCAACGGGATTTACCCGGAAACTCAGGTGGGTCCACTCATCAATGAAGCTCAGCTGATGACCGTGGAGCGGTATATTGAGATCGGGACCCGAGAAGGCGCCCGGCTGCTTTGCGGAGGAAGGCGGTTGACCGGCGGAGAGTATGACCGCGGATGGTTCTTCTCCCCCACCATCTTTTCCGACTGCACCCCCACGATGAGAATCAGCAAGGAGGAGATTTTCGGCCCTGTTGTCTCCCTGATTCCCTGCTCCGGCCTCGACGAGGCGATCGAAATCGGCAACAGCGTGGTGTATGGCCTGTCATCATCCATTTACACGCGGAATATCAACAATGCTTTCAAGGCCATGCAGGAAATGGAAACAGGAATATTTTATGTGAACGCGCCAACGATCGGGGCGGAAACTCACCTGCCCTTCGGAGGAACCAAGCAGACCGGGAATGGCCATCGGGAAGCTGCCACCGCCGCGCTTGATTTCTATTCGGAGTGGAAATCGATCTACATCGATTACAGCGACAAATTGCAGCGTGCCCAAATCGACAGCTGAAACTCCTCGCACCGAACATCCATGCTCGATGGCCCAGGCGGAAACCACCTTCAATTGAATTTATTTTCCACCGGCTTCGCGCGCGTTTCGGGCGATGACCTCGATAAGCCCCTCTGCTTCTGCCGGGACTCTTACATGTCCGTCCAAAATCGAAACAGGTTCAATGTCGGCGCCATACACAGCAATGTCCGCGCTCCTGTCGGGCTTAACGACAGCTCCGTTCAGGCTGACACCGGCGAAAACTCCCCGGCTGCGCGAGTAGGTCAGAATTTCCGCGTGCATCTCGGCATCCGTGGCGGCCGCAGCGTGGCGGCCAACGGGTCCTGCCGCGGCGCTGGCATCGGCGCCCACCGTGAACTTGTCGCTCAACAACCGGTCCATGCCTCCACGGTTCCTGAAGATCATGACGATGTCAGTGGATGACCCTCCGATCTGGAACCCGAAACTGCCGCCGCTCACCATCAGGAACGCCGGTGCACTCCAGCTATTGCCTGTGCGGCATGTCACCAGGCCCCTTCCGTAGCTGCCACCGAAAATGAAGGCTGCGCGTTTTTCTCCGGGAATGATGGCGACGCACCTGGCAGAACCCAGCAACTCCTGCGGAATGCCCTTGTCCGGGGCATTCATGATGTCTTCAAACGCGAATCGAGAACTGCGGATGCGGTCAGCATCCAGTTGGCGGGCGGAAGCGGCGAAAGCCGGAAAGACCGCGGCAGCCATCAGCAAAGTGAGCGTCAAGAAGCGAATCTTCATTCGAAATCCTCCATTCATTGTTTCATCACGTGCAAATCGTGCGCTGCGTGAAACGCCCCCGGCACAGGCCGGCCTCTCTGGTTCAGCCCGGCCAGCGCACGGTTTTCCGACGGAACCATCCCCACTCAAAGTCTGCGATGACTTCGGCTTCCCGTCTGTGTTAGATGCAGGTTTTCAGTTAGAGGAGGTGGGTTTCTTGACTGTCGGCGAAGCGGAAGCCTCGCTGGTTTCGGTGCTGCTGCGGCTTCCAGAATCGGCTTCGGGTGCGGCTGGAGGCAACGGTCCGAGGCCCGGCGGCAAGGGGTGCGGCCCCAGGCCAAGCAGCATCAGGGGTTTCGCTTCCGGCAGCCCGGTTGGAGTGAATCCGTTTTGCTTCTGGTATTGCTTCATGGCCTCACGCGTCGACGAACCCCACACACCGTCAGGCTTATCATGGAGAAATCCGGCTTTCACAAGCGCTTCCTGGATTTCCCGGACCCTTTCAGGCTGGATTCGGACGTGCCTGTACCGCCGCGTTGCCGTAGGACGCCGGGTTCGCCGGTGCACGATGTGAGCCTTGTTCTTTTGTCCTGCAATTAACCGCAATCCTGGAATGAACGACACGGCCACGGCAATAGACAGGGCCCACTGAATCCGTCGTTGACGGCTGGCAAAAAGTCTCATCATTTGAAATCAACGCAAAGTATCGGCCAGGAACATGGTCGTGAAAGAGCCCCCGCTGCGACGCGCAATCAGCAGCAGGACATCTTGTCCTGACCGCAGACTGCTCTGAAGGCGGACAAAATCCTCCAGAGAGGAAACCGGCTGATGATTGATGCTGAGTATCACATCGCCGTCCTGCACGCTGACCTCAGCCGCAAAGCCCTCAGAAGTAACATGGGTTACAGAAACGCCCTGCGGCCGAGGCAGATGGAGCGCCTTCATCAACTGGGACGACTGGTCAGGCGTAAGGTTACGGACGCTTGCACCCAGGACGCCCCCCGCTTCTTGCGGCAAGCTCCTGTTATCGTTCGGCGGAGCACCTGCCTGCTGCTGAGCAAGAATTCTATTGCGGTCTGCCACCTCAACCGATGCCGTAAGCGGCTTACCATCGCGAAGCAAATCCACCTTGACCCTGCTGCCGATCTTGCTGCGGGAAACGATCTCGACAAGATCGTCTCCTGAACCGATGGCCTGGCCGTTGATGGAAAGTATCACGTCGCCCATTTTGAGGCCCGCACTTTCGGCCGGGCTGCCGGCCTCCACGTTGTTCACAACAACGCCGCGCTCCGCCCCGAAACTGCGAAGCAGCGCAGGATTGCTCTGGTCGAGAAATGTTACACCAATGGCGCCGCGCTGCACCTTCCCTGAAGTAATCAGGGAGTTATAAATGGCGCGGGCTGTATCCGAAGGGATTGCAAAACCAACACCGTCATTCGACCCCCGGCTGGTGGCGATGGCCGTGTTGATCCCAATCACCTGGCCGGCCATATTGACCAGCGGCCCTCCGCTGTTTCCGGGATTGATGGCGGCGTCAGTCTGGATATAACGTTTGAACTGTTCCTCCCTGCCCGGACCGATTTCGCGCCCTTTTGCGCTGATGATGCCGGCGGTCACGGTTGATTCAAGGCCGAAGGGGCTGCCGATGGCCAATACCCAGTCACCTACCTTCACCGAGGATGAGTCCCCAAACTGCGCCGCAGGAAGCTTCTTGCGGGCGTCAATCTTGATCACGGCAAGGTCTGTCCACTTGTCAGCCCCGACGATGGTAGCCCGGTACCTGGTTCCGTTCCCGCCGTGCAGATAGACATCAATGCGGTCCACTTCCTTATCAGGATCTCGCTGCATGACGACGTGATAGTTGGTCAGCACGTAGCCGCCCGCGTCAAGGATGACGCCCGAACCAAGGCTCCTGCGCTGGTAGTTTTCCTGAGGCCCGCCGGGCCTGCCGAAACGGAAAAACCGGTTAAACAAATCGTCCAGGGAATCATCACCACCGCGAGACCCGAAGCCACGTCCGGAAATCCGAACGGTGGTTTCCGTGTTGATGTTGACGACGGCGGGCTCAATCTGCTCTGCTACACGTGTGAAGCTGCTTGAAAGTTCTACGGGCGAGGGCAGCGCCAGGGGTTGGGGGTCAGGCGAGGAGCTTTCTGAATGGGCTGCGCGTGCGCCGTGAGAAATAAACACGCCAATAGCGATCCCAACACCAAGGGTTACGACAATCGCCAGCACAGCCAACTGCCGGCGCAAACCGTTCTCCATTTTCTTCCTCGCGCCCGAACACTACGGCTGAAGGATGTCATCTGGGGCCGTGAGAAATTATACACCGGATTGCAAGAAGTAGAAATTCAGCTTTCGGAGGCAGGCCGCTGAGAAGACTGCCGCGAGGGACGCGGAAGACAATGCCCTGGACCAGCCGATTGGCATCTGCTGTGGCATCTCTCGACCAGCCGGGGCATTGCATATAAGCAATATATTGATTGCGCAGTAACTGCTCTGCACGAAACCGGCGGTACGGCGGCAGATACGGCGCTCCAACAATCAGGATTGTCGGGACGTCTTGATGTCCTCTTTCGCCTGCTCTTTGCCCTTCTTCACTTCGGACTTGATTTCTTTGTGGCTCAGGTTCGGATTTAACGTCTGCAATGCCTTGCCGAGACTGTCTCCGCTCGTCATCTTACCCTTGAGCTGGTCAAAAGGAATGTTGAGATTGTGCGACACGTGCACGGCCGCCACAAATTCTCCGAGGTTCTTAAAGCCGGAGGCGGCGTCCTGCAGGTTGGCGCCCGCTGGCAGCAGATCCTGGAGTTTGCCGGACAGCTTTGTGTTCTCCTGCAGCATTTGCGACGGCGTCTTCTGCGTCCGCATGGTGGTCTCGTTGGTTCCGCCGTTGCGCCCACGGTTCATACCCGTGTTGTCCATGCCCGGCTGCCGGCCGCCGGGCCCGTTGTCCATGGGGCCCCGGCCCATTCCCGTTCCACCGGCCTGGCCCATTCCGCCACCTCCGCCCATCCCGCCGCCGCCCCGGCCCTGGGCCATCAGTGGCAATCCGCTCAGGCAAAACAAAACAGCTAAGGCAGTACTAAACAAAATTGCTCGTTTCATAAAATCATTCCTCCTCAAGGCGCAAGTCTTCACTTCTGCTTGCTATGCGCAGCGCGATGCAAAGCGTCTTCCATCCCCAGATGCAAACAACTGAAAGACTGTTGCCTTCCTCGATCGCCAGTCGTTGACCGGGAAAGGATTCCATGTGAAATTGCGCGAGCCTCGGCCAATCCGTTACCAAGAATTCAGGTTCGTTTGAGTGGCCTGACGCCACATTCCAGCGCAATTGGCAGGCCATCCCTTCGCTGATTGCATGATATTGATAACACATACCATGCAAATAACTTCTCTCCCTGCTAGTGCATTTGCTTTTTGCATGGCGGGCAAATGAAGAAGGTGGTCCGTGTAAAATATTCTACCCGCTCCGGCCAAGCTGCCTGGACTCGAGCCTGGACCTGAGGTCTTGAATACTTCACGCCTCACAGAGGGTAATGCAAGCGAGACATTGGGAGGCAGGACCCTTACCAGACGAACGGAACCAGCGCCTTTACTTTCTTCATATAATTCGTGTACTCAGCACCGAACTGTTCTGTCATGAACACCTCTTCACGGAGGGATTTCAGGCGCAAGGCAAGAAGCGCCACAGCAAAGGCCAGCAGTCCGCGTATTCCATGGAACACGATGGCGGTTCCGAGCAAGGCCAGCAAGGCGCCGGAATAAATGGGATGCCGCACGAGGGCATAAGGTCCGTTCCGCACAAGCTCATGGTCTTTCTTTACGGTGACCGTGGCGCTCCAGTTCCCGCCGAATATAGCGCGGGCCCAGATAGCAATTGCAAACCCCAAAATCGTCAGGCCCAGGCCCAGGAAGGAGAAAAAGATGTTGGCTGGAACAAAGGGTTTGGCAAGGAATCCGAAATTGAGTTCCGGTCTCGCCAAAAGCATGAACGCCAAGGCGGCCAGGAACAATTGCAGCAGCCGCGACGACGTCGATTGTTTCCGCACGGTTCGCTTCTGGATGAGCGCAGCAGCGGTCCACAGCACCAGAAAACCAATCCATAACATCCCGACCCATCTTTGAATTTCTGCCTGCATCGCCCCAGCCCTCCACGTTATTTACGTCGAATCTAGTCGAAAAGTTCGCAGCGGTCAACGGCGGCACGGAACGCATTTGCTATAATCTCTGATTCAAACATCAGGCAGATGTTTCGCCATGATGCACGGGGACGAGCGAATCGGCTCAATTGTCCCGCCAGCGAAGGAAACCACTTTGTATCTGGAAATTCAGGGCAGAATTCGGCAAAAGTATCACGAACTGGTGAGGAGCCTGTTTAGCCTGGAAGTGGGCGGACCTGTGTTTGACTTTCCGCCGAAGCCTGAGTTGGGCGACTTATCCATTGCCGCCTGCTTTGAACTGGCAAAAAAGCTGAGGCAGCCTCCGCGCAAGATTGCCGAACAACTGGCCGGACAACTGCTCCCCATCGATGGCGTGGAACGCGTCAGCGTTGCCGGTGCAGGTTACGTGAATTTTCATCTCGACCGCGCCGCGCTTGCCACGGCGCTGTTCCATCTGCGCACGTTCCCTGCCCCTGCCACCCCAGCCCATCCCGGCAAGGTGCTCGTTGAGCACACCAGCATCAATCCCAACAAAGCAGCGCACATCGGCCATTTGCGCAACGCAGTACTGGGCGATGCTTTCGTCCGACTGCTACGCTTCCGCGGGTACAATGTGGAAACCCAGAATTACATTGACAACACCGGCGTCCAGGTGGCGGACGTGGTGGTCGGCTTCCAGCACCTTGAGCGCAAGAGCGTTGATGATGTACGGCAGTTGATCGGGAGCAAGGATGTGCGTTTTGACTATTATTGCTGGGACCTCTACGCGCGTGTCTCCAACTTCTACGCGGAGAGTGGTGAGAAGGAACTCCGTGCGCACACTTTGAAGGCCATCGAAGAAGGCGAAGGCGAAGCGGCGGAAATGGCTCGCCTGATTTCAACCGCCATTGTCAAACTGCATCTCGAAACCATGCAGCGCATCAACGTCCGCTACGACCTGCTGGTGGAAGAAAGCGAAATCCTGCGACTCGATTTCTGGAAGAGCGCCTTCGAGCGCATGAAAGAGATTGGCGCCATTCGCTTTGAAACCGAAGGAAAGAACGCTGGCTGCTGGGTGATGGACCTGGGTGACTCGGGCTCCGAAAAGGATGGTGAAGAATCCTCCGCTGAAGACGTGAAGATCATCGTGCGTTCGAACGGCACAGTGACCTACGTGGGCAAAGACATTGCTTACCACATGTGGAAGTTCGGACTGCTGGGGAAGGATTTTTCCTACGCGCCGTTCTATCGCTACGGGGACGGCAAGACCGTCTGGCACACGGGCAAAGAGCTGGAAAAGAGTGCGCCGGAGTTCGGCCGCGCTTCCGAGGCCTATGCGGTAATCGATACCCGCCAGGCGTATCTGCAGAACATTGTTGCCGCTGCTTTCCGGGCGCTGGGCTTCCATGACCAGGCGCAGCATCTTCACCACTTCGCCTATGAAGTGGTGGGCCTGTCGCCCGCCTGCGCACAGGAGATGGGCTATGAACTTCGACCGGAAGACCTGGAGAGAAGTTACGTTGAAGTTTCCGGCCGTAAAGGATTGGGCCTGAAAGCCGACGACCTGATCGACATGCTGGTGGATAAGGCCACGGAGGAAGTCCGCTCGCGCGAAATGACGACAGATCCCAACGAGCAGGCGGTTTACGGCCGCATGATTGCCGTCAGTGCTCTGCGCTACTTCCTCCTGAAATTCTCCTGCCACGTCATCATCACCTTTGACTTTAAGGAAGCGCTGGCGTTCGAAGGCGAGACTGGACCTTACCTGCAATACACCATCGTGCGCGCGCGCAACATCTTCCGCAAGTACACGGACGATCATCAGGGGTTCGCGCCTGAATCACTGGCAGAGAAGGTGGCGGCTCCTGAATTAGCAAAACACTTTGAAGGTGAAGACGGAACAGCATTCTGGGAACTGGCCGTGCTGACGGCGCAGCTTGAGATGGTGGCTGACCAGGCCATCACATCCACCGAGCCGGCAGTGGTTGCCAAGTATGCCTTCCGGCTGGCGCAGGCGTTCAACAACTTCTACCATCGTTTCCACATTCTTCGCGAGGCTGACGCAGCCCGTCAGACATTCTTACTTTTCCTTGCCTACATGGTCGAACGGACCCTGACCCAGACCCTCCACCTGATGGGCATCGAAGTGCCAGAGCGCATGTAGAATCAACTGGTTGGATGACTTTTGGAGAGGCCCAATAGTTCGTCTTGGTCTGGTTGTTCAGTCCGCGAGGATTGAATAATGATAAGGAAACAATTTTTCGTCCCGGATCCTGAACCCCATCTGCTCAAGCCTGCGGCGACCTTCGGCGGGTGAATAGAGATGGTCCGCCGGCGGGCCTGCCGGGCGGTCGACTTCTGAATTCCAGTCAATGAAAAGCGCCACTCCTCCAGCCTTCAGCAGCGCGTTCAGGTTGTGCAGCGCGTCGTCACCAAGTTCGTGCAGGACGTTCAGCGCCAGCACACGATCGATTTTTCCTTTATAAGTGGGGATATCTTCCGGAAGCGCGGGCGTCAGGTTGGCAAGTTCCCTGGCGGCAGGCTTGGCGCGCAGCAGGTCCAGCATTTCCGGCTGTTCGTCGAAAGCGATCACCTCCACGTCCGGCCGCAATTGCGCCAGTTCGATGGCGTACGTGCCCGTGCCGGTCCCGAAGTCGAGCACTGTGCCGCCCGCCGGGACGTCAAGCATCATCGCCACATCATGCGGCGGGAGGTATTCAAACCGCGCAGGATCATCCAGGCGCGAAGCGCGCTCGGGATTGAAGCGTTCAGGCTGGCGCGCCCCGTAGCGGTCGTTCGGATTTTGGGAATGCAAGCTCAGATATTACCTCCCAGCTCAGTCTCACGCCGGTCTCCGGGGCAAGCAATTCTTCGCTGCAATTTCCTGCTAGTTTGAATGCGAATCAACTCTTCAACAGTATCTGACGAACTGTCTCTTCCTGGGCATGGGGAACGAATCCCACAAGCGTATCTCCCGATTGCAGCACGGTTGAATCCGCCGGAAGCAGCG
Organism: Terriglobia bacterium; assembly: GCA_035576145.1. Taxonomy (GTDB): domain Bacteria; phylum Acidobacteriota; class Terriglobia; order UBA7540; family UBA7540; genus SCRD01. The sequence goes on from DATLWV010000103.1 coordinate 11,277, forward strand.
CTTCCCCGCCCCGAACGATTCCGATGATCTTGCACCCGGGCGGCAGGCTGAGTGATTTCACTTTCTTCCCGGCGAGTTTTGTAGGCCCAGTCAGGCGGAATTCCAATATTCCCGCCGAGCACGAGGCCAGGTTGCCCACCGAGAGCACCGGGGATTTCGGCACCAGGTTCATCACCACGCCCAACATGCCCGCCGTGGCGCTGACGGTTGCATCCACGCCCAGCCTTCGCATCAGCGCTTCGTTCCTGGGATTTTTCACCCGCGCAATGGTTCTGGGAACTCCAAACCGGTACTTCGCCACCTGGCAGGAAATCAGGTTGTCGTCATCGTGGTTGGTGACGGAGCACAGGATGTCGGCCCGCGCGGCGCCGGCATGGTCCAGCACCTCGGCTGACGATCCTTCGCCCAGCACCACCGGGCAATCCACCTGCTGCGAAATCAGATTGTAGGTGGCGCGATTTCTCTCAATGATGGTCACTTCGTGGCCGTTCTTCAGCAGTGAGCGGGCAAGGTAGTAACCCACCAGCCCTCCGCCCACAACCAGAACGTAGAACGATCCATCGTGCGCCTCGAGTGGACGCTGCGCCACCCGGGGATTTGTGACCGGCACCGGGCGCAACGCTCCTGCCGGGACCCTGGATTTCACC
>DATLWV010000104.1:0-5574 GCA_035576145.1 Terriglobia bacterium
TGAATTACCCGGACGAGAACTCCTGCGAGCAGGCGTTAGACGGTCCCTGCATGAGGCGTTTCCAGCACGGGCGAAAAGACAGCTATCACTATGCTCTTTTTGGCTATGCCCTGGGTGCGCCGAGCTGGAGTATGGGTGTTAACCTGACCAGCGTTGTTGATTCCGGCGCCTCAGTGACTTTCAACACGACAACGGACCCTCGATTTAGCTCTACGAACCCCACTGGAGTTGTTCCGCGCGATACGGTTGGGGGCAACGGCCGGGTGACGGTCTCTAATGCAGTGTCCAATTCCAACCTAAACGGGACATTCTATGTCACAAGCGCTACTGCCACCAGCTTCACGATTCAAAACACGAATTTGGCCAGTTCAACCCATGGAACCTATACCTTGTCGACCGATCCCAATCTTTCCGTTGCGTCCGGTCAGGCCGGCACCATTTCCGGGGCGTCGGATGTCGGCGGGGAAGACACGGCTGTAACTCTGGCTTCATGGGGCCCCGATGGCCAAAGCGCCAACGTGCAGGCGGGCGTGTTCATGCACGAGTTGGGGCATTCACTTGCGTTGGTCCACGGAGGCTTCTATTACGACACCCCCGGCAGTTACGTCCCCACGATTGAAGCCAATTGCAAGCCCAACTACCAGAGCGTGATGAACTATTTGTTTACAGTTGACCTGCTCGGGCCAGACCAGACGCTGGACTATTCAGAAGAAAGCCTGACGACACTCAATGAAAACAGTCTGCCCGGGGGAGTAACAACAACCACTGGGTTTCCTACAGCCTATTCCACCACCAGCTGGTTTGCCCCCTCCGCTCCTGGCGGGGTGGGCACCGCGGCAACGGCCCATTGCGACGGCTCGCCGATTCTTTCAACTGATCCTCAGCCCACAATGTACCGCCTTAGCGGCATAGTCAATCCGATCTCTCCGGCCTGGGCGAGTCATCAGGACATCACTTTTAACGGCGCACTTGACAGCAGTTTGCGTGGCTACAACGACTGGGCGAAAATTGACCTTCGGCAAATCGGCGCCGCGGGCAGTCTATCCACAGCAGGCGGCCCCCTGGCAAGATTCAACCTGGGCCCGCTGGCAAGGTTCAACCTGGGCCCGCTGGCGAGATTCAACCTGGGCCCGCTGGCGAGGTTCAACCTGGGCCCCGGCCATGGTGACGTAACTCGCGAGACTGCGAACTTGGTGACCCGCCCTCCCATGGATCTGAAGGCAGCCGTTCTCTCGTCTCCAATCTCCATAAAATTGAGTTGGACGTCACCAACCTTTGGCCAGATCGGCGCCTACAATATTTACAGGGGAGTGGACAGCGATCCAGGGACGAAGCCTTACGCCACAGTCACGGGCACCCCGCCAGATACATTTTTTGTTGACACAAAGAAGATCTCCTGCGGGCATACTTACAGTTACTTCGTGACTGCGGTTTTGGCGGGAACCAGTCAGGAAAGCGTGCCTTCGAAAACAGTCACTGTAAACAAGTGCACGGTGGTGCGCTGACTGATTGTGAGTCCCCAGCACGCACGGGGGACGTCCTGAAACGGGAATTCCCGGGTTTCCCGGGATATTCTCATTACAGTTCTGATAATGCAGACCTTCACCTGGGGTTATGATGAGCCGAGTCGTCGCCGGATTTCAGCGAGCCGAGGATCTTCGCCCGCTTGACCGCGGATGCCCAGGTAGGTGCGATAAGAGGTCGCAAAGCCAGCGCTCTTAAGCCCTTCCTTCGCGCCTCCCTGGTAGTAATAAATGTCCGGGAGATAGCCAAAGGTCGGAGTGTTGTCCTGGAAGAGCTCCAGGGCTTCGCCCCGCCGCTTGAGGCAGCGGTCAAATTCCGAATCCGCCTCAACGAAGAGCCTGGCATCCAGATAAATCCGGCCCAACTCAAAGTGACTTATCCACGTATCAAGGAGCCTGGTGGCATCGGTAAGCGATGCAACAGCTCCCTTCATATCACCCCGCTTGGCGGCGATCATCCCCTCAATGATCTTGCCGTATGACTGCGGCTCGGTTTGCAGCTCGGAACCCAGGCTGGCAGCCAGTTTCTGCGCTTTGGCAGTTTCTCCAGCCGCCACAAAGGCCCGCGCGGCCAGAAATTTAACTGGCACTGATTGGCTGTTGGTCAAGGCTTTCTCCGCTGCGGCCACTGCGGCGCCCGCCTGCCCTCGCAAGAGCTGCACGTGGGCCAGCGCAGCGAATTTGTTTGCGGCGCCGTCGGGATCCTTGGCTGCCAGGTCGGCGGCCGCGCCATGTTCAAGGATTCGCACGGCGTCTGCGAAGCGGCCTTCATACAAGGCTAAATCCGCGAGTCCCGAGCCAGCCAGGGAGGATCCGAATGCGTTCAGTTTCTCCAGGCTGTGATACGTCTCCGCAGCTTCAGCCAAGCGCCCCTGCCCCAGTTGCGCTTCGGCCAAATTGAGGTACCCCGGAGGGGAGGGGCTCAGTTGCAGAGATGCCCGCGCTTCCTCTTCGCCAGCCTGAAAATTGCCGGCCGCAGAGCTGAAAAATGATACGTTGAGCCGCTGCAAAGCATCCTTGGGCAGGATATCGGCCGCTTGACGCGCCGCCTTGACGGCCTTGGGGAATTCTCGCAATTGTGCAAAGCACATGGCCAGGTTGCTCTGTCCGGTTGCGTCGGCCGGGTACCGGCTGACGAGCTGGCCGTACTCTTCGACACACTTCTGATAGTCATTCGTATATAAGTAGTACAGGCCACGAGTACGGTAGCGTTCGCGCTCCGTCATCCGGTCCTCGTGTTCCATTGCAAGTTTCATATACTTCACAGCATCCTGCCGCCTTCCCAGGCTGGCTGCGCCGACTGCCATCCCGGCATAGGCGGGGCCGAAGTTCGGATCAAGTTTCGTCGCCTTCGAACAGGAGTCAAGCGCCTCCTCATAATGTCCCGCCACCAGCTGTTCAATGGCAAGCGACGTTTCGTGCACGGCGGCCAACGATGCAGCGTTAAATGCTCCGGTTGTGGATGCGAACTGAACCGAAGCTGGCGTGGTGTCGCCCAAAGCTTTGCGAATAGGAGCAGCCAGTCTGGGAATGGCGTCCAGAATCTCATTCCTTTTGGCGACGCTGACCTCGGCATCTGCAATCACATTGCCGGTTACCGTGTCCAGTGCATTTACCGAAACATTGTATTTGTTTCCCCGCAGGGTGATTTCGCCCGTAATCACTGCCGTAATACCCTGGCTCATGGCCACCAGCCGCGCCGACTGCTCGTCGAGCTTATCAGTGGGATTCGGGAGTTTTTGCGCCAGCTTACGCGCCAGCCCGCGGTTGTACGCGTTGATAAAGGTGGCGCCTTCCAGCGCGGAGTTCATCACCGGTTCCAGCGTGTCGTTGAAAATCGGATCGCCGGTGTAGTTTGTGAAGTCACCAACGAGAACGCTCACAGGGGTGGAAGGACCCTTCGGCCCGGTTGAATTCTTCGATCGATACCAGATCACCCCCGCTATCAACAAGACGATTGCAATCGCCACCCCCACAGTGGCGGGAACGATACCGAAAGGGACGAGCCTTTCAACCAGCCGGAACTTAGGCATTCGAATCGTAAGCTCCCGGCGGCCCACGCCGGCGTCTATGCGAGTCCGGGTGCGCGATTCGAGGTCACTCAGGATTTCAAGCGCCGTCTGATAGCGCCCTTCAGGGTCGATTTCCAGACACTTCATGACCACGCGGTTGAGGGATTCGGGAATCGTCGGGTCCACCTCGCACGGCGGACGCGGAGCTTCCCGCGAACGTTTGAGCATGATGGCCAGCGCAGTGTCCGCATGGTGGGGCGTTTGGCCGGTCAGCAACTCGTAAAAAACGACCCCCAGTGAGTAGAGGTCCGTACGTGCGTCCAGCTTTTCCGCTTTCCCTTGCTCGGGTGACATGTATTCCGGCGTACCGATGATATTGCCTGTTTGCGTTAGACCCGGAGACTCCTCGGAACGCGCAATTCCGAAGTCCATCACGGTCACGTGGCCCTGGTTATCTACCATGATATTTTGAGGTTTCAGGTCGCGGTGAATCACGCCTTCGGAGTGCGCAGCGTTCAAGGCCCGGCATACTTGAACGACAATATTCTTAGCCTCTTCGGGGTCGAACTTACCTTTTTCCCGGATAAGAGACTTCAGGTCATGCCCCTCCACGAAGTCCATGCTGATGAATTTGATCCCGTCAGCCTCACCCAAATCGAAAATGCGTATAACGTTCTTGTGAGTGATTTGCCGGGCGAGAATCAATTCCTGTTTGAACCGCTGAAGGACTTCAGGATGGTTGGCAACCTCCGAGCGGATCACTTTAAGCGCCACGAAGCGGTCTACTGCGCGGTCCCTCGCTTTGTAAACTGCCCCCATCCCTCCCTGGCCCAGCATTTGGATTATTTCGTATCGGCCGCCGAGTATCATCCCGGCTCGAATCATGGATGAAGTGATGACCGACCCACCTGCACCTTCCATGGTTACCGATGAGGTCCAGCCAGCGGTCATTGCCCCGTTTTCTTCGCCCTTGTTTTCCAGCGGAGTATCACACTTCACGCAACGGGTTGTTCCGACAGGATTCGTTTCACCGCAGTAGAGACAATTCATCTTCGGCCCCCCCCCGGGCCGCGATAGTTAGCAACTAATTTATAGGCTTAACGTCCTGAAATCAAGGCTTCAGTTCCAGCCGGATTCGCAGTCGGGAGCTCACATTTCATCCGGCCGGGCGCCGGCTTGCAATCTTGTGACACAGTGCTCATTGACGAGCTAATGTGCTCTTTGTTCTCGCTCTTCTCGGTCGGCATGAGGCTCCGAGAGTCAGTATTTCGTATGTGCACGCGCCACTGCACGACGCCGGCGTCAGGGATTGGAAGTGTCCCTGTAAAAAATCGCGCAGAACCCGTTTTCCCAGGCAGAGCCCAGCTATCAACAACTCCAACCGGCGCTTCTCCTTCTCCAACGCCTTCAGCCGCCACGCCTGGTCCGGCTTCAGACCATCTGACTCCCTTCCCCAACGGCAGCAGGTCTCTTCACAGATACCCCGCCTCCCGGGCCGCGTGCGCCGCTGTCCTGCCATTCGCTATCTTGACTTCAATCTTCCGAAACGGATTCACAACCTGCACCGGCGCGTACTTCTTCCCGGACATCACCGGCCCGCTCAAGCCTGCCGGAAACTGACTCTCAAAGTAGTTCAAAAATGTCAGGGGGCGGCCAAGGGAAATCGTGCTTGAAAGCCGCCGTCACAGTGGTAGTATGAATGCCCAAAAGCGGGGTATTCAAGGAGATTCAGGATGAAAAGGCGCGAGTTCATCAGGCAGATCGCCGGTACAGGAGCCATCGCCTCAGCCACCGCGCTTTCCGCGAAAAGGATTTCAGGCGCAAACGAGCGCATTAATCTGGGCCTCATCGGTTGCGGCGGACGTGGGCGATATGACTCCCGCCTCATGCGCCAGGTTCCGAACGTCGACTTCACTGCCGTGTGCGATGTTTATGAGACGCACGCGGCCTCGGCCAAAGCCTGGGCCGGCCCGCAGTGCCGCGCTTACAAAGACTTCCGGAAGCTGCTAGAGCAAAAGGATGTGGACGCGGTCGTCATT
>DATLWV010000105.1:0-11844 GCA_035576145.1 Terriglobia bacterium
CTGCCGCTGCACGTACTTCCACAAGATGTAAAGCGCCAGTGCCGCAAGCAGGAGCACCAGCAGCCCCATGCCAAGGTTCAGTGCAATCTCCGCAACTACTTCCAGTTGACGGCTGAAGGCATAGCCAAAAATGACAAATACCCCGTTGTAAAGCAGGGCGCCGGCCCCGTCGAAAATAAGGAAGCGCGTAAAGCGCATTCCAAACATGCCAGCCAGTGGAGGGGCCGCCGTGCTGAGCCCGGGAACAAATTTTGCTATCACCAGTGCGTTGGCGCCGCTCCGGGCAAACCGGTTCTCAGTGTTTCTGATGCAGGAGTCCGGCTCCAGAGAAATGCGGCAGAGGAGGCTCAGAACCTTCGCGCCCCGGTACTTGCCAAGCTCATACCAGATCACGTCTGCCAGCAGCGCACCGATTGAAGGGAAAAGAACAACCAGTCCCAGCTTCAGGTTTCCTGTGCCTGCCAGCGCCCCGGCAGCAAGCAATCCGGGCATGGAGGGTATTGGCAGTCCCATCTGCTCGGCAAAAACCCATGCCACGAGGACCACGTAACCGTGGTGCAGAATAAATCGGAGCGTTTCGTCCATTCAGAAAAACCTCTTGCCCTCAGCGACGGGGGTAGGTATATTCTCTCTCAGTTCCAACGCAAAAAGAAACCTGTCCTCACTCAATCGGGTCAGGGCCAGGGCATCTGGCCTTTGGATGATCTGAACCGGCCCGAGGGTTCACCTGTCCTTCAGGGCAGGAGAGCCTTGGATGATGGTGAAGTCTCATGTATTCTGTTTGCCTATGTCAAAGCCGACGAAGAACCGATACAAAGTGGGTCTGGTCCAGATGAAATGTGTGGCTGACCCGCGCCAGAACCTTCGCCGGGCTATCAAGGGCATTAACGAGGCGGCCAGGAAAGGCGCGGCTGTAGCCTGCCTTCCGGAACTTTTTGCTTCCACTTATTTTTGCCAGCGCGAAGATACAAGCGTTTTTGATCTGGCCGAACCCATCCCCGGGCCCATCACCAGGGCGCTCGGTCCTGTTGCGCGCAAAGCTCGCGTGACAGTGATCGCTCCCATCTTTGAGCGACGGGCGGCGGGGGTTTACCACAACAGCGTGGCCGTTATCGGCAGCAATGGCAAGATCGCAGGCCTCTATCGCAAGATGCACATCCCCGACGATCCCGGCTACTACGAGAAGTATTATTTCACCCCCGGCGACCTGGGATTCCACTCCTTTAACACCTCGGTGGGACCGGTGGCGCCGCTGATTTGCTGGGACCAGTGGTACCCAGAAGCCGCGCGTCTGGCGGCACTCGAAGGGGCAAATGTCATCTTCTATCCCACTGCCATCGGTTGGCATCCTCGCGAGAAGGAGCGTTATGGCGCGGCCCAGCGTGACGCCTGGAAAACCATCCAGCGCGGCCACGCCATTGCCAATGGCGTCTATGTGGCGGTGGCAAATCGGATCGGGCATGAAAAAGTCGGCAATGGCGACGGAATCGAATTCTGGGGTTCGTCGTTTATCGCTGACCCACAGGGTGTGGTGATCGCAGAAGCTTCGGCGGACCGCGAGGAAATTCTGGTCGCCGAGGTTGATCTCAGTCACCTTGAGAACATCCGGCGCAACTGGCCATTTCTCCGCGACCGCCGCATTGACGCTTACCAGGGAATTGATCGCAGGTTTCTCGGGGCGCCGGAAAGGAGCGAAGCAGACTAGTGGCCGCCACGCCACAATCTCTCGGATATCATCTACCCGCAGAATGGGAGCCTCATGAGGCTACCTGGATCGGCTGGCCGCATAACCTCACAGACTGGCCGGGCCGCTTCACTCCAATTCCCTGGGTCTACAGTGAAATCGTCCGGAAACTCGTGCCCGGAGAAAAGGTCCGCATCCTGGTTCAATCAAAGGCACACGAGACCCGCGCCCGGAAGCTCCTGCTGCGTGCCGGAATTAATCTGGAGTGTGTCCAGTTCTTCCGCTTCCCTACAGACCGGGGATGGACGCGGGACTTCGGTCCGATTTTCCTGAAGAACGCCGGACCGCCCTCAGATATCGCTATCGTTCGTTTCCGGTTCAACGCCTGGGCTAAATATCCCGAATGGCGCAAGGATGACGCCATACCCGGCCGCGCGGCCAAGGCACTGAAGTTGCCCCTCCTTCTGGCCGGTATCGCGGGCCGTGACTTTGTGCTGGAAGGCGGCAGCGTAGAGGTAAACGGCCATGGCACGCTTTTGACCACGGAAGAGTGCCTCCTTGATCCGGAAGTCCAGGTGAGGAACCCCGGCCTCAGCAGGGGAGGAATTGAAGCCGCCCTGCGTCAAAATCTCGGCGTGCAGAACATTCTGTGGCTCGGACGAGGGATCGCGGGCGACGACACCCACGGCCACGTCGATGATCTGTGCCGCTTTGTCAACCCGAACACCGTTGTTCTCTGCTGTGAGGAAAATCCCGCCGATCCCAACTACGCTCTACTGCAGGAAAATCGCGAGCGGCTTGAAGGAATGCGCCTCGAGGACGGTTCACAAATCCAGGTGGTTCCGCTTCCCATGCCCGATCCGATCCACTTCGAGGGCCAGCGCCTGCCGGCAAGCTATGCCAATTTTTACATTGCCAATGCAGCCGTACTGGCTCCCACCTTTAACGATCCTAAGGACAGGATCGCGCTCGGAACGCTGGCAGAATTGTTTACGGACCGGCCCGTTATCGGCATCCACGCCGTCGACCTGGTCTGGGGCCTCGGAACCATCCACTGCCTGACCCAGCAGCAACCTGTGGCGGAATTGGGTGGCGGGACGGATATCATCCTCGCGAAGAAACAGGTTTAAAATCCGCCTCGGGGTCCGCAGGCAGCGACCAGGGAAAAATCGGGGAAGCCACTCGTGTCAGCAGCTTGCCAACCGTTCTTTAATTTCCTGCACCAGCTTTCCAATGTCGAGAGGCCGGAAGAGAACTCTTTCAAATCCCTGCCCCTCCGGCAATACGGTTTCACCGCTGCCATGCCCGGCCAAGATCCAAATGGGCACCAGTTTTGCCCAACCTGCGAGTAACACGGCATCCGCCGCCGGTGCTGCACTTTCGAACAGGTCCGCAATCAACAGCGAAGGCATCGTTTGGCTGGCCCATTGAAGGCGGACGACTTCCCGCGCATCCTCAAACGCCTCGACATCAAAGCCTTCTTCAATCAACTGGGCGCGCAGCAGCGCTCGTGCAGTCCAGTCCTTTCCGCTGATCAGGATCTGCGCCATGTTGGTTCCAAGTATAGCTTCAACAGCCAGGAATTTTTACGTCTCCGTAGGGATCGGGCCGCTGTGCTTTGCTGCAAAGAATTTCAGAAGAGTATTGTGATAACCTGACCTCAGGTGCTGGCGGCCGGGCCGCTCGCAATTGCAGCCGCCACAGACCCCCGATAACTGAGCTTCCGCAGGATGGGTGGGAATGAATATCCTCATCACAGGTTCAAGCGGGTTGATTGGCTCGGCGCTTGTTCCACACTTGACACAACAAGGGCACCGGGTTGTCCGGCTGTTGCGGCGCGCCGCGGCCCCGGGTGAAGACGCGGCCGTGTGGGACCCGGAAGCAGGCAAGCTGGAAACCAGTGCCCTGGAAAGGAACGAAGCCGTTGTGCATCTTGCTGGTGAAAACATAGGTGCATCACGGTGGACGGACCAGCGAAAGGAACGCATGCGCGGCAGCCGTATCCGCAGTACGCGGCTGCTTTCAGAATCTCTGGCTCAGCTTACTGTTCCCCCACGCGTGCTGGTTTCAGCTTCCGCCGTAGGGTTTTATGGCTCGCGCGGCGACGAAAACCTTACAGAAGAAAGCGCTGCGGGTTCGGGCTATTTGTCCCAGGTCTGCCAGGAATGGGAGGCGGCCGCTGGACCCGCCCGGCAACGAGGCATTCGCGTAGTGAACCTGCGCATCGGGATGGTGCTCAGTGCAAAAGGCGGGGCTTTGCCTGCCATGCTTCCGGCTTTCAGGGCTGGCGTGGGCGGAAAGCTCGGCGACGGGCGGCAGTTTGTCAGCTGGATTACAATCGATGATCTGATACGGGCCATTTCTCACATCATGACCACGGATTCGCTCTCCGGCCCCGTCAATGCCGTCTCACCCAATCCGGTGCGGAACATGGAAATGACCAAAGCGTTGGGAAAGGTTCTGCGGCGCCCGACGTTTCTCTCCATGCCCGCCTCTGTTGTGCGCCTCATCTTTGGGGAAATGGCCGATGCTCTGCTCCTCTCGGGCCAGCGCGTGATACCCGGGAAGCTGCTGGCCAGTGGATTCATTTTTCAATTTCCCGATTTCGAAGCGTCGCTGCGGCATCTGCTCCACCGGCGATAGCGTACCAGTCTAGGCCAACATCAGGCGCCTTGCCTGCTTTCCTGCCCCAAACCGCCCCGGGGTCTTCCTGGAGGGTGTATACTAAAAAGACGCGTCGAGAATCTGATGAGAATAAAAGTCTTGTTTTTTGGATTCACGCACGATTTAACGGGGCTTCAAGAAGAGCAGGTGGAACTTGGTGAGGGTGAAGATCTCCAGGGACTGCGCCGCCTTTACGAAAGCCGTTTCCCTCGCATGGTCGAACTGGCAGGCTCCCTCCTTTTTGCGGTTAACCAGCAGATTGCAGACCCCTTAGCCGTTTTACACGAAGGTGACGAGGTGGCTTTTATGCCTCCGGTCAGCGGCGGCATGGATGACAGATGCTATCGCATCACCAGCGAGAAAATCTCTGCATCGGACTTTGCAAGGTCGCTCCAGGCCGCCTCCGATGGAGCGGTAGTGACATTTGAAGGCGTCGTCCGCAACCATTCAAACGGACGGAAAACGCTTTTTCTGGAGTACGAGGCTTACGAACTGATGGCCGTTCGCAAGATGGAAGAAATCGGCGCGGAAGCCAAAGAGAAGTTCGAAATCAATTCCGTAGGCATCATTCATCGCACAGGAAAACTGGAAATCGGAGAAACCAGCGTGGCCATCGTTGTCACCGCGGCACACCGGCGGCCGGCGTTTGAAGCCTGCCATTACCTCATTGACCGTCTGAAGGAGGTGGTGCCGGTGTGGAAGAAGGAGTATTTGGAAGACGGCGCAGTATGGGTCGAGGGCGAGGGCCTGAATCAGGTCCCGGCTGGAATGCGCCGCTGATCGCGCACGGGTATTCCAATTGCGTTTAATAGGAAAGGAACAAATTTAACCTTAGGCTTTCAAATCATATGGGTAATTATCTCGATATTGCAGTCGAAATCGCCCGTGAATCGGGCTCCTTGCTCGCGCAACTTTCCAGGCAGCCGCGCGAGATTTCATATAAGCGGAAATCAGACATTGTGACTGACGCCGATCGGCGCTCCGAAGCCTTGATACTCGAGCGCCTTCGCGGCCACTTCCCGGAGCACGCCATCGTGGCGGAGGAAAGTGGTGCCAGGAAAACCGGCTCCGATTACTGCTGGTATGTTGACCCGCTGGACGGAACTACCAATTTTGCCCACGGGTTCCCGGTGTATTGCGTCACCCTGGCACTGGCATACCGTGATGAAGTGATCGCCGGGGTGGTTTACGACCCAAACCGCGAAGAATTGTTTGCCGCCGAACGCGGCGCCGGCGCCACCCTGAACGGCCAGCGCATCAGCGTGTCGCAAACCGCAGACCTTGCTGAAAGTCTGCTGGGCACAGGATTCCCGCCGTTTGCTTCCAACCACGATCTGAACCTGCAATTCTTTTTCAAGCTCACCCACCTTTCTCATGGAATTCGCCGGGCAGGCGCCGCAGCGCTGGACCTCTGCTCTGTGGCCGCGGGACGTTTTGAAGGGTTCTGGGAGTTGAAGCTGAATCCCTGGGACAAGGCGGCCGGATCTTTACTGGTGACGGAAGCCGGGGGTACGGTTACCGATCTCGCGGGCGGGCCTTTTTCGCTTCATCGTGATGAGATTTTTGCCTCAAACGGGTTGATTCATGAGACCATGTTGGAGGTTTTTTCCGAGATCCTGGAAGAGCCTGGGAAGGTCAGGTGCAGCCAGAGTTGAGTTTGCCTGGGGCCGTCAAGGCCTTTGATTAATTGCGTCGGGAAACAAAATGAGAACACACCTGGTATCGAGGCGTCTGGCAAGGCGCCGAGGGCTCATCACGCTCTCGCTTTCCACCAGCCCGCAACTTTCTCCGCCGCCCGTTTCGCCTGACCCTGAAATCACGGAGATGGACATCCACATCCGCCGGCTTGGAGCGGCGTATGATGGATTGAAGGTCGTCCATCTGACCGACATCCACCACAGCCTTTACACGCCACTTGAAGACGTGGAGCGGGCTGTGAAAATGACCAACCATATCCAGCCCGACCTGATTGCCCTTACCGGAGACTATGTGACCTTTTCTCCCACTTACATCTGGCCGGTGGCCCAGGTGCTTGGCCGGCTGCGGGCCAAGCTGGGAGTTTTTGCCGTTCTCGGCAACCACGACTTCCAGGTGGACGCCGACGAAATGACGAGCGCCCTCGAGGCTCATCACATCCACGTCTTGCGCAACTCACACTTTGCGCTCGATTCGGGGCACGACCGGCTCTGGCTGGTTGGAGTTGATGACCTCTGGTGGAGCGCCGACGATCTTGAAGCCGGCATGCGGCACGTCCCGTCGCACGACCCCAAGATCCTGCTGTGCCACAATCCGGTCGGAATCCACATGGCCGCCAGGCACCACATCGATCTGGTCCTTTCCGGCCACACTCACGGCGGGCAGGTCCGGTTGCCCGTGGTGGGCGGTCTCTATACAAGGTCCAAACTGGGCAAGCGATTCATCGCGGGATGGAACCGGCTGGACGGCACGCAAATCTACGTCAGCCGCGGTATCGGCAAGGTCCTGGTTCCCCTGCGAGTCGGCTGCCCTCCGGAGATCGCCTGCCTGAACCTGCGCGCCGGGAATCCCGCGAAAGCGCACGAGGTGCAGTGATTCGGGCTCGCATTGTTGCTCCGAGTCTCTTCCCGGCGATGCCGGGGTGAAAGCCGGCGCAAAGACAAAGTTAGCGGTTTCGTTGCTTGACACGGCCACGTGCAGCTTTCTATAATTTTTTGGTAAGTTGAGTTTCCAGGTTAAAAGCGGGAATAACTCAGTGGTAGAGTGCGACCTTGCCAAGGTCGAAGTCGCGGGTTCGAATCCCGTTTCCCGCTCCAATCTTCCGGCGCGGTACCCAAGTGGTAAGGGAGAGGTCTGCAAAACCTTTATGCGGGAGTTCGATTCTCCCCCGCGCCTCCAATCAGTACGCATGCTCCCCGGCAGCCAGAATAATTCCACTCAACACGTATCCTATTTCGTCTTTTTCAAAGGTGTTTTCAACCTGTGACCAACATCACGGGAGGGTGTGACGAAGTATACTGCGCGCAGGCCGCACCAGCCCTAAATTGTTAACGAGAGGCAGAGATTGCAGGTGCTATGCAAGTTCTCTGTAATCATCGGCATGGTTTCGCCGTTAACGTTTGAGAAGCTGTAAGCGGACTCCGGCGAGCCATGGCGTCTCTCAAAACGCGGCAGTTTCAGGGGCACCCGCGGAATCGAAGGGAGCTTCGATGGGCCGAAGGATGCCTGCAATCTTCGGATTCTTCCTGCTGGGTTCAGCGGCCGTCGCCGCATTCCAGAGCGGCGCGCTCGGAGCAGCTTTGCCTGCGGAAGATCTGTCCAACGACGTCTGCCTGGCATGCCACAGCGATCCCTCCGCATCGACCAGGCTGGGGAACGGCAAGACGTTTTCCCTTTACGTCAGTCATAAGGCCCTGGCAGGGTCAGTCCATGCCGGGCTGGCATGTACCGATTGCCACAGTGACATCACCACGGTGCCGCACCCAACCAGGACTTTCGCCGACGAACATGCCGTTTCTCTGGCTTACTACCAGGTCTGCAAACAATGCCATTTTGATGAATACAGCCGCTTGCTTGACGACGTTCATTATGCGGCGCTGGCCAAGGCCAATGAAAACGCGCCCACCTGCGTGGATTGCCACGGCTCGCACGCAATCGCACCGCCTGCCCAGCCGCGCTCCCGGATTTCGAAGGCCTGCGCCCGCTGCCATACGACCATCGCTGACGAGTACGTCAAAAGCGTCCACGGAAAGGCCCTGATCGAGCAGGGCAACAACGACGTCCCGGTGTGTACCGATTGCCATCATGCCCACGACACAGCCAATCCCCTTTCAGCGTCGTGGCACCTGCAAATTCCGCAACTGTGCGCGGGCTGCCATGCCAACAAGCAGTTGATGGCAAAATACGGGATTTCCACGGAGGTCCTGAGCACCTTTCTGAACGACTTCCACGGCATGACCGCCTCGCTTCAGAGTTCAGAGAAGGCTCGTCCGCGCGAGTTTACAGCCACCTGCACCGACTGCCACGGCGTCCATGACATTCGCCAGGTAAATGGCGAGGGGCTGCAGGCCATCAAAGTCCACCTGCTCGCAACCTGCCGCCGGTGCCATATCGACGCCAGCCCCAATTTCCCTTCGGCGTGGGTCGGGCATTACGAGCCCAGCCTGCGGCATTCTCCCCTGGTTTATGGAGTCAAGTTGTTTTACGCCGTCTTCATTCCTTTTGTGATCGGCGGGCTGGTATTGCAGATCTTGCTGCATCTATGGCGCGCAGTGGTGAACAGATGACGGATTACGTGACGCGATTTTCAGTGCGGCAGCGGATTGAACATGCGTGCATCGGATTGCTGTTTATCGTGCTGGCCGTAACCGGGCTGACGCAGGAATTCTTCCCGATGCGCTGGGCCGAATGGACGATTCTGACGATGGGCGGAATCGACCGGGTTCGGTGGGTCCACCGCGGTGCGGGAATATTGTTCACTGTCTTGGTTGTTTTCCATCTGGGAGCCGGCATGTGGCAGGCGGTGTCACGGCTGTCGAGACCCGCAATCATCCCCACGCGCAAAGACTTCCTCGACGCTATCATGATGGTCCGCTACTACCTGCGCCTCTCCGACCAGCAGCCACGTTTTGGCCGCTTCGATTACCGGCAGAAATGGGAATATTGGGGTATGGTACTGGGTTCGGTGGTCATGATTGTGACGGGATTCATGCTCTATTTCCCAGTGCTGACAGCGCGTTTCCTGCCCGGCGAAGTGATCCCTGCGGCCCTCATAGCCCACGGCCGGGAAGGTTTGCTGGCCTTCCTGGTGATCATAACTTGGCACTTATTCAACGCCCACTTGTCGCCAGAAGCCTTTCCGTTCGACCCCAGCATTTTCACTGGAAAAATCAGCCGTGAGCGGATGGAGGATGAACATCCGCTTGAGTATGAGCAAATGCTTGTGGGGGGCGGCGAAAGCCCGGGCGAGCCCACCTCCGGGGAAACGGCTGATCAGGGTTAGCCGGGAGAAAAATAGATGGCCGGGGCTGACTCCAACCCGCGTGTGCGGCGCGGACTTCGTGTCCGGATTGTCCTGCTGACCATGGTAGGAACGATGGGCGCGGTGGCAATTCTCGGATGGCTGAGCTGGTCAACCGTTCGGGCGCTGGGAAAGCAGGTACTGGAGGAGCGGCAACAACTGGCGGTCAGCGTGGCCGCCAACGTGGACTCGGCGGTGAATTCAGAGCTCGTCCTGCTGGAGAGAATATCCCCTGCGTCCGGCGCAAGCAGGCTGAGTGTCGAGCAGGCAGCCCTTCGCGAGGCCTACGTCAGATCCCGATTTCTGACAAGGGCTTTTCTCATGAATCTCGACGGCAAGGTCGTCCAGGCAGAGCCAGCCGGCGGCGGCGACATGGCGTTGACAGGACTTGCAGCGTTCCACCTGGCGGTGGAAAAGGGCGTGCCCGAAATTTCCGCGCTCTCGAATGGGACCGGTTCGTCCCACCGTCTGTTTCTTCTTGTGCCCTTGCGGAATGCTCAGAGCCGTGTGGTCGGCATCATCGGCGGCGAGATCGATCCGGAAACACCGGCGTTTCGCGGCCTGCTGAATTTTGTCCCGCTCGCGCTGCGCGAGACTGTGGACCTGGTTGACCAGCACGGCATCGTTATCGCCAGCACGGCGGAAGGACGCCTATACACCAGCAGTGACCACCGGGACTTCCTCGCAAAGCTCATTGAACGCCGGAAGCCGGCGGCAGGAACCTGCCACGGATGCCATCAGAGCGGCCCCGCGGATCAACGGGTGAATGAGGTGATGGCATTCTCGCCGCTGCCGTCTCGGGGCTCGTGGGGCATTAACATCCGGCAGCCCCAGACTCAGGCTTTTTCCACGGTGGCAGCGTTACGCCGGAAGATCCTGATCTGGGGACCGGCGCTCGCGCTGCTTTCGCTGCTGTTTGCCCTAGGTGCAGCCTCGAGCATTACTGCGCCGCTTTCGAAGATGGTGGGCGCCGCAGAGCAGATCGCCACCGGCGAACTGGAAACTCCGGTCCCCGATCTCGGCAGTGACGAACTGGGCCATCTTGGCCGGGCACTCGAGCGGATGAGGCTGGCGTTACGCCAGTCGCTCGAAGACGTGGAGCGGGGTCGTGACATGCTTGAGCTCCGCATTCAGGAGCGCACGGCGGAAATCGAAAAGCTTTATGAAGAACTTAAGCAGCGCGACCAGCTCCGGGCAATGCTGCTGAGGAAACTGATTCGGGCGCAGGAGGAGGAGCGCCGGCGGATCGCGCGAGAGTTGCACGATGAGACCAGCCAGGTGATTGGAGCGCTGGCCCTGGAGCTTGACACCGCAGTCGCCACACTGCCTGAAGGGACCTCGCGCGAGCGCCTGCTGGACGCGCGCGCCATTGCGCTGCGAACACTCGATGGCATCCACCGGTTGAGCTTCGACCTGCGCCCATCCGTCCTGGATGATCTCGGACTGTTCCGAGCCATTGAATGGTACGCAGACCGTGACCTCAGAAAAAGAGGGATCGCCGTCCGCTGTGAAACCGATGAAGAAGACGTGCGGCTGGCGCCGGAAATCGAGACCGCCATGTTCCGGGCCGTGCAGGAAGCCATCACCAACATCGTCAAGCATTCCGGAGCCGAAACAGTGCTGATCCAATGCGCCGCCACGCCCCAGGCTGTTACGATTGAGATTGAAGATGACGGTCGTGGTTTTGATCCGGCTGGCATTTCAGACACGGCCGCTACCGGCCGGGGGCTTGGCCTCGCCGGCATCCAGGAGAGAATGGAAATTCTCGGAGGGGATGCGCTGATCGATTCAGCGCCAGGCCGCGGAACGCGAGTGGTTCTGACGGCGCCACGCGGGGAGGAAAATGCCTAAAATTCGCGTCCTCATCGCCGATGATCATGCGCTGGTGCGCGACGGAATCAAAGCCCTGCTTAGCCTGACCCCTGACATCGAGGTCATCGGCGAGGCTACCGACGGCCGCCAGGCCATCGACCAGTGCCGGGAACTCAAACCTGACGTTGTCCTGATGGACATTGCAATGCCGGGCCTCGGCGGCCTTGAGGCCACACTTGAGCTCAAACGCGAGGCGCCAAAAACGCGAGTGCTGGTCCTTACCCAGTACGACGATCCGGAATATGTGAGGAGGTTCCTGAAGATTGGAGTGGCGGGTTACGTTCTCAAGCGGATGCTCGGCTCCGACCTGGCTTCTGCCATCCGCTCTGCCGCTCAGGGCGGGCTCGTGCTGGACCCGCAGGTGGCCATGGAAGCGGTCCAAAGGGCGCCCAAACATGCCGGGGACGAAACCGAAGACCTTTACGAGACCTTAACCGACCGGGAGAAACAGGTCCTAAGGCTGGTGGCTCTTGGGTCGAGCAATAAAGAAGTGGCTGACTCGCTCAGAATCAGCGTCAAAACTGCGATGACCCATCGCGAGCACCTGATGGAGAAGCTCAACCTGCGAAACCGGACCGAGCTCATCAAGTTCGCCATCAAGAAGGGGGTCATCCAGGTGGAAGGGTAA
>DATLWV010000106.1:0-6552 GCA_035576145.1 Terriglobia bacterium
CTTATCCAGCGTTTCTTCGGCGGCGCGCTCCCTGCACATGGGCGTGCCGCAGGCGCCGAGAATCTTGCGTATTTCGAGGAGAGTGGAGGCCTCAAAGCGGTCGATTGACACCAGCCTGGGCGGAACGGCAACGGCCTGCGCCAGGTCCACCAGCGCATGGCGGCAGATGGCAAAGGTGAGTTCCGCCTGCCAGCGCAGCGCGCCCTCGGTGTGGGCAATCAGCAACGCGCAGGCGTCCAGGATGGTGGCCAGCGCCGACACCCACGACTGGTTGTTGTGCTGCGAGCGGAAGTAGCAGAGCACGGGATAGGAAAGGTGGCTTTCCATCAGCTCCGCCGCCCAGCTTTCCCAGGCGCGCAGGTACTGGTCGAGGGCCTCCAGGTTCTGCTGGCGAACGTGCCTTCGCAGCAGTTCAGCCGCGGTGGGCGGCGAGCCGGCTCGCGCATCGAGCAGCGCGATGTTCGCCTCGCGCCGCGAGAACGCTCCGTAAAGCACCGGCAGGTAAGAAATCACCACCGCCAGGAAGGCGAATCCCATGCCGGCCTCGGCCACCGTCACAACCCGCGCGAACGCCGTGTGCGGCGTAACGTCACCAAGTCCCAGTGTGAAAAAACTGGTGCCGCTCAGGTAAAGCTGGGTGCGGAATGACTGCACCGACCAGGGCTCGCCCATCATGTGGCCGTATGCCCATTGCACCATGGCGAAAGTCAGAATCAGCCCGCCGGCCCACACGCCGAAAAGGATGAGCACCGAGAGCGGCCCGAAAATGCCCAGAAAACCTTCGCGCTGCTTTGCGGATTTGATGCGGCGGGCGATCCAATACCACGGCGTTCTCAGGCATTTGTAAAACGCCGCTGCCAGCCGGTAGCGCCGGGTGACGCGCCTCGGCAGAATGATGGTCTCAAACGCGTCCCAGAGGATCGTGCCCAGCAGCACGATTCCCAGCAAACCAATGAAAACCGCCACAAAGATTTCCTTTCCCCAGTGCGCCCGCGAATCAGTTCCCCTCACTCTAGCAGGTTGGAGGAAAGCGTTCTAGTCTGGACAAGCCTGAAGCCGCAGGACCTCTACCATCCGCGCAGATAGAGCAGCATAACTACGGCGGAAGCCGCCAGGCAGTAAATTCCAAACCAATACCAGCGCCCCTGCTCGAGCCAGTGCGAAAGCCACTTGAGTGCGAGCAGGCCGGCGAGGAAGGCGCAGACCATGCCCAGCAGGCTGGGTGCGATCTCCCTGGCCAGGCCGAGATGAATGCCCGCGTGGGCGTTGGCGCGCAGCAGGCGGTAGAATTCGCGGGCGATGGCCAGCGGCGTGATGGCAACGACAAGCGCGAAGCTGAAAGACTCCACCCGGAGTCGGTCGCCACCGGCCAGCAGGGCGCCGGAAATGGTCGATCCTGAACGGGAAAATCCGCGGAAGGGGATTGCGACACCCTGCAAGACCCCCATTATGATGGCTTGCGACCAGGAGACATCGCGCGGCCCTCCGACCGGTTGGGCATCGCCATTGCGTGATTCATTCAGGCCAGCCCATAGAATCAGAATGCCCACAGCCGCGAGCGCCGGAGCTATCCAGTTGAGCTTATGGAATAACACCTCGATTGTCACTCGGTGATTACCGTGGCCGAGGACGTGGTCGACCAGCAGAATCAGGGGAACAGCGGTCGCTCCGCTCAGGAAGCATGCCACGAAAACCATGCGCGCAAACCGATAAAATGCCTCCCACGACGAAAAAAAGGTGTCAACCCACTGCCGCCAGAAATAGACGATCACCGCGAACGTCGTTCCCGTGTGCAGCATGACCAGTAGCAGGGCGTTTTCAGGAGTGGACATGTTGATATGGAGCAGTTCAGCGGTCACGATCACGTGAGCGGAGCTTGAAACTGGCAAGAGTTCAGTCAGCCCTTGAACTGCGGCCAGGATGACTACGTAAATCAAATGCATGTGCGTTGGTTCCTCGTTGTGCTGTCCGGAAAGCAGATTGCCAACCTCTTCGTGCGGCGGCTGGCTTCCCATAAGGCTCGGGGCCACGCTGCTTCAGTCCAGGCTATCGCAATCTGCTCCCCCTGCGGAGCATAGCGGGCATTACTTGCCAGATTCGAACAACCTGGCTTTCGCCGGAAGCTGCATTTCCATTTCATGCACCAACTGCCCGGCAAGTTGCACAACTTGTAATTCCTGCTGGCCGGGTTCGGGCTTGAAGTCCAGCCCGACCGTTCCGATCAGCTTCCCGCTCGCGTCGTGAAACGGCATGGTGATGTCATACACCTCCTTGCCCCCCTCGATTTCTTTCTCCACAAACGGTTTGTTTGTTTTCATCGCGGTGAATTCATCGTTATCGCATTTTTCCCCGACACCCCCGGCCTCGGTTGAAGCGATAGTCACGCACGTCTTGCCGGGTGGAGTGCTGGAAAGTTCGACTGCAGAGACTTGCGGGTATTTGGCCATAGCTTCTTCCACAAGCTGTTGGGCAAAGATTTTGCCCGCAGCTGTGGCGGCGACAGAGATGCCGCCTGCCATGATCAGTACCGTCAGAACTGTTTTTGCTTTGAGATTCATCATTCGTTTGCCCCTTATGTAACTGATTAGTGAATTGGCAGGCACCAAGCCCGCACCTCAATACTGCCTCATGGAGGATAAACGCAGGATGAATTTGCCAGCGGCCCCCGGAAGCCACAGGCCGCCGTTTAAGACGCCGGACTCAACGGGCGGGTGATTTGATTGGGAACCCCGTCAACCGGCAAAGTGATGGCGAAGGTGCTCCCGGATTCGTCGGACTTTCGTAACTCGACTTGTCCGCCGTGAGCTTCAGCAATGCAGCGGGCAATGGACAGGCCAAGTCCAGCGCCACCATCGTCACCTCCGCCGGTGCGCGATCGGGCAGGATCGGCGCGGTAAAAACGCTCGAAGACGTGCGACCGGGCATTTGCCGGGATGCCGCTGCCCGAATCGTTAATGGTGATAACATACTGGTTGTCAACCAACTCCAGCTCGACGCTGATCCTGCCGCCTTGCGGCGTGAACTTGATGGCGTTTTCCACCAAGTTCCAAATCATTTGGCGCAAGAGATCCTCGTCGCCTTGAAACTGTGCTTCCGGCAAGTCGCCGACGTCCAGCACGAGTCCCTTTGAGGCCGCCAAGATCGCCGCGGCGCGTGCGATCTCCAGGAGAAGCTCGTCCAGGTAAAACTTGGTCAAGTGCAAATCCGGGTGTCCTGCGTCCGAACGCGCAAGAGTGAACATATTCTCAACGACTCGTGTTAGGCGCCGGGACTGTTCTTCCACGATGTTCAGGGCTTCCCGGTACTCCTCATTGCTTCGATCCTCCCGCTCAAGCAAAACCGAAGAGGCAGTGCGAATCACGGAGAGCGGTGTGCGCAATTCGTGCGAGGCGTCCGCCATAAACTGGCGTTGCCGGGCGAACGAGCTGTTGAGTCGTGCAAGCAATTCATTGAATGCGGCGGCCAGACGGCCAAACTCGTCGTGGGGGTTGGTAGTCGGCAGACGTTGGTCAAGGTTTTCAGCGCTGATGCGCTGGGCGCATTCCGCCATTGCCATCACCGGCAGCAGGCTCTTCCTGGCGATGAACCACCCGCCTGCTCCTGCAAGAATCAGCATTGCCGGCACGAAGGCCCACAGAACATAAAAAAGCAGGTCCATCTGGTCCTCAAGGGGTTCAACCGACTGGCTTACGATTACAGAGTAGAGGCGTTCGGGAGAGCCGCCCGTGGCGCGCACGAAAGCAGCCCGGCAGCTGTCATCCATGCCGGGGTGGGATTCCGGCAATTCATAGAACTGAGCTGTATTTGAAAACCTGAGCGGCGAAGCAGGGAGGCGAAGCCGGGGCCCTCCCGGCCCGCTTCTTTCAGCCAGCACGCCCCCGCTCGGATCCATCACAGTGACCGTTTGCTTCGGGAAGTGCAAACTTTCCAATGCGCGGTCCAGCGCCCGATTATCAGAAACTGTTTCGATTGTTGAGGATTTCAGAGTGTCTTCAACCAGCTGAAGAGTCGAAGCGAGCCTTGCGTCGAGCCGATCGTAAAGACTGTGGCTCGCGTAGATATAAATACTTCCGCTCAGGACCGTAAGTGCGACGCCGAGCATACCCACGTACCACAGCGTCAGGCGGCTTGAAACTGAGCTCAATAGGCGGCTCATTCTTCCTCGCCTGTAAGCATGTAACCTTCGCCCCGGCGGGTACGCAGCAGCTTCTTAGCCTGGCCATCATCGATCTTGCGTCGAAGCCGCTGAATGTAAACCTCGATTAAGTTTGAAAACGGGTCGAAGCTTTCATCCCACACGTGCTCAGCGATGTCGGCGCGGCCGATTACCTGGTCGGCGTGTCTGGCCAGGAAATCCAGCATGGCGTACTCCTTGGCCGTAAGGTCGATCGGGCGCCCGGCGCGCCATACACGTCTCGACTGGGTGTTGATAGTGAGGTCGCCGATTTGGAGCGTTTCCTTATGGAGTTCCGGGCCGCGGCGCAGCAAGGCTCGCACCCGGGCGAGCAGTTCCTTGAAATCAAATGGCTTGGTGAGATAATCGTCCGCTCCAATGTCCAGCCCCGCGATGCGATCCCCGACGGAATCCCGGGCAGTCAGCATCAATACGGGTACTGAGACACCTTCCGCGCGTAAATTGCGGCAAACCTCAAATCCATTGATGCGCGGCAGCATCACGTCCAGAATAATCAAATCGTAATCGTTAATGCTGGTGCGATAGAGTGCGTCCTCACCGTCCCCAGCGACGTCTACCGCATAGGCGTGTTCCCTCAGGCCCTTGGCAAGCATCCGGGCCGCGCTCTGTTCATCCTCAACGAGAAGGATCCTCACAATCCCTCCGAGACTGCCGCAATTATCGCCGCATTATCCTAACCGGATTCAGTTAAACGCACTATAAACGCCAGCTGGCGCGAATGCTCAATTTGTTGCGGCTGCAGGGGCGCGACGTGCCCACGGCCGGTGTTGCGGTTGAATTTCGAATCTGCCATCTTGGGTTGCCCTTCGGTCCCCGCCACCACGCCCGAACCGCTACGCCTTGAACTGCTCGTCCACTTCAATCTGGTAACCGCTGGCGAGGCTGTTGGTTTCATTCGCCATGCCCACCACGGCCATCAGTTCAGCGAGCATGGCGTCGGACATGCCGGCCTTGCGCGCGCCGGCGGTGTGTGAGGCGATGCAGTAGCTGCACTGGTTGGTGACGCTCACGGCCAGGTAGATCATTTCCTTCGTCACCCGGTCGAGCGCGCCCTCGGACATGATCTCCTTGATGCTCGCCCACGTCCGCCGCAGCGTCGCCGGATCGTGCGCCAGCGCTTTCCAGAAGTTGTTCACCCAGTCCGTCTTGCGCGTCGCCATGATGTCGTCATACACCGCCCGCACATCAGGGCTGGCGTCCTTGTATTCAATCAGGCCCAGCGTTGCCATCGCGTCCTCCCTTGCCGTGATTTTGAAAAACACAATTGTAGCGCAGGAAGCTTCGCGCACACCTCGGGCGGCACCTCCCGCTGCGAACTATTACCCCGAAAAAACTCAACGAACCCCATTGAACTGAGCGTAGAATCTACCTGCTCGTCGAGACGCGGGAGAGGTCACATGGAAACATCCTCCGAACGGGGACCCACGAATTCAAAGGTCGTAGCGCTTCTCGTCTTCCTGATGCATCAGGTTATTGCTGTGGGAATCGTGTTTCCTACGGCGGTCACGGCGGTGGGCCTCGGCGTGGCTTTTCCCGCGATGGTCGGCGTTGGGATTCACCGATCGTTCGTCAGCAGCTTGAGTCACCCGCCTTACTTCCCAGCGGAAACCCTGTGGGCGTTCTTCCTGGGATGGTCGCTTGGCGGTTTTCTGCGGCACCGGACGATGCTTTGGGTTTGGGTGGTCCCGAGCGTGGTGCTGGGTTATCTGTATTTTCAGTTCCCAAATTGCCCAGTTGACTTCTTCAGGAATGGTTGTCTGGACTCTCCGTCTGCTTATTCTCTCTTTTTTGGCCGCGACTGCATACCAGGAGGCTCCTGTCAGTACCAGCTTCTTTTCACCTATCCTTTCTTCGCTGCCGTTGCCTATTCTGCGGGTGCATTGTTGGCACAAAGGATGAATAGGCTCTCGAAGTATACCGACACGATGAGGGACATCAACGTGGGCCGTGTCAGCATGGTGGGCGGAGCCTTTGTCTGCTTCGCTGTGGTAGTGGCATGGGCCTACATCCCCCATAGTTTCCCTTTCCCATTCTGGTACACGGGAGTGCTGTTTCTGTTCCAATTCGCAATAGACTTCGCCGTTGTGACCTACGTCTTTATGGTGGTCATCGGCCTTGTCGGAAGGCGCTTTGCCCTCACACGCTGGTTTCTGGATGAGCCCGTGTCAACAGTGGCGGCTGAACCCAACGGGTAGTGCGGGATGGCAAGGTCAACTCACGTTTGTCCAAATTAGGTTTTGAAAATAGGGGCGGAATCCTCCATAAGTTGAGGTTGTTGTTTTGTGGAAACGATAATCCCAACCGAGGAGGTTCCGCCGTGACACGAGTATGCAGCATTTTTTCGCAATTACTCCAGT
>DATLWV010000107.1:0-43178 GCA_035576145.1 Terriglobia bacterium
CTTCTGCAGTTGCTGCAGAATGGGGTGATGGTTCTTCAGGTAGAGTTGCAGCCACTCGGAAGGCCCTCCCGGCGTCATGCCCCCCGGCACGATTTTGTAGTAATACTCAATGGTCACCGGCATGTCCCTGGATTGCTCCGCGCCAAGGACGGAGGCAGAAATCCCCAGGCCAACAAGCACGATTCCCAGCGCGCCCATCAATCTGTTCATGATGTCTCCTTGAGAAGCAGTCGATAGTCAAGGGTATAAGCCAATCGGTGAACTGAATTACTGGCAATCTGAAATACTGAGATACTCATACGCTGAAACTCCCATACGGCGGATGAATCGACTCCCTGACGGCTGAGAGAAATCTCAGGCCGCCAGGGACCAGGTTCACCACCGCAACGCGCCGTTGCGTCCCTGGTGGCAAGACCCGTGGCCAGAATTTCCCGGGTTCCGGCAGGGGGAGTTGAGACCTCGTCGCCGCGGGCGGCGCACGCGTCGCGGCCCTTGCGATGTATGCGGGCGAGGGGAAAGTCTCCGGAGGTTGCAACCTACATACGATTCCGTGCGCCGGCGGGAGCCCGATCGGTGCAACCTCCAAGTTGCGCGAGTTGAGCGGCTGTCAGATAGAGCAAGTGTTTCCAACAGTCGAATCGAAAGCCACAGCCAATACTGCGTTGCCAGTTCGGTGGCTAGCAGCAGCCGGTTCCTACGATGCCCCGTAAGTCGAAGGCGAAACAAGATGGACGAAAGATTGGAGTTGCTGGTTGATCGGCAAACGTATGCTCGTTCGTTGTAGGGTGGAACAGTGTTCGCCCACGCTGAGCGTACATCGGCCCTACAGTCTTGTTTTGCCACTGGGGTCGCATCCCCCAGGTACGCGATTTTCCTTGCATTCTTCTTGAGTTCGCAGTAGATTCGTTATGGTGTGCTGGCGTGTTTGTGTGTTTAAGGTACCTGCCCTGTAAGCAGGATATCGGTGGTTAAAATCCAGTCGTCAGCTCCAGAGTAGAGAATGTTGAGATTCCCCAAACTCGAAACGATGCGCGAACGGCAAGGCAGGCCGTGCAGCATATTTGTGTGCGCCCATGGGCAGGTCGTCGATAAGACCATCGTGGCAACGAATCCAGGGCGCGGAGGCGGAGGGTAGAATCCAGAACAAACCATCAGGATTCTAAGACCCGCCCCTCAAAAGGCGGGTTTTTTATTGCAACCTCGGGAATAGAAAATGCTGAGATTCCCCAAACTCGAAACGATGCGCGAACGGCAAGGCAGGCCGGGCAGCATATTTGTGTGCGCCTATGGGCAGGTCGTCGATAACACCATTATGGCGACAAATCCATTGCGCGGCGGGGAAGGATAGAATCCAGAACACAATTGGATTCTAGAAAAGCCCGCCCTAAAAAGCGGGCTTTTTTTTCGCTCTTTGACAACTGAAAGACCAAGCAGCACAGGAGCATGGCGTAATGGCAGCGTGGCGGTCTCCAAAACCGTAGGCGTGGGTCCGATTCCTACTGCTCCTGCCAAGGCGCGTTAGCCAAGTGGGAA
The DNA here is from genome assembly GCA_035576145.1 of Terriglobia bacterium. GTDB lineage: Bacteria > Acidobacteriota > Terriglobia > UBA7540 > UBA7540 > SCRD01. Next base: position 1,534 of record DATLWV010000107.1, read on the forward strand.
GGCAACTGTCTGCAAAACAGCTCAATCGTCGGTTCGATTCCGACCCGCGCCTCCACGGTGGTCAGCACTGGTGTGCGGGCGGGCCCTATAAGCCTGAAATCGCCCCGGACCGGGGTGCACGGCAGAGTTCGATTCTCTGGGCCACTACCAAAATCGATGCCTCCGTCGTTCAAAGGATAGGACACCACACTACGAACGTGGAAATCGGGATTCGAGTTCTCGCGGGGGTACCATTCGGGCGCGTGCGGCCAAGCGGACAGGCCACCAGCCTCCTAAGCTGGCGACATGTGAGTTCGAATCTCACCGCGCCTTCCATGCCGGGCTCATCTAACGGCAAGATGTGCGCCCGATTAGCGCAACATCGAGGTTCAAGTCCTCGGCCCGGTACCACTCCTGGGTAGTTCAGTGGTAGAACGCGCGGCTGTTAACCGCGAAATGGGGGTTCGAGTCCCTCCTCAGGAGCCAGATTGCAGGGCCAAGATGTTACTGGAGGCATACCCGCCTTTTAAGCGGAGAAGTCCGGGTTCGAATCCCGGTGGCCCTACCATGCTGCGATAGCTCAGTGGCAGAGCCGCTGATTCGTAACCAGCAGACCGGAGTTCGATTCTCCGTCGCAGCTCCGTGGTGACTGAACCCAAACGGTGCGGGACCCGACTGTGGATCAGGTGTTAGCGGGTTCGACTCCCGTCAGTCACCCCAGGATTTGGCCCTGTAGCGCAGAGGACCAGCGCGGCTCCCTCCGAAGGAGCAGGTCATCAGTTCAAATCCGATCAGGGCCCCCAGTCGGCGTAGCTCAGTGGCAGAGCGCGTCCTCGGTACGGACGAAATCCGCGTTCGATTCGCGGCGTCGGCTCCAAGCGGGCGGAATTCGAGTGGCAGAATACCTGACTCTTAATCAGGGAAGTGCGAGTTCAAGTCTCGTCGCCCGCACCAGGATTCGCCCCGTTAGCTCAGAGGGTAGAGCGCCGGTCCTACAAACCGGAAGTCGGAAGCTCGAAACTTTCACGGGGCACCAAGTTTGGGCGCGTAGTGATAACGGGAGCACTCCGGTCCTGCAAACCGGAAGTGGGGATTCGACTTCCCCCGCGTCCACCAGATTGAGCGGTCATAATTCAACGGCAGAATACCTCGTCGCCAACGAGGATGCTGCGGGTTCGATTCCCGCTGACCGCTCCAGGCGGCGTTGGTATATAGGGTGTGCCTCGGCCCTCCAAGCCGAAGAAGCGGATTCGATTTCCGCACGCCGCTCCAGAATTTCGGGATGTGGGGTAACGGGAAGCCCACCTGCTTTGGGAGCAGGGCGGTGGAGGTTCAAATCCTCCCATCCCGACCAGTTTTACGGGAAGTGGCCAAGTGCTCAAGGCGCCGGTTTCGGGTACCGGAGATCGCGGGTTGAAATCCCGCCTTCCCGACCACATTGATGCGGGGTTGAGGAGTGGTCCCTCGGTGGTCTCATAAGCCACACAGGCCGGTTCGATTCCGGTCCCCGCTACCAAAATAATAGCCCTCGTCGTCTAGTGGCCTGACTCCTGGTACTCGATCAGGGACTACCGCCGAGGGCACGGGGGCGTGGAGGAGTTGGAGTCCTCGCGGCACTGTCAATGCCGAGAACGCCGGTTCGAGTCCGGTCGTCCCCGCCAAGTTCTGAGGCCTGTTCGTCTATCGGTAGGATGGCTGATTTTCAATCAGTCGAGGCGGGTTCGACTCCCGCACAGGCCGCCAAAGGAGCGCTATGCAAATCATTGACAACATTCCGGTGTGGGGTACCCCGGTTGACGAGGGTGCCTTGAAGCAAATCCGCACTTGCTACTGGATCTTCGGGCACGCCGCGATGATGGCCGATCACCACAAGGGCTACGGTGTTCCAATCGGCGGCGTCATCGCGCACGAATACTTGATCGGTCCCTCTGGTGTCGGCTATGACATCGGTTGCGGCAACAAAGCAGTGCTGACGGATGCCGACGCACGGGACGTGCGTGCCAACATCGCCCGCATTATGGACGATCTTTGGTCAACTGTCAGCTTCGGGATCGGTCGCAAGAACCGCGAGGACGTTGACCACGAACTTTTCGAGAACGATGATGCCTGGCAGATTACCCAAGGGGCCAACACCTCAGCATGGAGACTCACGTCGCTGCGGGATATGGCTCGTGCTCAGCTTGGTACAGTTGGAAGTGGGAACCACTACGTAGACATTCTGGAGGACGAGCAGGAGCGAATTTGGGTCGGAGTTCATTTTGGCTCCCGTGGTTTGGGCCACAAGATTGCCACGAGGTTTCTGAATCGAGCCGGCGCGAAGGACGAAATGGACTCGGCTCCCGTCGCGCTTGATGCTCGAACCCAGGAAGGCCAGGAGTATATCGCCGCGATGAAGCTGGCAGGCCGGTACGCCTACGCGGGCCGTGATTGGGTGTGTGATCGAGTGGTGAAAATTCTTGGCGCAAAGGCACTGGACTCCGTTCACAACCATCACAATTTTGCGTGGCAGGAGACGCACGGTGGAAAGACGCTCTGGGTGGTGCGCAAAGGTGCAACACCAGCATTTCCTGGTCAGCGGGGATTTGTCGGCGGCACGATGGGCGAAAACTCCGTGATTCTGGAGGGCGTCGAGAACGACGATGCCTCACTGTCTCTATACTCAACGATCCACGGTGCCGGTCGCGTCATGGGCCGGATGGAGGCCAAGGGCAAGCGGGACAAGACAACGGGAGAGTGGAAGCGCCAGCCGAAGGTTACCCAGGAAATGATGGACACCTGGGTGGATGAAGCCAAGGTTGAACTGCGCGGTGGTGGAGTTGGCGAGTCGCCGCACTGCTATAAGCGATTACCGGAAGTCCTGGCCGAGCACTCCGCCTCGGTGCGAGTCCTTCACACTCTCAAGCCGCTCGGTGTTGCGATGGCTGGCAAGAACGAATTCGATCCATTTAAAGACTGAGGGAGCGTCGTCCAATCGCATAGGGCGCCCGCCTTCTAAGCGGTGAATCCGGGTTGAAGTCCCGGCGCTCCTCCCAAGCCTCAAAGAGGGATTATGTCCGACACTCTTGTTCTCGATACTCTGGGTTTCCCGGTGGCCTTTGTCTCCTGGCAGCGGGCTGTCAATCTGCAATGGCAGGACCGAGCCAGGGTGGTTACGGAAGATGCCAAGAGGGTCATCCGATCGCCGTCCTTCGAGATGGGGATGCCGCGCGTTATCAGACTGAGGAACCATATCAGCCGGAAGCTGCGGCTGAAAGTTCCGATGACTCGCCGTAACATCGCTATCCGTGATAACAGCTCGTGCCAGTATTGCGGCGTGGTGCTGGAAACGGCGGAATACACCATTGACCACATTGTCCCCAGGGCTTGCGGTGGAAGTTCGGTCTGGACCAATCTTGCGTTGGCGTGTGTCCAATGTAACAAGCGCAAATCGGATCGGACTCCCCAGGAGGCTGGACTTACGCTCAGGCAGAAGCCTCTGGAGCCTGACCGGTTCGACCCGCGATTCAATTTCCGGCTGCACATCACCGTGCTGCGACCGGAATGGTCGGACTACAAGGCTTACATTTATTGGAATGTTGAGCTTGAAAAGTAATTCCCCGGTAAGCAAGCGCGGTCGTTGCGATGGTCTGAAAAGCCATAGAGTCCCGTTCGACTCGGGAACCGGGGACCAACCATTCTGGCCTCGTCTAATGGTAGGACAGCTGACTTTGAATCAGCCAATCCTGGTTCGATTCCAGGGGCCAGAGCCATTGCGAGATCGTTTAACAGGCAGGACTCCAGATTCTGAATCTGGCAATGCTTGTTCGAATCAAGCTCTCGCAACCAGCGTCTGGCGACGCTCAACTCGCTGGCAATCGGTCGATGCACTTCGGTGCTTTGCTCGTTATACGTTAGTGTGGATTGTTTTCGAGCTTGCGATGATTCAGACATGTTCACCGAGCGCGGCACAGTGAGACCCTCGACGGTTTTCGAATCGAGTTCTGCCACCCGCTCGCTTGCTCAAGTTCGCTGTGGGGGCCAAGACACTGGGAGCATCCCTTTGTTTGCCACCGTCTCGCGGGCCCGGTGGAATATCGGATGGTCCAGTCCCGGCCAAGAAGGTGAGGCGTAAGGACGCTTTGCAATGGCCCACCTCACTATCCTTCATAACCGGAGGTCCTAGCTCCCACTGTCGTTTCGCGCGACCAATTTGTCGTTAGAGTTAACTGTGGGTTTGTCAAAATCAAGAACCCAGCGTCAGGAAATTACTAACTGCGGCTACGCGCTCAGCATCTCCTTACGGCTCATAGGGCGGGAAGTCATCCTCGATAGCAAATGGTCAAGCGATGTAAATCCCAGTCCTTGAACCGGCCGACGCAGCTCTCCTGACCGAAGGTTAACTTCGAAGCGGTCAAATCGCGCGACGTGCGGCAGGTCGGGAGAAAGCTTCAAGGCGACACCACCCAAGTTACCTACTTGCGTATCGATGACCTTCTGTCAAGTCTGTGACCAATATCACAGCAAAATATACGAAATGCCCTCACCCTAGGACGTTTCGCGTTCACTCTCCTTCGTGTCACCAACGTTTCACCTCCGCGTTATATCCAGTGCATTGAAGCCCTTCGCGACTTAGTTGAAATTGGCGGAAAAGTAGGCGACACGGGTCGGGTGAGGTTGCGCTCCCGGGCTGGACTCTGGCGGGGGACTTGAACACAGCGAGCACCTCCTCACCTGACCCAAAGCAGTTGCTACGGTCGGGAATTTGCTGGCCGTAGGCCTGGATGATGTACGCCGTCGGGAGCGGAATGCAAAGTCCGGGTATTCGCCCCGGCCATCCACAGCAAGTAGGAAAGCGGGAGAGGGTGGGTGACCTTTCTTCCAAGCAGGGAGTCAAGAGGCGAAGCTTGTGACGCTTGAGAAACCGTCACACCCTCTGTAGCGCCCTGAGGCAACCGTGCGTAGAGTGCCAACTGTAAGGCGGAGCGAAAGAGATCGAAGCGGAGGGCGGCCATGACTACGACAACCGATCCGCGAGAAATTGATCCCCAGATTTCTAACAGCAGTCGTGCTTTCGGCCGGTTGAGACGGCAGGCGGCCTCAGTCTGGCAAAAGAGTAAAGGCTGGGGCCATTCGCCACGGCTCAGGATTCCCCTTCGGCTGCCGCTCCTAGTGGGGAGCGTGTTGGTCCTGCTTACCCTGTATCTGCCAACGGCGATGGGATTTTTGTTTGGCCCCGTGCCGGGAATGGATTTTTTTTCTAGAGCTGAAACCGCATCTTGGGCAGGCTTTTTATTGGTTTTTTCCGACGGGGGGCGCACCTTCTATCTGCTGAGTCTCGCGTTGGCGGCGGTCACTCCGCTGTTATTGATAGCCACGGTGTTTGGCTGGAATCTCTCTTCAAAGCACAGCCTGCTTACATGGCTCTTGGCGATTTCGGGTTCGGTTGCCCTACTTGCCACCACGGATTCGCTTCCATGGGCTGCTATCGGCCAACTTTATTTCTGGGGATTGAACGAGTCTCTGGGACTATTGGCCCTTAATGTGTTGTTCTGCCTCCTTCCTATTGCCTGCCTCAGGTCGAAATTCTGGACCTGGAAGGGCGCAATCTTCTGGGGCCTGATCTCGGTCAGCGTTGTCCTTGGCTTCTTTTTTGCCAATGTTCTACTCGGGGAGTTTCTCCCAAATTTTGAAATCGACGAATTCTTTACGGTCGTCCTGCCACCCACGCCTTTCTTGCTTTTGCCCTTTGGCTTATGGGTTCGTTATGAACTCCTTGGGACTACACCAAGCTCCCATTGGCCTAACGTGGCACATGGTCTCGCGATTTTCTACACACTGACGGTCGTATTTGACATTGTCACCGCTGCCCTTTTCGAATTCTGGGGACTGATCGCATTCTTTTTAGGCGCATACCTGATTCTTTACGGATACTGGCAGCTTCGGCGTGAAGCGGATGCAAGACCACTCGTCGTTTCCATCCCTGATGCGGACGCTGCCACTTGAAATCAAGCTGGCCCTCGGCGGGCTCGTCACGAATCGAATGGCAGTCGCGTGTCCCGGCTATAGAGTGCCAATGGCCCTAATCGGGCCTGAAGGAGGCTCATAATGCGCATTACAAGAATACTGGTCACACTGGGAATGGTCCTGCTGGTTGCCAGTTGCGAACCCAAGGATTTTCTGAACCCGCTTTACACAACAAAGGACTTGGTTCTCGATCCTCTATTGACGGGCGCCTGGGAACAAACGGAAGAAGATCGGAGTATAGTTCTTGACTTCCACCCCGCCGCGGGCGGGTGCTACGTACTCACTTACACCGAGTTGGGTTCAAAAGCCACCAAACCTCAAAAACAGGAAAGAACCCTTTTCATGAAATACGACGCTTGTCTGGTGCAATTGGGACAGGGGCACTTCCTTGATGCCCGGCCCTGGCTGGTAGAAGCGAAAGAAACCGCATGGACATTTAATTTGCCAGCACTTCCAAATCCGGGAGTGGAAAGCGCCACCTCCTCTTCCTACTTCCACCTAGGCTCTACCGACTTGCAGGACGTCCCTGCAGGGCTTTTTATAACCCTGACGCCAGCGGGCATAAACAATACCACCGCGGAATCAAACCGAAAGTACAAGTTGCATCTCACGCCTGCTCACTGGATTTTCAGAGTCTGGGTCAATCAGACGAAACTTCGGCTGAGTGGCTTCGAGCCGCCCGGCGACGTCGGAACCATTAGTACCGAAGACCTTCAAAAGCTTGTAATCAAGTACGCAGACGACACGCAGGTCTTTACAAGCTTCGGCGAATTGAAGCGTAAGTCCGGAGGCTCGCAAGTCCAGTAATGATGCTCTGGCGACGGCACCAACTCTGAGTTGACTAAATGGCACTCATGAAACTGTTACACGCGTCATCGGTGTGGATGAACTCTAAGCGCATGTCTCGGGCCGGAGGATTTTTGGTTGTTGGCGGGTCCGCTGCAAGAGCAGGTTTACCGGCAACCCTGCCTCGCCGCTCAAAACCGGAAGGCCCGCTGGACTGTCAGCAAAAAAGGAGATACTTCAATGATCATCATTGAGTTGAAGACACCCCATGACCGCGGCTTTTCACATTTGAGATTTGGAACCGTGATGTTGTCTGTGCTGCTATTGGCGGCATCGGCGTCGCCCGGTTCGGCACAGGTTCTCTCTGAAGGTAAAGGTAACCTGCGCGTGATGACCTACAACGTTTACGAAGGCGCAGACCTGACCACGGCATTTAGCGCCCAGACCCCACAAGAATTTCTCGCCGCCGTCGGCGCCATTCTTGCCAACGTGCAGGCTACCAATCCGCCCGCCCGCGCCGTGGCGGTCGCGCGCCAGATCGGCAAAGCGAACCCCACGCTGGTCAGCCTCCAGGAGGTCACCGAATGGAAGACCTGCCCGGCAAACGCTACCCTGACGGGATGTGCTTCGCCCCCCACCGTGCTGTACGACCTGCTGAACCTTGTCAAGGATGCCCTCCAGGCGCAGGGTCTGTCGTACAAAGAGGTGGGAAGAGTCACCACCAACGATTTGACTGCGCCGGCAATCACCGGCACGGGTCCAGTGATCGTCTTCTACACCCAGCGCAGCGCCATTCTGGCCAGTGCGGACATTAACTCTCACGAGTTGCAACTCACCAATGTCCAGTCGGCCCAGTTCAATTCAACTCTCACCGTCCCAATTGCCGGCGGAGGAACCTTCGTCGTCCATCGGGCATGGATTTCGGCAGATGTGAAATTCCACCAGACGAGCTTCCGCTTTATTGGCACGCAACTGGACGCCTTCGACCCCGCGACCAACTATAACCAGGGGGAGGAACTCATTTCCGGTCCCGCCAACACCTCCAAGCCAGTGGTCATTGCCATGGACTCAAATTCGAAGGCCAATCCGCCGGCGAATCCGTTCACCCCGACCTATACAAACTTTCTGGTCAACGGATTCAAGGACGCATGGACGGAGACGCAGGGCGATGCGCCGGCCCCCACGAGTGGCCAGGATCCCACGCTGATGAATCCGGTCTCGCAGGTAACTCAGCGCGTCGACCAGATCCTGCTGCACGGTGACCTGGATGCCAAGGCGACAGAGCTCTTTGGTGGTCAGCCGTCCGACAAAACCAACGGCCTGTGGCCCTCAGATCATCTTGCGGTTGCGGCCAGGTTGAAGACAGAGTGAATTTACCGGAGCTATGCCTGTGGGTCCTTGCCATCCCAGGATGCCCACGGACATGGTTCCACCTCTCCACCCAGGAGGTCGTTATGAGTATCCTGAACCGCTCCACCCGATTCCAGGGCGTGCTTGTCTTGCTGTCGAGCGCGCTTTGTACACTGGCACTGCGCGCGGAAGCAGCGGTCGAAGCGCCAGGGACAAGTAAAGTTTGGCATGTGCAATACCTCAACGGGCCTATCTCGGTGACCAAAGGGAAAAACCACAAGGTCGTGCCGCTGCCGAGCGGAACATCTCTCAACGCCAAAGTCGGCCCGGAGGGAATTGTGTTCCGGAAAAAGAAAGATGTGCTTCTAGCCATTCCCAGCGCCGGGATCGATCAAGTCACATACGACCGCGCATCGCATCGCGTCTCCAAGGCGGTCGCCGATGATATGGCAAATAACATTCAGAATTGTGGGAATGGTGATTACCTATGCGGCACCGTTGTCGTCACAGAACTGGTTGTGGCCGTAGTTGCTCTTCCTTTCAAGTACACGAACCACTATGTCAGGATTTCATGGGAAGAAGACGGCGCAGTACAAGTGATGGAGCTTAAATTCGACAAGCACGATTATCTGCCCTTGCTCTCCGAGCTACAGAAGGCAACGAATAAACCCTGGAGAAACCTGCCCGAGGAAAACGCAGCCTTCCTTCGGTCGCAGAAGAACTCCCGTCCCTGCCAGGAACAGGCGCTTTCCGGTGACGATCTTCTTCTCCACATCGGGAAAGCCTCCGGGATGCAAGACCAGCTCAACGCTGCGGCTGCCTGCAGATTCTGGCTGCGGACGATTGAAGCCGCTGCGGGAGGTTGGCTCATGGCGAGAATGCAGAGGAACGAGACCTCTTCGGGGCCATATCAGTATCGGGTAATCCATGCCGGAAGCGCATCCAGGAAGCAGGCCGAGCTTAACCGCGCGGGCGCGGAAGGCTATCGCCTGCGCCCGGGGATGTCCAGGACTCTTGGACAGTTTGGGTGGACAGTCGTTTTGGTGATGGAGAAGCCCCATGGGCAGACGCCAAGCAAGTATGAGTATCTGTATTGCAAGGGCTCTAGTGAGCGCTCGGCCAGGAAGAAGGCCGGGAAAGCGAGTGCGCAGGGCTATCAACAGGTGGACCAGGTGGACCAAGTGCAAGGCAGGTACTATTCTGTCGCGCTCATCCTTGAGCGACCCGGCACAACGAGCCAGGAGAACAAGTGAGCCAGTAGGTGGCGCAGATATTGAGGCTGGGCTCCCCACAAGGCGGCCCGTCCAAAATTCAGAGGTCAAGGAGGTAAGTATGAAAACCACATTGTTAGTTCTATTCTCACTCTCTCTCTATTTTGTTCCGAAAACCTTGGCGGCGGATCAAGCCAAGAATCTCTGGCTGGCTCGTTTTACCAGTCCGTCCAATGCCACGGCTGTTGTTGCTTCCGCTCAGACAGCTGACCTTGAAGCCATCCAGCAAAGCGGGCTCTTTGGCAAAGTCAGCTCGTTCCGTACAGAAACTGAAAAACCTGACGGCGCATGGGAACTTTCCGCTGATGCCATCGACTACTCGCATGGAAGCACCGCGAAGAGCATGCTGGTAGGCTTCGGGTCAGGACGGGCCCATCTGGTGATGGAGTATAAGCTTAAGAATCCGGCTGGAGAGACGGTCTGGACGAGTAAAATCAAGACCCACCCTTCATTCTGGAGCTCCGCAGTCACCGATCTGCACAACGCCAAAGCAGACCGGCAGGCCCAGAAGCTTCTGGACGAACTAACAAAGTTCATGCAATCGCAAAAGCAACCGTAGGCGGCGCGACGCTACAGCGCCGCGCGGCCGTGGTCAAGCTCGAGATTTCATTTTCTGAATGCTGCGCCTACGCGATCCAAGGGTCCGGGGTGCGATGGGCGGATTGGTAATTCATGAATTGCAGAAAGCATGCGAGTAGAGGTGCCAAATGATGACAACAACAAGAAGAAGAACGCGTGGGTTAACTCCGTGGTCTCAGGTGGTGGCAAACCCCAGATCCGAAACGTTTCTGCGCAATAAGCGAGAAGTCGCGAAGCAACTCTCCGTTAGCAAGGTATTGGAGCGTTCTCGCACTGTGCTATGCAGCATGATTCTGGTGTTGATGGCTTGTTGCTGCAGTGTATCCGCATACGGGCAGCGGGTCTGGGATTCGCCAGCATTTTCGGCCAGTCCCAAGGAGATTTTGGAGGCTGCCGCATCCGAGCAACCTGCGGAGGATACTGCTGCGGTGGTGGTGTTCAAGGAGGAGCACTACCGTTTTGACGCGCAGGGACGGAGCATTCACTCCATGCGGAAGATCTACAAAGTTCTGACGCCTGATGGAGTGCAAGGCTGGTCGGGAGTGAAGTACGAGTGGTGCCCCTGGTATCAGGAGCGCCCTTCCATTCGTGCTCGAGTGATTACCGCGGATGGGGTGGCCCACGTGCTCGACCCCAAGACGCTGAAGGACTCGCCTATCCAGGACAAGGACGAAAGCGTTTACAGTGACCGCCGGACCGAACTCGGTCCCCTCCCAGCAGTAGCCGTCGGGGCTGTTGTCGAGGAGGAGGCGATCATTCAGGACACGGCGGCGTACTTCGAGCAAGGTGTAATCCGCTATGTCAACCTCGCAAGCGAAGACCCGATCCGCCATTGGCGCGTGACTCTCGAGGCGCCAGCCAGCATTCCTTTACACTTTGTCGTTCGACTGCTGCCTGGTGTCCAGCCTCAGAGGACAGAAGCCGACGGAAGCGTGAAGCTTGTTTTCGAAGGTGGTCCAACGCCTCACGTGGTCAGTGAGCCCTATGTGGCGAGTGATATTCCTGTAGTCCCTTACATCGCTTTCTCTATCGGCTTGGCGTGGAAGGATGTGGCGTCAGGTTACGGCGCCATCGTGGATAAGCAGATCGCCGCTGGAGATGCGGCAGGAACCGAGGACGAGGGATTGAAGAAGGGCAGCTTGAAAGAAACCGTCGCCGCCATCAGCGCCCGGTTGCATCGGGACGTACGTTATACGGGAGTCGAATTCGGAGAAGCTTCTCTGGTGCCTGCGTCCCCTGCCCAGATTCTGCATCGGAAATACGGCGACTGCAAAGACAAGGCCACCTTGCTGGTGGCCATGCTGCGCAAGGCCGGCGTTCCCGCTTACGTTGCGCTGCTCTCGACAGGACCGGGGCTGGACATCGAGCCGGACCTTCCCGGAATAGGCGCTTTCGACCACGCCATTGTTTACGTGCCCGGCCCTCCGGGCCTTTGGATTGATGCAACCAACCCCTTCACGCGGCCCGGGGAACTTCCCATGATGGACCAGGACAGGCTCGCTCTGATCGCCGGCTCGACGACGACCGGCCTGGTTCGAACCCCCGAGCCTACCTCGGCTGAGAACGGTAGTGTGGAGACGCGAGAAATCTACCTGGCTGAATTGGGATCTGCGCGCGTGATTGAGACCACGGAGGCGACGGGTGCCTTCGAGCAGAGTTACAGAAGCCACTACAGCGACCCCGACCCCCCTGAAACACGGACGCAATTGGAGAAATACGTGGCGGTGGAGTATGCAGCGAGTAAGCTCACCCACTACGAACACTCGCCGACCACCGACCTCTCCAAGCCCTTTCGCCTGAAACTGGAAGCTGCCAGCGCGGCCCGTGGCACCACAGGCATTGAAGACGCAGTGGTGGCCATACCTGTTGTGGAGTTGACGAGCAACCTCCCCTCGCTCCTTACCGAGGATGAGGAAGAGACACCGGCATCCCCCTCACCGGAAACAGCTGCCGCTGGAGTGGAAGGAGGGTGGGCCAGGAAGGCGGACCTCGTACTTCCCAGGCCTTACCATCTTGAGTGGCGGTACCGGATTGTTCCCCCGCCCGGATTTAGGCCGGCACCCTTGCCGCCATCGGTCGTCAAGCACCTGGGTCCCGCTGTCCTCTCCGAACAGTTCAACGGAGAAGAGGATGGGACCATCACCGCGACGCTCCGCTTTGATACCGTCAAGCGGCGGATGAAACCTGAAGAAGCCGTGGCCCTTCACAAGGGAATCCGGGAACTCCAGCAAGAGAATGCTCTTATCGTCAGATTCATCCAAATTGGCGAGACCTATCTTGCGGATGGGAACGTGCGCGAGGCCCTGGAGGAATTTCGGGACTATGCCGCGAGCCATCCCCAGGACGCTCTGGCGCACACGCGCATTGCGAGAGCCCTCCTCGCGGCAGGTATTGGCGAGGGTGCGCGCAACGAGGCCCTCCTTGCCACCAAGATCGAGCCCTCCTCGCCGGTGGCCTACCAGACGCTGGCGTTAGTCCTGGAGCACGACCTGGTTGGGCGCATGTATGGAAAAGGGTTCGATTACGCTGGAGCCGAAGCTGCCTTTCGTAAAGCTCTCGAACTCAACTCCAAGGATACCGTGGCGCGCGGAAATTTCGCCATTCTGCTCGAACACGACGCCAAAGGGAGAAGGTACAGCCCCCAGGCGAAACTTGCGGAAGCTATTCAGCAATACCAGGAGCTCGGCGATAAGTTGGGAGAGGTTAACCTGAGCAAGAATCTGGTAATCGCCCTGATGTGGGCGCGGCGATTCAAAGACTTGAAACAGCAAGCCGGGAAAGAGACTGACACACAGGGATCACGTGCCTTTGCCCTCGTAGCTACCGCAGCGACGGACGGGCCCGCTGCGGCCATCCAGGAAGCATCGCGGGAGATCACGAACGAAGAGATGAGGGGGAGCGCTCTAATCGAGGCCGGGAACTACCTTGTCCAACTCAGGCTCTACCCTCAGGCAGCGGACCTTATTGCAGCCGGCGCCAAGGGCGGCCCCAACGCAGCCGCCGAACTGAATCGCGCGGCGTTCCTTCGTCAGACTCAGCGTCACGAGGACGTCCCGGTCGATAACGCTGACCCCCGAAGTGTCGTGATAAAGGCCCTTGGTTTAATGTTTAGCGACGAAGCTACCCCGGAAGACCTGGCGAAGATCAGCAGCCATCACTGTCGGGATTTTGATGATTCAAGAGAATTCGTGGATATGAAGCGAGGTATGATGGCCCTGCGCACCGAGATGAGTAAGCAAGGTCTGTCGCTGGACCTGATTTTGGATCTTTTCATCAGCAATTTCCCAATCAGCGTGGAAGGCAGTGATGCCGCCGGATACAGGTTACGCGTTCAAGTCATCGGTGGGGCCGCCGTGAGCACGCTGGTTTTCTTAGTAACCCGGGAGGACGGACAATATAAACTCCTGGATTCGGCTAGAAGCCCGACCACGCTGGGAAGTGAGGTGTTGGAAAGGGTCGGAAATGTCGACCTCGCCGGCGCGCGTCATTGGCTCGACTGGGCCCGGGAGGAGATGCCTCTTCAAGGCGGCGAGGATCCCTTCGCAGGGCCGCCGTTTCCGCGCTTCTGGGAGCGGGGAAAACAAGGCGACAAAGACGCGATTCGTTACGCGGCAGCAAGCATCCTGGCAGAGGGCGAAAAAACCGAAGTCGAGAGAGCGATACCCATTCTGCAAGAAGGGCTCGCGAAGGCGGCTTCAGATGCCGGAAGACTCCGTTTCGACCTGGCATTGGCCCACGCCTTCCTGAAATTGAAAAGGTATGGCGAAATCCTCCCCTTCAGCCAACCGCTCCTCGAAACTGCCCCAACCTCCGACGCTGCCTTCGTGATGACCATGTCCGCCCTGAGAGGATTGAAGCGATGGCCGGAATTCGAGCACTGCGCCCAGGACCGTTTGAAGCGCTTGCCGGATGACTTGCTCGCCACCCGCCTGCTTGCGGATGGGGCGTCCCGGCGCGGCAAATTGGCTGCGGCCATTCAACTCGAGCAGCGCATGGTATCTCTGGGAAAAGCTGACTCGGGCGACTACAACCAGATCGCGTGGTTTACTCTCATCGACGGGTCTGTAACCAACCAGACAATAGAAAACTCGCAGCGTGGAAACTTTTTGAGCAAGAATGCCGATCCCACTGAACTCCATACCCTCGCTGCCCTGTACGCCGAAGTGGGGAAGACCACAGAGGCTCGCGAAACTCTCTTGAGATCAATGGAACTGCGCGGGCTTGAGGAACCCGACCCTGATTATTGGTATGTCTTCGGCCGCATTGCCGAACAGTTTGGGGTCCGCGATGCCGCAGTCGCTGATTATCAAAAATTGAAGCCGCCCGACGAGGGAAATGCCTTAGCCACTTCGACCTACGTTCTCGCGCAGCGCCGTCTGGCAGTGTTGGAGCGTGAAAAAGGGATGTAAAGAATTCCCGTTTCCTGGATGGCAGCGGGCATCCACGGTGCAAGCTGATAAATCGGTGAGTCCTCAGCCATAAGAGATGAGGGAGGAAGGTAAGAAAGGAGCCAAGTTCCTTGAAATATGAAGATCCTGGGAGGGTGTCATTTGCAGTCGCAATCTCCGCAAGGGAACAGAATCGAATTCAGGAGCTGCCTATTATACTAATATCTGTGGCTCTCTACGAAGAGAATCCTGAATTGGCCTCCTCATATTGTTTGAGTCTGGTAACTCACGAAAATGAAAATGTTCGAGGCAATGCGCTGCTTGGTTTAGGCCACATCGCACGCCGCTTTGGTCAACTTCCACCAGAAGCGATGACCGCAATTTTTTCTGGGTTGAATGACAATTCCGAGTGTGTTCGTGGTCAAGCTTCCTCGGCCGCTGGTGATGTGCAACAATTTATTGGCTAGCACTTACGTGCGTACTTGCTCTAGCGGTCGGTTAGCTGCGAAACCCGCCGCTGAGATCAAATGTTAGACAGGCAAGAATCATGACTGTTCTGCGAGAGCACGATATTGTTCGGGTAACGAAGTTGGTCGACACTTCGCGTAAGTTCGACGGGACCGAGGGCGTGCGTCGGCCACCGCGGATCGGCGATATTGGAGCGATTTGCCACGGGTATGATCCAAAGGACGCGAACGCGCCCGTTGTGGTGGAGATGGTTGACAACGAGGGACTGACACTGTGGCTTGCAGACTTCCAGCGAGATGAGCTGGAGTTGGTCAGGCGGGGGTAGCCATTCGTGATTCACCTTCGTACTCTGGCTGTCTAACTATTCGCTCCAGCCTAGTGGGATTCCTTCAAGGCCGGCCAGCGAGAAACAAGCCGTTGCAGCCGACGCGATGAGGGTTATGGGCAAAGAACAAACGATCCGGGTGCGCGCTCAGGCGCTCACCATTGGCATGCCCGACATGAGCACTACATATTCCGGGGTAGTTCAGCGGTAGAACACTCGGCTCCAGACCGAGAGGGCGCTGGTTCGAACCCAGCCCCCGGACCCATATAATCAGGTAGGGAAATGTCAGAACGTAAACCAACTCGGAGGGACGAGGCGAAGCCGGCCGGCGTCAACCCCGGCTACGCGGCCTTGCAGATCGCCAAAGCACTCACCACCTCCGAGCGGCACGAGGACCGCGCGACCCGCGAGCGAGCCGAGGAGAGGGTCTCCAAGTGGGAGGCTGTTCTCAAGAACATCCTGACCGGCACTGTGGCATACGGGTCGAGAACACCTGTCGAGGGAGTGCCCGGTTGGGCAACGCTGGAGGTCGTCACCGGCGGGCTCGCGACGGGCGAACTCCTTGCGGGCGGCCCGCTCCAAGAGCACGAGCAGAAGCTACTTGAGGAGATTCCAAGCCTCCCGCGCGGTGCGGAACGTGGCGCGCTCAATGCCCACTTCCTGACTGATGCCGGTCTCGCGGAGCTCCGCAACCGGCTCCACTCGGGCCGCTACGACGTGGCCGTTCCGGAGGAAGGTGCCCTGATGGTCGTTGCTTGCCTCGTCGAGAAAGGATACGCGGAGGATGCCCGCGGACTCCTCGACCAACTCGTGCCTTACTTCTCGAGGCTGCGCTTCTATCCCGTTCCACTGGAGCAGCCCCGGCGCTTCGGTACGGGCGTCCATTTGCAGGACGTGGGGACCACGCTCGCGGACCTCCGGAGGCTCAGGCCCAACAAGCGAATTTTGGCACAAAAGGAAGCTGTGGAGGTGTGGCTGCCGTTCTATGACCGCATCGTTACATTGTTCCTTGAAACCGTTGAGAACGACTGGCCCTGCCAGAAGTATCCGGACGCTTGGCCCGAGCGTGCCCGGGCCCTTCTCGGCGAGTACGTGGAGCTGAGAAGGGAGCACACACACTGCGGGAAGATGGACCGGGCGAAGGAGCACTCCGCGCAGCTTCGCGAGCTCCTCGGTCGGTGCTCACGGAACCCGGGAGGGCTTACGGGCCAGGAGGTGGGACGTATCCGACTGATCTTGAGCCGCTACTTGGCGAAGCGGGGCGCTCCGGACTCACCGACTTGCGCCGCGGCACGCCGTCGACAAGCAGCGGATGTGGGCGCCCCGACCTTTCACGCGGTCGCCGGGGTAATCGCCGCACGCCTCGAGAAGTACCCCAAGGAAGCCAGCCTAGATGACGTCGGCCAACTGAACGGGGTGGTCACCGGAGACGAGTCGGCAGGCTCCAGCGTGCCCGAGGGAACCTCCGTCCCCCCTTCGATCCGGCGGAAGGTCGAGCGCTGCCTGAATGAGACCGTGGACACCCTGGTCGAGCGCGGCCTCATCACCTCGGGTGAAACCCTTGCCAGGTGCCTGCCGCAAATGACTTCCGGGATTCGGGCCCTGGGGATCACCGAGCCGGCGCTCCGCCAACTCTATACCGGGATCTACCGCGCTTTCCGGCGGCGGCGCTCACTGCTCCTGCTAAACCTGGAGAGGCAGGTCCAGATCGAAGAACTTCCTTGGGTCGCGGCCATCGAGAGGTTTCGGAGCGACAGCCTGTCGGGCCGGGAACTCGCCAGGCAAACCCTCGAGGAGGTCGTCGTTCTGACGCTGACCTCGTTTCCCCATGCGATCCTCCCGAACAAGCTGCTCCAGGAGTTGCGGGTGCTCCTGAAGGGTGCCGGTCTGGACATCCCGCTCGTGGACGAGTTGGCGGCGGACATCTTCATCGGGGAGTTCTCCGGGAAGTTCGTCGAGTCCGCCTGCAGGGCGGCTGACCTTCTGAAGGGCTCGCTTTACGCCGCCTATTATGGAATCGACTACGAGGAAGTCCGGAGGATCCTGAAGCCAAGAGAGCCGGCGAAGCGTACGTGGTTCTGGTCGGCGCCCAAGGCGACGCCGGATGAATTCCCCCGCCTTTGCGCGTCCCGCGCCGGGGTTTCCCTTGGGACCTGGGACCCCGCTACCAACGGAATGGTTATCGAGCAACAGCAGATCCTCACGACCCAGAACCTGGCGGCGTTGTTCGGGGGGCTGAACCTTGCAGATGCGCTACGCGGTCAGCTCGGCGCGATGGCCAAGCGTTGCTTCGAATGGATTTGCAGGCGCCAACAGGTGAGGGAAGACAAGTGGCATGCCAGGCTGAAGATGCTAAAGAACACGGCTTATGCCTGGCGGCAGATGCTTTTCTTTTTGGCCTTGCTCCCCGACCGGGATGTTACCGGTTTTCTTCGGTGGGCGGAAGGGCACCTCGATGCCCAAAAAGAAGACTTCCGCAAGCGCTTCGCCCCTGCGTTGCGGGGCTTGATGCTGGTCGCAAACGGCGGCTCCATCGACCAACCCAGCGCGAGGAAGTCCAACACCCGCCGTTTCCTTGGCTGGTCGAACACAAAGCATTGGTTGCTGGCTGACCTCCAAGGCAAATGAGGGAGCATGCCAACAAGTCGCTCCAGCAGCTGGTGGCCGCGATTGTCGTTTCTCTGAGTTCGCTGTTCCTCGGCGCGGCCGCCGCTGCTAAGGTTTAGCGTTAATTCCCGGACGGTCGCCACCGACGCAAATCTCTGAAACTTGCAGGGTTGCCTCCTGTTTGGTAAATCAGCCCTACTTCGTTCCGAAGGGGTTACCTGCGGAATCCCCAATTCGACAATTCACGGGCCACTCGGAAGTTATCCTTACATTGATTTTCGGCGTCTGGAATGCCGAATGAGGATTGTTACGGAGGGCAAGCCATGGCCCTGCAGTTCCTGCAGGGATCGTTTCAGGCACGGGCTCGCTTGAACTAAAAACAGCACAGAAAATTTGGTGTGGATTTTGGTGTGACCCTCAATCAAAAGCCATCGCAATTGGTCACCATTGAAAAGGCAATGGACATTCGCTGAAGGCGCATAAATAGCGGCTGATATCGTTCTGTCGCACACCACCGGAGAAATGTCTTAGGGAAGTGTCAAGGTAGCGCTCTAACCAGACTGAGCTACGGGCCTGAAACGACTTGTCTTCATGGCTCCGGGCAACTGGTTGCCCGTTTGGTGCACAACCCGCCAAGAATGGGAGCTTTTGCGCAACGATCTGCCGCAAACCATGATACCGCAAACACCGGAATCCTGCTAGCTGGCGCCACGGTGTGACCCCCGAGGCATCGGATTCTTGCAGGCACGACTGACTGTGCTGCGTGGGGGCTGGCGAAGATAGATTTCGTTACTTCCACGCGCATGGATTGGCCAAAATTTGCCGACCGCACCGCTGCCATCCGATATAATCATGCCCGCGTTTGCGTCGCGTTCGATTCGTATTCGATTGCTTCTGCACCTGGCAGCCGTCACACCGGGGCGTGCGGGTCGCGACCGAGCGCAATCTGCGTTAGCAGACATTAAGAGGAGACATCCATGGGGGGGATCAAACGGCGAGAATTCATAAAAAGAGCAGGCGCCCTGGGGGCCGGACTTGTGTCCTGGCCGGCCTCTCGCACGGCCGCTCGGCCTGCGGACGGGGCAAATAGACCCAACATTCTGGTCTTCCTCACCGATGATCACGGCCAGTGGGCCCAGCACGCCTACGGCAACTCGGAAGTTCTGACGCCCAATATGAACCGGCTGGCGGCGACCGGAACTCGCATGACACAGGCGTTTACGCCGTGCCCGGTCTGCTCTCCCGCCAGAGCATCTTTTTTCACTGGCTGCATGCCCTCGCAGCACGGCATTCACGACTGGCTTAAGGAGCAGTCCGAGGCGGTGGAGCACCCCTGGTTGGAAGGCCAGACCCTGATCTCGGAGCTGTTAAAAGACGCGGGATATCACACAGGCCTGGTGGGCAAGTGGCATTGCGGCCGCACTCGCGAACCGCATCCGGGCTTTGACCGGTGGTTCAGTTACTGGGTGGCACAATACCCGCATTACGGCGTCCAGCAGTTTTCAGACCAGGGGAACCTCGTGCTCGACCAGGGCCACCAGTCGCCACTGCTGACGCGCCGTGCCATCGATTTCCTACGCGACCATAAAAAGAACGAGGGCGCCCAGGGCAAACCGTTTTTTCTCTTTGTCGGTTACGTTGACACACACTCCCCGCATGACTCCGCGCCGTCTGACCTGGTTGCAAAATATAACTCGGCAACGTTCCACGACATTCCCGGCGAAGATTTTCCACCCTGCCACGGCGAGCCCTTGATTACGGTGAACAGCAATCCCCAGATCGAGCGCATGAAGCACATGGAGTATTATGGTGCGGTTTCAAGCATCGACCGCGAAGTGGGCAACATCCTGGCCGAACTGGAAGCCACAGGACAACTGGAGAACACACTCGTTGTCTACACCGGCGACCACGGACTCAATACGGGCCAGCACGGCATGTGGGAGAAAGGAAACGCCACGCTGCCGCAGAATTTCTTCGACGAGTCCATTAGCATTTCGTGCACCCTGAGCTGGCCGGCCGGAGGCATCCGCCGGAACGCCGTCTGCAGCGATTTTGTCAACCATTGCGACCTCTGGGCGACGTTGCTGGAAGTGGCAGGCGCGTCGCCCGATGAACACACGTCAGCGCAGATCAATTCACCGGGCCGTTCCTACCTGGCGCAGTTGCGGGGTCAGAACATAGACGACTGGCGCAAGACCATCATCAGCGAATATGGCAACGCGCGGATGGCCCGCACGGAACGCTACAAGCTGGTCCGGCGTTACGCTTACAAGGGCGTGCGCTTTCGCGATGAACTTTACGACTTGAAGGAAGACCCGCGCGAAACCGTCAACCGCTTCCAGGACCCTGCGCTAAAGAACGTTATTGATGAACTCACGGCAGAACTGGACCAGTTTTTTGAGAAGTACACCGCTCCCGGCCACAGCGGCCTTGACCTTGCGCACCAATGGGAGTGCACGCCGGCCAGCGCCTGGCTTGCCGCAGAGAGGCTCCACAAACAGAATCGTATGCCCGCGGCCTGCGTTCCACTGCTTGTTAAAGGCTGACGGAAATTACATGATGGTTGCACCCCTTCCACCACCCAAAATGCTCTTGCAGGTTGCACGAGGCTGTAGTAGTTTGCTGTTTACCTTACGCGGCAACAATGAAAGCGTCTGAAGACGACCCGACTGACTTCAGGATTTATCCAGGCTCGTTTCCGTGGGAGTGTTCTAATGATGACTCGGCGTGAATTGTTGGCAGGGATGCTGGCCTCGGCCGCTGGAACAAAGGCTTGGGCCAAAGTTGCTGCTGGTTTAGGACAGGGGAACAGACGGCCAAAGATCGCTGCGGTGACGACGATCTACTTCTATCTTTCTCACACTCAGCACATCGTGGACAGATTTCTGTTCGGTTATGGCTGGAACAGCACCTGGCATCACCCGCCCATCGATCTGGTGGGGCTTTACGTTGACCAGGTGGGCAAGGACGACCTGAGCCGCGGTCGGGCCAAGCTTTTCCCCAGCATGAAGATTTATCCCAGCATTGCCGAAGCCCTCACCCTGGGCGGAAGCAAGCTGGCGGTGGATGGCGTGGTGCTTGTCGGCGAGCACGGCCATTATCCTCGAAATGAAAAAGGCCAGACGCTCTACCCGCGCTACCCGTTTTTTGAGCAGATCGTGAAGGTGTTTAAATCAAGCGGCCGGGTTGTTCCCGTTTTTAGCGACAAGCACCTATCCTGGAACTGGGACTGGGCCCGGAAGATGTATGACACCTCGCGGCAGATGGGATTTCCGTTTATGGCCGGCTCGAGCCTGCCGGTGACCTGGCGCACGCCCTCGTTTGAGATGCCGTCGCAGGGACGGGTTCGAGAGGCGGTTTGTGTGGCCTACGGGGGAGTAGACAGCTACGATTTCCACGCGCTTGAAACGCTGCAATGCATGGTGGAGCGGCGCACGGGCGGAGAGGTCGGGGTAAAGTGGCTTCAGGCGTACCGCGGAGAAGATTTCTGGAAAGCGCACCAGGAAGGGGTGTGGTCAAAGGACCTGATGAAGGCGGCCTTGTGCCGAAGCCACACTCTCACACCTGCCCGTACCACGTTCAACGACATCTACCCCACCGACGATGAGATGCGGCAACTGGTGAAAGACCCGGTGGCCTATCACTACGAGCACCTGGACGGCGTGCGTTGTACCATGCTGCTGATGAACGGATTGGTGCAGGACTTCAACTTCGCCGCCCGCATTGACGGCCGCCCGGGAATCTTTTCGACGCAGATGTATCTGCCCATGCCACCGGCCCGCACAACGCTGGCGAATTTCTTCAGCCCTCTGACGCACCACATTGAAAAGATGGTT
This sequence comes from Terriglobia bacterium, assembly GCA_035576145.1. Taxonomy (GTDB): domain Bacteria; phylum Acidobacteriota; class Terriglobia; order UBA7540; family UBA7540; genus SCRD01. The sequence continues at coordinate 23,126 of DATLWV010000107.1, forward strand.
TTGACCGGCCGGACCTCATACCCGGTGGAACGCACGCTGCTGACCACGGGATTAACCGCAGCCGGCGTGGAAAGCCTTTATCGCAAGGCGCGTTACGAAACGCCCCACCTGAAGATCAGTTATCAGCCGTCAAAAGAATCCACTTTCTGGAGAACCTGAATCCCATGCCTCGCCGCATTGCAGTCATTGCAACCGTTTATTATTACCTGTCGCACGCTCAGCACATTGGCGACCGCTTTCTGGTGGGTTACCCGCTGGCGGGAGAGTGGCACCACCCGGATATGAAGGTGGTTTCGCTTTACGTTGACCAGAAACCGGAAAACGACCTGAGCGCCCAACGCGCCAGGGAATTCGGCTTCACAGTCTACCCAACCATCGCCGAGGCGCTGCGCTGCGGCGGCGACAAGCTGGCCGTGGACGCTGTGCTGATTATCGGCGAGCACGGCAATTATCCGCGGAACGAGAAGGGGCAGATCCTCTACCCGCGATATGAGTTTTTCAAGCAGGTCGTGGACGTGTTCGAGAAAGATGGACGCGTGGTTCCCGTCTACAATGACAAGAACCTTTCCTACGACTTCAAGAAGGCGCAGTGGATGGTGGCGGCCGGACACCGGATGAACTTCCCCATGCTGGCAGGCTCCAGCCTGCCGGTAACGTGGCGCCTGCCGGACATCGAATTGCCGCTTGGCTGTGAGATTGAAGAGGCGCTGATGGTGGGCGAGGGCGGTTCCGACGCCATGGACTACCACGCGCTTGAGGCCATGCAGTGCATGATCGAACGCCGCAAGGGTGGCGAGACGGGCGTGAAGTCGGTGCAACTGATCACCGGCGATGCGGTGTGGAAGGCCGGCCGGGAAGGTCGATGGTCGAGAGACCTGCTGGAGGCCGCTCTATCCCGCAGCGACACGCCGCAAGGCTTGACCCTGAAAGACGGGCGCACTCAGGACCTGCTGGCTGACGATACTTTGCAGGGGCTGGTGAAAGACCCATGGGCCTATTTCATCGAACACAACGATGGCCTGCGCACCACGCTGCTGATGTTGAACGGGGCGATCGCGGACTTCAATTTCGCCGCCCGTGTGAAAGGCATGCCGCAGATCCAGTCCACGCAGTTCTTCCTCTCCCCAAATCCGAACGTGACCTATTCGGCCTGCCTGGTCAGCAAAATTGAGGAGATGTTTATGACCGGCAAGGCTCCTTATCCTGTGGAGCGGACTCTGATGGTGAGCGGAATTCTCGACAGTTGCCTGACATCAAAGTTTGAAGGGCAGAAACGGCTGGAAACTCCCTACCTTATGGTACGCTACCAGGCGCCTGTGAAGTCCCAGCGCGCCCACGAGTAAAACGCACCCCAAAACGGCATGCAATTTTTCCGCGGTGGGGAAAGGTGCTTTTCAACCTTCTGGGGGTTGAAGGAAAATTCCGCTGAGGACTCCCAGCAGCATTCCAACAAACATGCAAACTCCGGCACGTGCTATTGCGGACCAACGCGGCTGAGATCGATGGGCTTGAAACCCATCTTGGACGCGGGCGATCCGGGCTTGAGAGAAAAATCGCCCCCCGAAGGATTGACGAACAACGGATCAGCGATCAGCGAATGGGTATCCTGCCCGCGCGCCTTCCACTCGGCAAACGACAACTTCCCGAACAGGATGGGCTGGCCATCCGTCCGGAAGGAGAGGTTGTGATCGAACCGGAACTGGTTATTCGCCCAGCTTCCATCCAGCAGAGGGCCCGAATCCCAATAAACGATGTTGTGCTCAAAAGTAAAACTCAGATGGTTTTCCTCACGCGAGCGCCGGATCTGCGCTTCTTTACCGTAGGCAAAAATATTGTTCCTGACAATATTGTTCGCCCCATAGTGCTGATGGAAGCCTCCATCCTGCGTCCGGTAAACCACGTTGTTCTCAATAATAATGTTGCTGCTGCCTTCATCCGTATAAAGCCCCCATCCGCCATAGCGGTAACGGCTGACGTCATGGCAAAGGTTGTTCCGCTCCACCGTGCCCGGCTGCACTCCAAGCGTATAGATGCACCCCATGTCGCTCAACAACCCGCGGCCGATGTTGTACATCTTGTTGAACTCCATCACGTTTCCCTTTGCGGCAGTCGGACCGTAGCCCCAGGTCCAGCCCACCGAAATGGCGGTGTAAAAGGTATCGTTGATTTCGTTATGCGAAATGATGTTGTCGCTGCTCTGCCCAACCCAGATTCCCACGGCAGCCGGATAAACCAGGCCAATGTCGTAAATGTGATTGCCGGAAACCACATTCCTTTCTGTCGCCTGTCCTTCTCCGTTAGGGACTTTAGGATCGCCGATCTTGACGCCGCCGGCCCCAAGGTCGTGCATTTCGTTGCCAACAACGCGGTCGTGCTTGGAGCCCTGGCGCTCGATTGCACCTCCGCCAAAGTCCACCGCATAGCCGCCCAGGTGCTCAAATACGCATTTCTCAATAACAATGGAGCGCGCACCCATTCCTTCAACCGCTGCCGTAATGTCATACGCGGCTTGCATATCCACATAGCCGTCGGGACCCATCGACCAGTCGGTATCACACAGCGTCAATCCTTGTAGCTGAATGTCGTGGACGCAGTCGGGGCCGCCCGCTCCTTCAAAGCGTACCAGTTGTTTCAGCACGGGCGCGATCGCGTGAATGTTGTCCATCCTTTCTCCCGGCTCGGGGCGATAATAGAGGTTTCCACTCTTGCGGTCCAGGTACCATTCACCCGGGGCGTCCAGGGCGTCTATCGTGTTTTCAATCCAGTAACGCGCGTTGTCTGCCCGGTTTGAGGGTGCAGGCGTTCGTGAGAGGGTTACGGTGTGGAGTGTTTCCTCAACGTCGCGGATATACATCCTGAATTCAGCCCAGGATTGCAAAGCGACAACCTCTACGTCACCTTGCGCGGCCCACGCCGGCTGGATATCACGGGGACGATACTTGAATTGTGCCTGCTTCTCGTGACTGATTTTCCCGTCCACTTGGTAGAACCCTGTGTTCGGGGTGCGGGCCCGCTGCCTTCGATGCCCGTTGACAAAGAGCTCGTGGAAATACCACTTGCCATCCTTCACCTCCGGAACTCTGGCCATCCAAAGCTCGCCTCCGGCCAGCCCCAGAAGACCTTTATCTGTCACCAGTTTCCAGCCGTGAAATTCCCGCCCGCCGCTCAGCACCGGAGTTTCGCCGTGATAAGCCTCGTAGGTGATCGGGGCCTGTGGCGTGCCGGAATCTTTCGGAGTAAAAATCAGCGGCGCCGCAAGAGCGTATCGGCCGCCGCGAATGTAAACCGTCACCGGCGTCTTCAGCGGTCCGCGTGCCTTCAAATCGCGGATGGCTTTCTGCGCCCGAAGCACAGTGAGAAACGGGCCGTCCGCCTGCCCTGCATTCGGTTTGTCCAATTTTCCGGACCATGAGTCGTTGCCGTCGGTTGCTACATAAAGAACTATCTGCGCTGCGCTGTGGGGAACGGGAAATGTGCCCGTAATGATTCGCTCTTTGGTTTGCGCCCGGGGAATCGCGGGCTTTCCCACAATCATCAAAAAGGCCAGAATTCCCTGCACAATCAGCCCGGCAACCGGCCCGGCCGAAAATTGTCGTCTGTCCATTTTTCAGAGCCTCCTCGATTGGTCCTGCCCGCCTCTCGTTTTGGCAAAGAAGCATATTCGCAGAATTCTGAACGCTCCGCCACCGGCCAAAGACTTTCCGCAATGTCCGAACGCAGGCCTCGCACGTGTGCAACGCACAGCCGCTTTCGCCAGCATCCACCGTTTCCGTGTAAAATCGAGCGCATGTCAAAAAACTATCGCATTGCGCTTCTTCCGGGCGACGGCATTGGCAAAGAGGTTGTGCCTCAGGCCGTGCGAGTGCTCGAGGCCGCGGCCAGCGGCTTCACCCTTGCATTCGAATCCTTCGAATGGGGCTGCGAATATTATCTGCGCACGGGCCGCATGATGCCGGCGGACGGGCTCGAACAGTTGCGCTCCTTTGACGCCATTCTCCTGGGCGCCATCGGACATCCCAGCGTGCCGGACCACATTTCGCTGCGTGATCTGCTGCTCCGCATCCGCTTCGGTTTCGATCTTTACGTCAATCTGCGCCCGGTTGAAATCCTGCCGGGGCTTGAGCCGCCGTTGCGCGGCAGGACAGCGGACGACATTAACATGCTCTTCGTGCGCGAAAATTCCGAGGGAGAGTATTGCGGCATGGGCGGCCGCTTCAAGCCGGGCACGTCCGACGAAGTGGCCGTGCAGCAATCGGTCTTCACGCGCAAGGGTGTGGAGCGGGTGATGCGCTACGCTTTCGAGCAAGCGCAGCGACGCCCGCGCAAGCGGCTGGCCAGCGCCACCAAATCAAATGCCATGCAGTACACCATGGTGATGTGGGACGAAGTCTTGCGCGCCGTTGCCCGCGATTATCCTGACGTGGCCGTCGCCAACTACCACGTGGACGCGCTTGCGGCCCGCATGATCACGCATCCCGAAAGCCTGGACGTAGTTGTGGGCTCAAACCTTTTTGCCGACATTCTCACCGACCTGGGCGCGGCGCTCCAGGGCAGCCTGGGATTAGCGGCCAGCGCCAACCTTAATCCCACCAAGCGCCTGGGGCCCTCGATGTTTGAGCCCGTACACGGCAGCGCTCCGGACATTGAAGGCCGCGGCATCGCCAATCCCATTGCCTCCATCTGGGCATCAGCTCTGATGATGGAACATCTGGGCAAACCGGAAACCGGCCAGCGCATCCTGGAGGCGCTCAAGCATGTAACGGGAGAAAAGAAGGTCCGCACTCCGGACCTGGGCGGGAAAAACACCACCGGGGAATTTGCCTCAGCGGTGATCCGGAAACTCTAGCGGGCGAACTCGAATCTGGTTCTTCAGCGCGATGTGGTAGCCCGCGACAAGCCACTTGCCGTTGCTCTGCAGTTCCATCGACACGACTTCCGTGGCCGGCCCCTGGGCCCCCAGGCGCACTTGAAACCTTATAATCTCGTATTCACCAGGGACAAATCCCGGAGGGTTCGCAGCATACGTCGAACCTTCGAACTTGCGGGAAAGTACTTTCCCGTAGAACCGGCGGGCACTCTTCATTCCTGCAATCCAGCTGGCTCTGGTGACACTTGCCTGGAACGGTTTGGCGGCCAGGTCCCAGCTTCTCCCGTACTCGCCCTGGTCCACCACTGCAAGCCATTTTAGGGCGGTGCCTTTCCCTTCCGAGGTAGGCTTTACCATCGCCTGGGGCCTTGCGAACACGGCCGGGCTAAGGCAGAAAAAAGTACCGAGAGTGAGAATTAACGCCTTCATGAATGCCTCTTCACCGATGCATTGGCCCCATTATAACGCCTGCCCGTGCGACGAAGAACCGTCGGGGGTCGTTTTGCCAATTCAACCAGTCGGGAGTGGAGTCTTCGCCGCGACAGGCGTAGAATTCTTGGGAGCACAGAAATTCGAGGCAGGAGCTCAGGCGTCCCCGAAAGAATAAGGGACGATTTTGGAGGCTCTGCCGGCTGTGCTGGGTTTCCGGAAACCTCTGTCGCCAAGGTCGGCCCTCATGGGCTTGCTATTCTCACGCGGCGGCGGGAAACTCTTGCGGCAGCGATGAAGGTTTCCCGGAGGTGTATCATTCGAATATCGTTTTCCATCGCGGTTCGTCTGATCGCCCTTCTCGTCTTTATCAGCGCGTTCGCGCAAGAGCCGGCCCAGGCCATACACGGGACCTGGATCGCCACGGCCGGCCGGGGCCAGACCCTCCATGGAACCTGGACCGGCAGCTCCCTGCCGCAGCACCCGGACGTGGCAGAGGGCACCTGGACGCTGGCGAGTGGCGGGCAGATTGTAATCCAGGGAACCTGGCGGGCGGAAAAGAACAGGCAGGGATGGCAAGGCCACTGGACCGCCCAGACTGCGCGGGGAGAATCACTGGCCGGCTCCTGGGGGGCCGATGTCGAGCACTGGCAGGGCAAAACTTTTCAAGACCTGTTGAATTTGACGCTTCAGCAAGAAGTCTCCGGCTGGTGGCAGATCGGCAGCCGGCAAGGCAACTGGTGGCTGAAGGGATCACCTGACGGCGGCCGCTGATTCGCGCTTTATCAACCTGGAAAAGGATCCGGACTCAGGGTTCCCCAGGGACCGGGCGGTCCTTTACCTCCCGCCGCCGTGCCCTTTCCGCAGAATCCAATCTTGCGGGAAAACGCAAACCGTTTTTTGAGAGTCACATGACTCGACCAGCCAATCACGTGTAAAATTCCTATTCCGGCACGCGGGGACGGAAGAGCCGGACCGCCGAGGGTGTTTTTCCCGGCATCACCAGAACACACATGACCGAGTCGATCGGAGGCTCACAATTGATGATTCGCAGATTGCTTCAGGGATTCATGATGATTGTACTTCTCGGGGCCGGCGCCCTGGTGCTGCATGCCCAGGACTACCGTGTGTTCATCGAGGGCGGAGTATCCACGCTGCATGACAAGCATTATTACAACGTTTACGGTGTCTCTCTAGGATCCACTTACAGGACCGGCAACAGCTTCACCGTGGGAGCGGAATATCCCATATTTAAGACCCTCAGCGCGGAAGGGTCGTACAGCATGTTTCGCAACAATCTGGCGGTCACAAATTTCGTCAATTCCACCACGCCGAACGACGTTATTGGGTACGGAATTCGGGGCCAGAGGATCAGCATTGACGCCAATGCCCACTCCGGGACGACCATCAAAGGCGTGCGTCCCTATCTGGTGTTCGGACTTGACCTCAACCGCTTTTCGCCTACCAGCGGAGGCGCGGCGCTCGCGCAGTCACGGGGATTCAACGGCGTGCCTGGCACGGTGTTGAAATCCGATGACTCACTTGGATACAATTTCGGCTTCGGGCTGGACATCAGCCTCACCCGCATTTTGGCTGTCCGGGTGGATGCTCGCGACCACCGTTTCGGTTCGCCCACTTACGGGCTTCCCAACTCAGCCTCTTCAGCCTTCACCGCGTACTATCCCATCGGCGGTACCGCCAACAACCTGGTCTATTCCGCCGGCATTGTCATCCACTTCGGCAAGTAGCCTCGGCGTGAAGCACCATCGGAGCCTGCAGGCCCACGGAGCAAAGCGTTGTCGGCCGGCGGGCGCATTGCTGTTCTTTCATTCTGCGGATTTCGACCACAGCCTCTTCAACTGGCCACAAACATGCGCCGCGCAACGTTTTCTGAATGGAAGGTGCGGGCGGCTTTTTCCAGCTCCGAATCCATTTCCGCCGCCACCAGCAGGATAAAGTTGGTAATGTAGACCCAGGTCATGAGAACGAAGAAGGTTCCTACGGCTCCATAAGCGCCGGCCGTGCTGAAATGGCGCAGGAAGGCGTTAAAACCCACTGTCGCCGGCAGCCAGACTACCACGACGAACAAGCTGCCCGGAGTCACCCATCGCCACGGCCGCTTTGTGTTGGGAAGCACGTAATTCGCAAAGCCGACGGCAAAATTCAGCAGTGCCAGAGGAATCGCCCATCGCATCACGTGCCAAAGCACCACAAAGGCGACCCCCGGTCCGGAATGCGTTCCCAGCCAGTGGCCCACGCGGCCCCCAAAAGTCAGCAGACCGAACGCCGTAAGGAAGGTGAGCGCAAACACCAGCATGACCCCGCAGGCCAGCAGCCGCCTTTTCCAGAAGCCGCGAGTCTCCCGCGCGTTGTAGGCCGTGTTCAATCCGTCCATCAGGCTGATCACTGCGCGAGTGGCAATCCAGATTGAACTCACCAGGCCAAAGCTGAGCAGACCGCCCCATTCCTGGGTCAGGTTGGTTACAGTTCTAAAGACGTAGGGCTGAACGGGGTCGGGGAAATATTGTGTAATCCAGATAAGCACCCGCGGCCAGGCGCCGGTGAACGGAAGATAGCCCACAATGGCGGCCAGCAGAATAAAAAAGGGGAACAATGCCATCAGGAAGAAGTACGACATCTGCGCGGCCAGGTCTTCGCAGCAGTCGCCAAGGACCGCTTTCCACACCCGGCGCAGCCACATCCGCACCATTAGATTACACTCCAGGCCAAACAGGCGCGTCCAGGGCAACCCGTGTGTCTCTAATGGCTTGTCAGTGCTTTCCGTAGCGCCAGGCAAAGTCCCCTCCTCCGGCGACCGCATCAAACCTTGCACAGCCCACTAAAGAGCATTCGCTTTCACTTCCCGATTTTTCCGCGAGCGTTCCTGCCTGCTCCGCGATCCTGCCTCCGCAACTATTATACGCGCCAAGGGGCGGGACAAGACTCTAATCGATCCAACGAGTCTCACATTTGGAGCGGCTGCGCCGGACGCTTCTCCCATGCCGGAAACAAAGTGCGCAATTAACTAACGAGTAACTGAGCTCCAATAACGCGGAAGGTTTTGAAAAACGAATCGCCATGGTCTCCATAACCTGATGAAAGAAATAATAGTTATTGTCCAGCCCTGCACGGTCTCAAAATCAGACCGTGGGGAAAGGCCCACTCAACACTCGCCGCTCCGCAGTATGTCTCATTACGACCGGAAATAACTTGCATCTTCCAGCTTTATGTCACCTCTCCAAAGGTCTTGAAAGGAGAGAGCGAGAATAATCCGGCAAATCCTGTAACTTGCTGAAAAATAATATTATTAATGGAGATATTTGCTTCAAATCCGCGGAGTGGGAAGCCGCATTGCAGGAAAAAGGTTTTGGCATTCCGAATGCCTCTTACCTTGACAGCAGGGGTCTGGTGGTCGTGGCTGATGGGTTCTCCAGAATCCGGACAAAGGGTGCATTGCACCCCTTTGAGCCTCTTATGAGCGACGAAGCCTCGCCGTGCTGAAATGCGGAAGCTGAATGAGATGTTCTTGAGGGTGTACGAGATGATCGACGAAGCCAGTGGCGGGCTCCATGTTGCATCGATGGAGTGCGACTGTCGGGAAGCCCTGCTCTGCAGGCATCTGACGCTGGCGGCGTCGCGCATCCGCGACTGATGGAGGGATGCATGCGACTGCGTAGGCGCTATTGGAACTGGAGGCGGAGGGTTTGGGGGAAGCGGTTTTGGGAAGCTTCTAAGGCGCTGGCACTTTGCCCTCACCCGCCTGATGAACGTGGGCATCAGATTTACAAATTGGAATACGCCCGCAGAAAGAAGCTGGTGGCAGAAGATCGCTATTGGGCTGCCGTGACGCGGGAAACGGTCAAGCGGCTCAAGGTGAATCTGGACACGATTATGGCGAGCTGGGAGGGAAGCCGTTCTGATTTCAAAGAAAGCACCGTTTGGGCGGACTGCCCGCCGGTCCGGCGATTTGTTCCGCCGGGGAGCGAAGATCCCCCCACAGAACTGGCCGTAGCCCCCCCTGCAACCAGGTGAAAGGATACAGGTCCACACTTGCCAAGCGGGTTTGTAACAGCGCGACGCTCGCGCAGGAAGATTCCGAGCGCGCCTGCAGTTGGCAAGAAGGAGAAATACTATGGCGGTAATTTCACAGTCCGGAGAAACACACTCGGGCAGAGGCCAGGGCGCCGGGAAGTTGGGCGAGGAACTCCCTTTTTGGTCGCTAGGCAAAATCCGTGGTCGTTCAGGAAAATCGGAGTCGTCCACCCACCCCCTGCTCGGTTCGTCGCCGATAATTCCTGCGCTGCTTTTTCTCGGTATTCTTGTTGTGCTCTTTGCATTTGTTGAATCCCAGCACTGGCTTGGCACGGCGAGTGGCATCCCGAGTCCGCGCGAGGTCCTGGCGCTGTTCCGGAGCCATGGATCGCCGCTTCCGCAGGAGAATGTGAGAGTCTGGACGAAAAAGCAAACCGGCTTTTATTACTGCCAGGGCAATCTTCTGTTTGGCAGAAAGCCTGGGAAAATGATGGACCAGACGGAAGCGCTCCTGGCAGGCTATCGGCCAGTTCTCAAGGAGTATTGCACCAGCAACAAGCCGGAAGAAGAGTCCAAGCCCAGCGCATCCGCACGAACGACTGCGGACGCAAAATAACCTGCCTGTCCGTTCCGCCCCGCGCCGACCTTCCGGGGTCAGAGTGGTCACAAGTTCGTGTGCCTGGAGTCACTGCGCCTCCTTTAACTCGCGGCCATCATTCCTCTTCTAACATTGAAAGCGGCTCTGAGGAGGAAATCCATGAGCCGGACCCAAAGCCGGCTGCTCTACTGGGCGCCCCGGGCGCTGGGCATCGCCTACGCCCTTTTCATCGGCGTCTTTGCGCTCGACGTATTCGAAGCAAACCTCCCACTCGCGAAGCTGCTCCTGGCCTTTGCCATTCACCTCATTCCCACTGGCATCATTCTCGTCGTTCTGGCGGTCGGATGGAAGTGGGAGTGGCTGGGTTCGGTGGGATTCTTCATGCTTGGCCTGCTTTACATGTGGATCACCCGGCTCCGGTTCCCGCCTATAGCCTATCTCACCATCAGCGGGTCAGCTTTTCTGATCGGCCTGCTCTTCCTGGCAAATTGGTCCTCTCGGCGGAATTCCCGATGAGTTAACTAGTAAACTAGGCTCCATATTACACCGTACTCACACTTGCCTCACACCTGACATCATGAAACACACCACACCGGAACAGAAATTTATTCCCATCTAATCTTCTCATAACCAGACAGTTAACAGAGTAAACAGGCTTATTCCGGGCCACATTGGGTGGATCACCTGATTGTTAGCCTTGTAGCCTCCAGTTACCCTGATAGCAAGGGTCTCACTAATTAAGGGCAATCTTTTCGACACTACTGGGCACACGGCACGCAAGACATTAACAAGTGCCTTTTTCTGCCGCGAATGAACGGAGGTCGAATTGAGAAAGCTGATCATCGCTTGCTTGGCAGCCGCGCTTACGATGTTCTCGCCGCCATCGGAGGGGACACCTGCGGGCACCAATCCCCTAAACACGGCCCCCTTTCCCCCAACCAGGCAGTTTGGCGTGGCAAGCTGGTACGGAGAGCAATTCCAGGGCTTGGAGACCGCCAGTGGTACGCCTTTCGACATGAACGCCATGACCTGCGCCCATCGGGAACTGCCCCTGGGCACCCGCATCAGGGTGACGGACTTGCTGAATCTGAAGTCAGTGGTCCTGAAGGTCAACGACCGCGGGCCGTATGTCTGCGGCCGGGACCTTGACGTCAGCCGGGCCGCGGCAAAATGCCTGGGCTTTGTCGGCGCCGGGCTGGCCCCCGTCCGCATTGAAGTCATCCGTTACCCCAGGCGCCGCATTACCATACTGCCACGCCCAACCATCCTTGCTTCCGCCACCAGGCCAGCAGATTGATAGCACGCGGCCACGATAAGAGACCGCCGCAGCGGCCCAGTTTCTCCTTTCAGGCACCACCACAGCCGCTGCCTCCTCCAAATGGTTGCCCGTCTACTGGCGGGATCCACTGCCGCCAGCCTGGGCAAGGATTGCGGGGCCATTTGGGCGTATAATCGAACCATCCAGTCCAAGGGGGGTATTTCCAGATGAGGAATTTTACCAAGAGGTGTGTGCTGCTTGCAGCGCTGATAGCTGCGTGGTTTTTGGTTCCTTCCGGGCAGGTGTGCCTGGCGCAATCGAACAATAATAACAGCGACGAGATCAAGGCGCTGATCAAGGAAATCCAGGAAATGAAAGCTGCCCAGGATGCGATGCAGAAGGACATTACCGCCATCAAGGAGCGGCTGATTCCCAAGCCCCCGCCGCCTTTCCAGGGAGCCGACATCAGCATCAAGGGTGACCCGTCGATGGGCGAAAAGGACGCCAAGGTGACCATGGTGGAGTTCACCGACTACCAGTGCCCCTTCTGCGGACGCGCCTACCGGCAGACCTATCCGCCCGTGGTGGCCGAGTATGTGAAGACGGGCAAAGTGCGGTACATCCTGCACGATTATCCGCTGGAGCAGCTCCACCCCAACGCCTTCAAGGCCGCTGAGGCCGCCCGCTGCGCCGGCGATCAGGGCAAATACTGGGAGATGCACGACAAGTTGTTTGGCGACCAGAAGGCTCTGGACCAGAAGGGGCTGGAGGCTTCCGCGCAGGCGCTGGGACTGGATGCGGGGAAGTTCAAGCAATGCATGGATACCGGGAAGTTCAAGGCGGAAATCCAGAGTGAGATTGAAGAGGGGAAAAAGCTGGGCGTGACGGGAACTCCGACCTTTTTCCTGGGACTGACCGGCGACGATCCCGACACCTTCAAAGCCACACAGAAAATCGGCGGAGCGTTCCCTTACACGGCATTCAAGAAGGCCATTGACGACATCATGGCTCCGCCTAAAGAGAAATCCGCGGCCAAGCCGGGAGAAACTCCTGCCCAGAAACCCGCCGAGCAGGCCAAGCCCGGAAGCTAGTGCGCCGGAAATCGTGGTAAACGTAGCGCCGCCCTTCAGGGCGGCATGTGCCGGTCCCGCCAGGGCGGGACCGGCGTTACATGCAGAAGAGCTCTACGGATTTCCCTGCGCGGACTGGTCCTCGAGGGCCTGCTGTTCCACCTGGCCTTCGGCCGCGTCGGCAGCGGCTTGTTGCTGCTGCAGCCGGTCTTGCACGTCGGCCTCGCTATCCGGGCTTGGCGCGGGAGCGCCTGAAGGGCTGATGGCGGTGTTGGGCGCCGCCGGCATGCCGCCCTGGCCCTGGTCCTTCGCCAGGGCATCCATTCCGTCGTCAAGCTTCGCGCGGAAATCGTTCTGCATCTCCTGCAGGTCCTCGACGGCAACTTCCACGGTGGAACGCACAGGACAATCTGACGCCTTGCTGCTGGTGACTTTCATGGTGATGGTTTGGTTCTCACTGGGGGTGTCCCCGATCCGGAAGAGAACGTCCCCTGGAGTCAACTCGCATTCCTGACCGTCGGCCGTGTTCATATCAAGATTGTTCGACACCACGAAAACCTGTTGAGAGAGATCGAGCGGGACCTGGTCTCCCTCCGGAGTGTAAGCCTCCTGCTGGGGATTGGCTGCGGCGGCTTGCTGGGCCTCGAGCTGCCGGTGGACCTCCTCCGCTATCAACTGCTTCACCTCAGGAGTGAGGCTGGTGGCCTCTTCGGGCTGGCCCTGCTGCTGGTATTCCGCCTGAGGGGGTTCGCCTGGGGGTGGATCGTAGGGGGCTTCCTGCGCGTATACCGCCGATTGCTGCGCCGCTGCGGCGGCTTCCGCATCCTGCCGGGCTTGCCAGGCTGCCTGCAGCTGCTGGGCAATCAGAAAATCGACGAGCCACAGAGAGGCTGTGAAATACCATGGCGACGGTGCGAAGTAAGGGCCGTAATAGACGTACCACGCCGGGTGCATCGTATACCAACCCCACCGGTAATAGACCCGCCTAGGCCAGGGCCGGTAGGCCCACCCGTAAAAGACCGGGTGATAATAGTGGACTGGAACGTAACGGTAGTAGACGTAGCCGCGCCAGCGGATGGGGCGGTAAACTCGCGCGTAGTGCCGTCCGCCCACCCAGTAGGTCCGCTGGTAGTATCCGCGCGCGTAAGGCCGTTCATAGTAGCCACGCCGCGGCCCAAAACTGACAACGCGATCTCCGCGAGAGCCCGCCGTCACGATTCGCCGCCCGCCGCGAAAGCCGTGTTCCACCACCAGGGTGTTGTTCGGAGTACGGAATGATCGAATCCTTCCGTCCGCGCGGTATGCAGCCACCCTGCCGTCGGGCATTTCAACGCGTGCCACGGTCCGGTTCGGGCGCACGTCGATTTGCCGGCCGTCGTAGGTCCTGATGGTCTGCCTGCCATTCGCCTCCATTGACACAGTTCCCTGCGGTAAACGGTTGCGGTTGATTCCCCTCATCCCGCGCCTGCCGCTGTTCAGGTCATCAATGTGTTTCCTCGAATCCGTGGTCGACATTACAACTGGCGGCCTGGAATTGAACCCGCCACGAGGCTGCGTGCTGCGAGGGGGATTTATTGTCGTCCTGAGTGGTCCTTGGGAAGGTTGACCCTGCTCCTGAGAGCCAGGGTGCTGGATGTTAGGCGACTGGCCGTTGGTGTGCTGACCAGGCAACCGACCATTTCGTTCCTGTAGCTCACGCTGGCGGTTTGGGCCCTGCGGATTGGGTGATGGCCTCTGCTCTCGCATCTGGGGCTGGTGGTTTGGAGCCTGCGGACTGGGCGCTGGCCTCTGTTCTCGCACCTCGCGCTGGGGATTTGGTACCTGCGGGCTGGCCGCCGGCCTCTCTTCCCGTATCTGGGGCTGAGGGCGTGGCGTCGGAGGACTGGGCGCCGGCCTCTCTTCCCGTATCCGGGGCTGGTGGTTTGGAGCCTGCGGACTCGGCGCCGGCCTCTGTTCTCGCACCTCGCGCTGGGGATTTGGTACCTGCGGGCTGGCCGCCGGCCTCTCTTCCCGTATCTGGGGCTGAGGGCGTGGCGTCGGAGGACTGGGCGCCGGCCTCTGTTCTCGCCTTTCAGGCTGTGGTCTGGATTCCCTGGCCTGCGGCTGGGGCCTTGGCTGTTGCGCTTGTTGCTGCTGTCTTGGCTGCTCCACTTGTCGCTGCGGCGCCGGGTGCTTCGCTTCCTGCTTCTCGCCCTTGTTCTTCTCCTGGCCCAACACAACGAGGGCAGGAAGTATCAGCAAGGCCAGCAATGGAAGCCATTTCAATGGGACCTTTCGATTTACTTTCTTCCGATCCATCAATTCCTCCTGATTATCCGGACGCTTGCCAGGCTGCGGCAAGAACGGAAAGTCGCAAAAACGCACGTGACCCTGAACGTCCCATAATCGAGTCGGGCTCCGCCGGCAGTCGCGCCGGCCGGAAGCGCTCCGTTGTCTTGTCGGACACTTGGCCAGGTGGAATGTTACGCACCGCGGTTGTAAATCGCCTGGCCAGAAGAAGACTTAATGCAGGGGCTCGCATACACATTTGCACCGCCATCAAAGCCAATTGACGCTCTTCACTACCTCATTGTTTTCTGCGTGGTGTTGATAAACATTGCGGGCTGGGAACCCGTGTGGACACTCGCCACCCAGTTGCCATTCCTCGCCACGCCGCTCGATCCACGTGTCTAAGGGAACTAACACACGCCCTCTAACGTGCGAAGATACCCTGAATGCGACGCGGCCTGCTGTGATGGCAGGACCATGCAAGTGTGACGCGTGCCGCCCGGCGAACCAGGTGTTCGGACCGTCGCCTGGGCGTGAAACCGGGTAGCGGTTTGTTGGCCTTTACGGCACAATCCTGTGGTTGTGCTCCTGAGGTGGCGCACCGCTACGCTGCTCCACCTGCCGTGATCGTATATTCCGGCACGTGGCCGAAAATGTCAATCTGGTATTTTGGCCATTCCTTCGCCGGATTTTCGCCCTCGGCGTGCCGCATAGGATGCACGTCTTTCCCGCCCGCATTCGCGGCAACCATTGCGGGCTCAATCTGTTACAGATGCTCGGCCCGATGCCATCCCGCCCCGACAAGGGCCGCTGTCACTCCGAGGCCACCGCATTTGGCAGAAAGTTTTCCATCACCCAGATTTCGGACTTCATAGATTCACCTGCGGTATACGCGATGCGTTGCCCGTCAGGATGGGCACGCAAGTCACGGAGGCTGCCCCTATCCAATACCAGGTCTGTCTTCTTGGGAGGCCCGCCTTCTGCAGGAACAATCCAGAGCTCACATTTCTGGTCCTGCGAAGTCGTGCCATTCTTGGTGAAAAGCACCCTTGAGCCGTCTGGAGTCCACGCCAGCGCAGGGTAGCCAGGGATGTTCTTCCCTTCTTCTGCCCTAACCAGCTCGCGGGGCACTCCACCGCTGGAAGACACCACCTTGAGCGCCCCCAGACGATTTGCCTGGTCCCAGGATCGGAACGCCACCCACATCCCGTCGGGCGACAGATCAAAGCTGGCCGGTGAACCTCCAGGGTCGGCACGAACGATCTCCCTCTCGTTACCGGTTTTGAGTTCACGCGCTACGATGCTAGTGGCGTGACTGATGGTGTCGAAGCGCCGATAGAAGATTTCCTCCCCGTCGTGAGACCATTGGGGACCGCTCAAGTATGTACCCTGCTGAGCCCGAACCAGAGGCGTGACATTTCCCGATTGGGCATCCATGAGGAAGAAACCCTGGCGATTCATCACGTCGTTGGCCATGATGAGAATGGACCGACCATCCGGAGACCAGCGGGGGGACCAGAGATAGTTCAGTTTGGGCAAAAACTCGCGTTCCTCACCAGTGTCGAGTGACCGGATGCAGACGGCCCATGCACCCCGCCCAAAAGGCACGGCGCCCCTGTGCGAGACGTACGCAAGCTGTCGGCCATCCGGGGACCAGTCCGGCCGGCAGTTGGACCCGACGAAGCGCTCGGTGGCTCTCTTCGGCTGTGCCAACAGCCTCCCCGCATTAAAGTCGAGTGATGCGATGTAGACATCCAGCAACCCAACATGGAGGCCATAGTAAAAATCCCCTTTTCGCGTCATGCCCAAGGGCACGATTTGCCTTGCCACGTCTTGCTTGATGAGTTCAGGCGATCCTTGAGGTTTGCCTTTGGCCACTGGGATGAGCCACAAGCCCATGTTCCCTGTCCGGTCACTCGCAAACAGGATGTGCTTTCCGTCGGGCGTCCAGACCGGGTAAAGGTCGTTTGCCGGGTGCTCGATCATGGTACTTTCACGCTTCCCGTCGATTGCCAGCAAGAAGATGTCCCGGTTGGCCGACTCTTCGTTCGGGGGAAGGTCGTAGGCGACATAACGGCCATCCGGAGATATGCTCGCCTTCTCCGGTACCCGTGAATCCAAGGTCTTCACGACATGCACCGACCCATCGGCGACGGACACCAGCACCAGCCGGTTGGTACCATCCTTCTTGGTGAAGATCGTGAGGATCTCTTTTCCATCCGGCGACCAGGCTGCGGGTTGGATCCATTCCACATCCTTGTTGACGTATAGTATCCGAGGCCTGGAACCATCGAGTCCAATGACGCGCAGGTCGTAGAGGTCCTCCTCGTTCCACCAAGCGTATGCCACCTGCTTGCCATCCGGCGACATTTCGGAATACTCCGCGAACTCTACGGAGTCCTCCCATGAGCCTTTATTGGTGAGGCGACGGTTCTTGCCGGTTTCCAGATCGCGAACGGCCAAGTCTCCTGTCCCCCAATCGGTGTACGAAAGGTAGTGCCCATCAGAAGAGACCGAGCCCAGGATGTCCACATCAGGGCCGGACCAGGTTTGACGGTTGACAATTCCATCAGGCGGCTCGGCCGCAGCGGCGCTTGGTGTGCGGATGGGGCCGCTGCCCATCGTTACCAATGCGAGCAACATGGCCGCAACAATTCCGAATCCGGCAGTTGCCCGCCGCCACGGGGTGATTACGGGAGGAGCATTCAGGCGCAGATCCCGGCTGCTTTTCCAATCCTCCAGTTCGCTGGGGTATGCGAACACGCTGCTGCGCGCCTCGTGCATCTGGCGGTGGACGGGCAAACCTTCCCGTTTCTCCCACCGGATGACGGTGCGCACATCCCGTTTCAGGTATACGGCGATCTCTTTCCAGGATTCGAGCGGCTGCTCGCGGGGTTCGTTAGTGTTGTTTATCATGGTGACCTCCGCCGATTGAAATCGCGCCGAAGTGCGAATCGCTTCGGTTCTGGGGTCATCCTATGTTTGTCTATTATGGTCGCGCAATACGCAACAAATGACAAGCCGCCGATGTCAACTAATTTCAATGTGGAAATGGCGCCAGCTACGGCAGGGACTGTAGCGGCGGTATCACTAACCGTTCTTCATTGAAAAACGTTTGTCCTCGGAACCACCGCCATATGGTAAATAATTACGGGAGACCGCAGACTGGAATACAGCACCATGAACTCCACCCGGCCCCTGGCCACAAAGGAGGTTGTATGAGACTGAAGATTGTTTCGGCGCTTCTCGTGGTTTCCGCGCTGACTGAAGCAGCCAACGCGCAGACGAAAATGTCGGGTACTGCGCAGTGCAGCAAACCTGACCCGGCGCACTCAATCCAAATTGGAGACCGCCCCAACCATTCCTTCAACATTGAGCAGGGAAAGTGCACCTGGACAACGCCCCTCGAGATTGCGGGAGTCGAGAGCAAGGAAGGCGTCTATTCGACATTGGCCGAAACCAGCGGCAACAGTGTCCACTACCGCTTCTACTACGTGGACACCATGGCGAACGGCGACAAAGCTTTTTACCGTGGTGATGCCGCCATGACAGTTAAAGATGGAGTGCCCCAAAGCTGCGTCGAAAAGTTTATCCTTGTCGGCGGCACTGGCAAGCTCAAAGGCCTCAAGGGAAAGGGCACCAATACGTTCAAAGCGGCCGCGTCAGATGGAAGCGGGACT
This sequence comes from Terriglobia bacterium, assembly GCA_035576145.1. Taxonomy (GTDB): domain Bacteria; phylum Acidobacteriota; class Terriglobia; order UBA7540; family UBA7540; genus SCRD01. The sequence continues at coordinate 41,328 of DATLWV010000107.1, forward strand.
TGGGTTACTGAGGGCGAATACGAACTTCCCCAATAGCGCCCAGACAGCCTATCTTCCTGCTTGACGGCCCTGTAGAATGGACATCCGTGCCCCACATTTTCAAACGGAGGGATCCTCGTGAGCATGAAGATCCGTGAAATTCGCGCAGCCGGGTTGCGAGGCCGAACGCCCAAAGGCGGATGGACAAACGAGCCGGATCCGCAGGATTGCATCCACACCCTGATCGCCGTCCTCACCGATGATGGTGCGACCGGCTGGGGAAGCGCTTTCACCAACGACGACCTTGTGCGCGGCGCGCTGGGGGTGCTGCGCCCACTCTACCAGGGCCAGAACGCTCTGGAACCTGAGCGAACAAGCGAGATTCTGCACCAGAACACCTTCTGGCTGGGGCGCGGCGGCTCCATCACGCACACCATCAGCGGCATCGACATCGCTCTGTGGGACATTCTGGGGCAGGCCACGGGGCAGCCGGTCGGACGCCTGCTGGGAGGGCGTTGCCGCGGTCGCGTGCGGCCTTACGCTTCTCTGCTGATGCAGCAGCCTGAACTCATGGCCGAGGAGCTGATCCCTCTCAAGCAGCAGGGATTTCGCGCTTTCAAGATCGGCTGGGGACCTTTTGGGCGGCACGATGCTGCAACCGACGAAGCCATCGTCCGCGCGGCGCGTGAAGCAATCGGGGATGATTGCCTTCTGATGGTGGATGCCGGCGCCAGTGACGCCTTCTGGCCGCAGGATTACAAGTGGGCGTTGAGGACCGCCGAAATGCTGGCCGAATATGAGGCCTCGTGGTTCGAGGAGCCTTTGCCGCCTGATGCGCTGGATGATTATGTGGCGCTGCGCCGCCAGTCGCTTGTGCCGATTGCCGGCGGCGAAGTGCTCACGCGTCGGCAGTCATTCCAGCCGTGGCTGCGTGCGGGCGCGTTTGATATCGTCCAGCCGGACGCCACCAAAGTCGGTGGGCTGAGCGAATCGCGCCGCATTGCCTGGATGGCGGAAGAGAACGGCGCGCGGATGGTCCCGCACGGCTGGAACACGGCCGTCGGCCTCGCCGCTGACCTGCAACTGGCTTCGGCATTCCCAAAGATTGACCTTGTGGAGTACCTGACGGGATCTCCCTTCATTGATGAGATCGTCAGGAATCCCTGGAAGCTCGACGCCGATGGAATGCTTGCCATCCCGGAACAACCAGGCCTTGGAATCAACATTGACCTCGAGGCGCTGGAGGAGTTTACCGGCCTGAAGTCTTTTCTTGACTGAATGAGCCGCGACATTGATCCGATCGGTAAGGAGGAATCACATGGCTCTATTTTCCTGGCAACTGTCCCGGCGGAAATTTCTGGCTGGCGGCTCGCTGATTTCCGGACTGACGGGCGCAATGGGAGATCGTATCCTGGCGTTCGCGGGCGTTGGCGAAAAGTCCGCAACGCCGCGGAATCCTGAGGCTGCTTCGGGCGGCGCCCCCGGCGCTAACGCCGCAACGGGCGGCGGCATCAAGGTTTGGGCTGTCAATGACACCGTTCGTGTCGATCCCATACGCAACCGGCCCTTTGAAGAGAACCCGGGCCTTTTCCCCGACGGCGTCCGCCCGGGCTACAAGCAGTCCAATCTGGTTTGGGATGGGGCTGCGCGGCGCATCAGCTTGACAGCCGCGCGTAATGAGACGGTGGCGTTCCAGATGGTGATTGAGCGCACCGGAGAAAAGTTGACCAACGTGAACGTGGCGTTGGCTGATTTGGCCGGGCCGTCGGGGGCCAAAATCGCGCTGGCGAACTTCGACATGTTTCGGGAATGGTACGTGCATGTCAAGAATCCCTCGAAGCAAAGCTACACGCTCGGCCCGGGTTGGTATCC
>DATLWV010000108.1:0-41834 GCA_035576145.1 Terriglobia bacterium
CAACTCCAGGGAGAAACCAATAAACCGCTGGCGGTTACGCCTGCGCTGCCATGCGATTACTGGCGGCTGGCTGCCACCGCCTCTGATCCTTCGCCCTTCGGCGCGTAGTAACCGGGGCGTGTTCTCACGGTGTAATGCTTATTGTCGCGATGGTCGATAAGTTCAATCTGGACCCGCCGGAACGAACCGTCCTTCTTGGCATTGGTCGGGTAGTAGCCAAGCGTGTATTGGTTGCGGATGTCACGCGCGATGCTCACACAGATGGGCTCAACCTGGTCAAGTGACCTTGGGAAGTAGGCTTTCCCGCCTGTGGCCTCAGCCAGTTCCTTCAGAACTTTGGCAGCCCTCTTGTCGCCGCTGCCATGAACTTTGAACAGCCCTCCGGGGTGTTCCTCGCCAAGCAGCCCGATGCAGTAAATCACGGCGTTCGATTGCTGGGCCTGCCGAAGAAGGTCCGGGAAGGAGTAGCGGCTGGCGTTATCTTCGCCGTCAGAAATGATCAGGATAGCCTTCTTGTCGCGATTGCCCAGCTTAAGATGATCGAGTGACGCAGAAACCGCGTCATAGAGCGCAGTCCCGCCGCGGGAATCAATCTTGGCCAGGGCCCCTTTCAGTTCCTCCATGTTGCCGGCGAAATTCCCGGGCGTGTCCAAATAGTATTCGTCGTTGAAATTCACTACGAACACCTGGTCATCCGGATTGGAGGTCTTTACAAAAGTCAGTGCCGCCTCATTCACTGCTGCCCGCTTGTCACGCATGCTGCCGCTGTCATCGATGTCAATGCCCATGGTCACGGGAATGTCGGCGTGGCTGAAAACTGAAAGTTTCTGCTGGGCACCGTCCTCGAGCACGCGGAAATCTTTTTCTGTGAGGTTTTCAACCATGCGTCCGTGTTTGTCAACGACCGTTGCGTGAAGGACCACGAGGTTCACATTCACATTGATCTTGTATTGGTCATCCTTCTTCTGAGGGCTGGTTGTCGCCGCATTGGCTGGTGCAGGCGCCTGCGCCAGCAAGGAAGTGCAGAATAAGAGGGCGGCGAGGCCGCCAAGGAAAAACCGTGTGTAGGGTTTCAACAGTGAGGGTGATCTCCTATTGGGTTGGGGCATAATATCCAGTCCGTGCGTAGACTTGAAGAGGAGGTAGCCCGCGCGGCGGATGAAGCTTGACCTTGATCCGGCGCCAATGCCCGTCCCGCACGAGATTTGAGGGCTTGTATCCAATGACATACTGGTTTCGCAATTGAATTGAAATTTTTTCTGCGATATCCGGCAGCTCGCCGGGGTCTTCCACTGAGAACATCCTTCCACCTGAGACGTTGGCCAACTCTGAGAGCAGCGAAGGGCCCGAAGCCTCTTCCGGTGTTCGATCGCGGTCAGCCAGTGGTTCAAAAATTCCGATAGCATAAATCTGGCAATCCGATTCCTTGACGGCGCGTTTAATGTCCCTTTCAGTATATCTGCTATGATTGTCTCCACCGTCAGAAATCACCAGCAGCGCCTTCCGGCTGGTATCCGTTTTCTTCATCCGGCTCAGCCCGAGATAAATGGCGTCGAGCAGGGAAGTTCTGCCTCCCGCCTTCACAAAAAGCATTCTGTCGAGAATATTTTCATAGTTGTCCGTGAATGACGACACCATATACGGACGGTTGCTGAAGCTGATCAGCATAAAGACGTCCTCGGGATTAGATGTCTTGAAGAACTCCAGGGCTGCCTCTTTGGACTTCTGGATCTTGTCTGACATCGAACCGCTTGTGTCAAATACCATGCCGACGGAGATGGGTGCATCTTCCGTGGCGAAAGTCAAAATCTTCTGCTGGACCTTGTCATCAAAGATTTCAAAATTATCCTGGGCAAGACCTGTGACGATCCGGTCGAACGGGTCCGTCACAGTCACCGGAACGATCACCCTGTCAACATTCATCTGAATGGGCGTCGTATTGATAGGAGGACGACGGATTTCAACATCCGGTACCTGGTCCTTCGTGTCGGGATGGTCTGCTGATCTTTCACCCGACGCAGGGTTGGGAAGTGATACCCCCACAACGGCCCAAAAGGCCAGACAAAGAACCATTACAACCCGGAATGCGCGTCTACTGGTGTTCCCCGGCATCCAGGCACCTTCCTTTGGTCGCAGCCGGCTCAGCCCCTCCGGTTGCTCTTCTGCAGACTCGGCATGACCTGATTGCATTCTAGCACAACCTCCACAACAGAATCATCCGGACAATTTGGATAACCGCACCCCGCCTCAGTCGGCTCGGCGCCGTTTTGCCGTTGACAACCCTTCCTTACTGAACTGATAATGGGCGGTACACTGTCCTACCAGTCCGCGTGAATGCGCACGAACTGAAATAAAATGAAGTTCCGTCGTCTGGGCATTAAGTATTCCGTGTATATCAGCCGATACCTAAAAGGAGAATCATGAGCGCCAAGTATATTTTTGTGACGGGTGGAGTAGTGAGCTCACTGGGCAAGGGCCTTGCCGCAGCTTCGATCGGGTGCCTGCTGGAGGCCCGTGGGCTGAAGGTCAACCTTCTCAAGTTCGACCCCTACCTGAATGTCGATCCGGGGACCATGAGTCCTTTTCAACACGGTGAGGTCTACGTCACCGACGACGGAGCGGAGACGGACCTCGACCTGGGCCACTACGAACGCTTCACTCATGTCCGCATGCGGCGCGAAAACAACTGTACGGCCGGACGCATTTACGAAACCATCATCACCAAGGAGCGGCGCGGCGATTATCTTGGAAAGACCGTCCAGGTGATTCCGCACGTCACCGACGAGATCAAGGCTGCCATCCGAAAGGTTGGCGCAGACGTGGACGTGGCAATCATCGAGATCGGCGGCACGGTGGGCGACATTGAATCGCTGCCGTTCCTGGAAGCCATCCGCCAGATGCGGCAGGAGCAGGGTCGTGAAAACGTGGTTTTTGTTCACGTTACCCTGGTCCCCTACATCAATGCTTCCGGAGAGCTGAAAACCAAGCCCACACAACACTCGGTGAAGGAACTGAGGGAAATCGGTATCCAGCCGGATATCCTCCTGTGCCGCACGGACCGCTTTCTGCCGGCGGACATCAAATCGAAAATTGCGCTATTCTGCAGCGTCCAGAAGGACGCCGTGATTACGGCCAAGGACGTGGGTAATATTTACGAGGTGCCGCTGGTGCTGGCTGGGGAAGGCCTGGATTCGCAGATTGTGAAGTGCTGGGGTATGGAGCCCGGCGATTGCAACCTGAAACCATGGGCCGATCTTGTGGAGCGGCTGCGGGACCTTCACGACGAGGTTTCGATTGCAATTGTGGGCAAGTACGTTGAATATCAGGAATCTTACAAGAGCCTGAATGAAGCACTTGTACACGGCGGCCTGGCCAACAACGTGCGCGTCAATGTGGTTTGGCTTGAAGCCGAGGGCCTGGAAGGCGATGACTGGGAACGTCAGCTCGAAGGCTTCGACGGTGTTCTGGTGCCGGGCGGCTTCGGCAAGCGGGGCATTCCGGGCATGCTGCGCGGCATCACCTATGCCCGCACGCAGAAAGTACCTTTTCTCGGGATCTGTCTCGGAATGCAATGCGCAGTGATCGAGTACGCGCGGAACGTTTGCGGATTGCAAGGGGCTGACAGTTCTGAGTTTGATCCCAGTACGCCGCACAGGGTGATCTACAAGCTGCGCGAGTTGCGCGGGATTGACGAACTCGGTGGGACCATGCGGTTGGGCGCCTGGACGGCGCGCCTGAAGCCCGGCTCTTTTGCGCAGGAAGCCTACGGGCAGATTGAAATATCTGAACGCCACCGGCACCGCTATGAGTTCAACCGCGAATACGAGTCAACTCTGGTAGCCAACGGGCTTGAAATCACCGGGGAGACGCCGGACGGCACTTACGTGGAAATCGTGGAAATTCGCGATCACCCCTGGTTTCTCGGTTGCCAATTCCATCCGGAATTTAAATCGCGCCCGCTGGAGCCGCATCCGTTGTTCAGAGCGTTCATCGGAGCGGCGCTGACCCATCGCGGGAAGCGGCAAACGGCAGCGGTTGAGGCTCCATCTCGCGCCGCCCAGCTGATCGAGGAGGGCACCCAGTCTTCGGGCTAGGCGCTTGCCAGCAGCTTTCCGCCGGCCCGAAGTCAGACCCCCTATGAAACGCGCGGTTCGCATCGGCAGGCTTTCACTTGGGCAGGGACGTCCGCTGTTTCTGATCGCGGGCCCCTGTGTGATTGAGAGCGAATCGCACTCTTTAATGATGGCCCGGCGGCTGGCCGCCATTGCACGCCGACTGGGCGTCCCTTTCATTTTCAAAGCCTCTTTCGACAAGGCTAACAGGACTTCCGCGTCGTCTTATCGAGGCCCGGGCCTCGAGTGCGGGCTCGAGATCCTGGCAAGCATCCGGAAGAAGGTTGGCGTTCCCGTCCTCACCGACGTTCATGACACGAGCCAGGTGGCGGCCGCGGCTGTGGTTTGCGATGTGCTGCAGATTCCCGCCTTCCTGTGCCGTCAGACCGACCTGCTGGAGGCTGCCGGACGGTCAGGCGCTGCTATCAACATCAAGAAAGGCCAGTTCGTTTCACCCTGGGACATGCGGAACGCCGTTGAGAAGATCGAGCGGACTGGGAACCGCCGCATTTTGATCACCGAGCGCGGAACCACTTTTGGGTATAACAATCTGGTGGTTGACATGCGCGGTCTGGCGGTAATGCGCGACTGGGGCTATCCGGTCGTGCTCGATTGCACACATGCGCTGCAGTTGCCGGGAGGCGAGGGACGCCAGAGCGGAGGGCAGCCGCAGTTTATTGAGGCCCTCGCAAGGGCCGGGGTGGCAGCCGGCGTCGATGGAATCTTCATGGAAGTGCACGACCATCCTGAAAAAGCCCTCTCGGACGGCTCGTCGGCGCTCAAGCTTCAGAGTTTTGCGCCGCTTGCCACGAGGCTGCGAGATCTTGGAAAGTTTGTACGCCAGTTGCGGTGAGGACATTCAAAAGGCAGTAAACAGCAGGCTGCCGGGGCGGAAAACAGGCACAACCTGAGACGAGCGATGGCCATCTCAATCCGACACTTGAAGATCCGGGACCAGGTGCTCATTCTGGTTCTACCACTGCTGTTCGCTTTGCTCGGCATCATTGCACTGTTTTTCTACAACTACTGGCAGGTCGGCCACATTACGGTTTCAGCCCAAAGCAGCGAACTGGCAGCCATGAGGGCTGATTCATTGCTGCAGGGCACCAGCCAAATGTCAGAGGCCGTGCGGGGTTATGTCCTCACCAGCCGGCAGATGTTTCTGGATGACTACAACTCGGCATCGACCTCTGTTTTTCAGGATTTTGCGGTTCTCAAGGAGATCGAATCAGGCGTTCCTCCAATGGGCTCCCGTCTGCAGAACATCCAAAAACGTGTGGAGGATTGGAAGAAGACGTGGGCCGATCCCTTGATTGAAAAAGTCAAGGCAGGTCGTTCCTCCGAAGCCACGGTTGCGATGCTGCAGGGAAGTACGGAATTTGCGGGCATTCAGACCGATCTCCGGCAATTCCGAAGCGCCAATCAGGCCGCTGCCGCAGAGCGAAGAGACCAAAGCCAGCGGATTGTTCATTCCGGGCTCATGTCCGGCGTCGTGCTGGCAGGGGTGTTTGCATTGCTTGTGGTGGTGCTGGTCCATATTATCAGCCGTAACATTTCCAATCCCATCCTCCAGTTGACTCAGGCCTCAGACCAGCTTCGCCAGGGGGACTTCGATCTCACACTGCCGCCGGAAACGGAGAATGAGTTTGGGGTCCTTACCCGCAGCTTCCTGCATATGTCACAAGCCTTGCGCCGCGACCGGGAGGAGTTGGCAGCCATCAAGCGCTTCTCAGAAGCCGTTACAGAGTGCACAACAGAGAACGAAGTCTATGACCACATCCTGCATGCTTTCCGTGACCGCTTCCATCCCACCCAGGTGATTATCTTCAAGCTGCGCCCGGAGGAAGACTTTCTGGAAGTCGTGGCTTCATTGCATCCCTTGCCGAAGGATGTGCACGACTGGCCCGTGATAGAAGGCAAAAACAGCTGCAAAGCTGTCCGCATGGGGCGGCCCTTCCGCGTAAACGACGTCAGCGTGGAGCCGCTTTGCCCTGGAAGGTTCGCCTTGCCGGAGGAGGGCAGCTATTATTGCGGCCCATTGATCGCAGGCGGCATTATCATCGGCGCCATACGCCTGCAGGGGGCAAAAGGGTTCTGGACGCCGGAACGCGAAAGTCTTCTGGAAAGCTATCTCAGCACGACCGCTTCGGTGCTCTCCAACCTGCAGTTGCTCCAAACCATGCGCGAGCAGGCCAACATCGATCCGCTCACCGGGCTTTACAACCGGCGCTTCTGCAAAGACTACGCGCGCAAGCTTATGGCCATGGCCCGGCGCAAAGATACGCCGTTGGGGTTTCTTATTCTGGACCTCGACCACTTCAAGAACATCAACGACGTATTCGGGCACGAAGTGGGAGACCGCGTGCTGAAGCAGTTTGCCAAGACCATCACGCAGTCGATGAGGGAAACCAACCTGACGGCGAGGCTGGGCGGGGAAGAGTTTGTCGTGATTCTTCCCGATACTGACGCCAAAGCCTGCCAGGTGGTTGCGGAGCGCATCCGGAATTCCGTAGCCCACATGAATATGCCTCAGGTGAAGGAAAAACCGCTTCCCAACATCACCGTCAGTCTTGGCATCGCAGTCTATCCCGAACACGGAGCCACACTGGAAGAAATGCTGCAGGCCAGCGACCGCGCTCTCTATGAATCCAAACGCGCCGGCCGCAACCGCGCCACCCTTTACGTTGCAGAAACAGAAAAACGTGGGTAGAGCTCATTGTTTGGTTTTCCCGCTGGGCATCGAGGGCAGGGTCCCTAGGTTTCCGGTGGGACTGAGGCGTCGCCCTCCTGACTACCGCCAACCGTTGGCTGCCACGGGCCCTCCACAAGCAAGGCCTCATCTTTGCCGGGCCAGGGAGGCATGGTGACGCCAATCGCCTCAAGCGGATCCTGCCCTGTGCAGCGGAACTGGAACCGTGTCCCCAGCGGAATGGTAAGGCACACCCCGGGATAGACTTCCACAGTTTCGGCCACGCCGTCCTTTTCACGCCACATCTCGCCCTGCCCGGCAATGAAGAACCATATTTCCTCTACTGTCCGGTGAGTAACGGCCCTGGCGGTTTGGCCCGGGCTGAGTTCAAAGTGCGCCATCCCGCCGCCCTTGAGCTCCAGCAGGATTCTCACATCTGACCCGTCGGGTGCCACCACGTCGGGCGAGTCAGGAAGTTGCTTTGTTTGAAATTTAGGCATGGTCTCCGCTGTTCCCCTCCGTCTGGAATCGCTGTTTGGTACAGGCCGAAGATTTGCATTGCCCGGGCTGGGTTGTCAAGGCCCAGCGGATTCCGGGGCCAGGGCCGGTGTCATGGCACCTGTGATATCATCCCTGATTTGAGCAGGCACCTTGTTATGAGTCTTGAAACCGGAAGACGAGTGCTTGAGATTGAGGCGCGAGCCATCGCCGAACTGATCGGGCGGCTGGACCGGCAGTTCGAGCGCGCAGTTGAGACTATTCTTGCTTGTCGAGGGCGCCTGGTGGTTGCGGGCATGGGCAAGTCCGGCCTGATCGGACAGAAGATTTCCGCCACCTTTTCAAGCACCGGGACGCCGTCGTTCTTCCTGCATCCCGCCGAAGCTCTCCACGGCGATCTGGGCCGACTGGTGCCGAACGACGTACTGATGGCACTATCCTACGGCGGTGAAACGGAAGAACTGCTGCGCCTGCTCGACACCGTCAAGCGGCTGGCAATCCCGTTGATCTTGCTGACCGGCAAGCCTGGCTCGACCCTCGCCCAGTCAAGCGATGTGGTGATTGACGTGAGCATCAGCGAAGAAGCCTGCCCGCTGGGGCTCGCTCCCACGGCCTCAACTACGGCCATGCTGGCGGTGGGTGACGCGCTGGCCATGGCACTGCTTGAAAAACGCGGCTTCAAGGAAGAGGACTATGCGGCGCTTCATCCGGGAGGAGGCTTGGGCGTCCGGCTGCGCCGGGTGGAGAACGTGATGCACACAGGCGACGAAATCCCACGCGTGCAGCCCTCGACGACTTTGCCCGATGTGATTTACGAGATCAGCAAGAAGAAACTGGGCCACACAGCCGTGGTGGATGGTGAAGGAAGGCTGGCCGGCGTGATTTCTGACGGCGACTTGCGGCGATTTTTCCAGCGTGAGGGTAATCGTGCACTCGAACATTCGGCAGCCGACCTGATGACGCGAACGCCTGTGACCATCGGCCGCAAGGAACTGGCCACGCGCGCCCTGAACGTGATGGAAAGCCGCCGCATCACGTCGCTGATGGTGGTGGATGATGAGGGGTGCCTCGAAGGTGTGGTCCACATTCACGACCTGTGGCGGACCGAGATGTTTTGAACACTCCCTGTAATGCATGTTAAGTGAGGCAGCAAGCATGGCGAATGAGCTTATGCAGCTGGAGGTTCGGGACAGGCAGCGCTGGCGGAGATGGCTGGAGAAGCACCATGCCTCAAGCCCCGGAGTGTGGCTTGTGTTTCATAAGGGCCACAACACGGGAGTCAAGTGCGTCCCTTATGAAGACTCGGTTCGGGAAGCGCTTTGTTTTGGCTGGGTCGACAGCCTGGTCAAACGGCTGGATGATGACCGGTACGCCCGCAAGTTTACGCCGCGAAAACCTTCGAGCAAGTGGTCCGAGTTAAACCGCAAGCGCTGGGCGGAACTAAATTCGGAGGGCCTGCTGGCCCCGCCGGGGCGCGCAGCAGCTCCAACTGGCAACAGCTATGCTCAGAGGCCGGAAATCCCGGAATTGCCCCGCTACATTGCCACGGCGCTGAAGGGGAATTCGCAAGCATGGAGCGCCTTTAATCGCCTGGCGCCAAGCCACCGGCGCGAGTACGTGCGTTGGATCCATTCGGCCAAACGGGAGGAAACACGCGAGAGGCGAGTAAAGGAGTCAATCACTCTGCTGGCGCGCGGGCAAAAACTGGGCCTGAAGTGAGCGGCTGATGAAAGCCTATATTCTCCACCGGGGCTGTCCATCTTGAAAGAAATGCAATTTTGCTGAGAAGGAACATGCCACTTACCCCACAGCAGGTCCGTCGCCGGGCTCGCAAAATCAAGCTGTTGCTGCTCGATGTTGACGGCGTCATGACCGACGGTCGCATCTACTACGTGCCGCGTCCAGAAGGCGGAATGTTTGAGACCAAAACTTTCCATTCCCGCGACGGCATTGGAATCCGCTACGCGCGCGAAGCCGGAATCAAGGTGGGCATCATCAGCGGGCGCGGTTCGGACACCGTGCGCTACCGGGCGGCGGAACTGAAGCTGGACTTTATTGAAGAAAACTCTCTCAAGAAGATTCCCCCCTATGAGCGGATTCTTCAGGCAGCAGGCGTGAAGGACAATGAAGTCTGTTACATGGGCGACGACCTGGTAGACCTTCCGATTCTGAAGCGCGTAGGATTTGCCGTGTGCGTCCAGAACGGCCACCCCCTGCTTCGAAGACACGTTCATTATGTGACCAAAGCCCCGGGTGGTCTGGGGGCTGTCCGCGAAACCATTGAGATCATTTTGGAAGCGCAGGGTAAGTGGAAGACGGTGGTGGACCGTTACCTGAACGCCAAGGAACAATAGCGCACGAAGAAATTTTCCAGCTCTCTAAACCAGCGCAACAGCGCGGATGGGCGAGCCCGATCCCGCACGGAGTTTCAGTGGCAGCGCGATGAACAGAAAGAATTCCGGAAGCTCGTCAAGGCGCGCGAGGTTCTCGATAATCAGGACCTCTTTTTCGAGCAGCATGGGATGGACGGGATGGTCGTCAAGCGCTGCCGGAGGGTCGGGCGAAAGGGAATCAACCCCAACAGCCGCCACGGATTTGCTCACAAGGTATTCGGCGGCATCCACGCTGACGCCCGGCCAGTCGTTAAGATAGCGTCTGTTATCCGGACTCAATCCCCAGTGTTCTGACCAGCCGAAATTGAACAGCACGATATCGCCTGCCTCAATCGCGCCATGCTCCGCTTCCCAGTGTTGAATGAAGTGTGCTGAAATGTAATCGCCTCCCTCCAGGCCGCGGCAGTCGAGCCGCACACCGCGACCGATCAGATGGCCAGGCTCAATCTGCTCGATTGTCTTGTGCGCTTCAGCATTTCTATCGCTCACAAAGTGTACGGGCGCATCAACGTGTGTTCCGTTGTGCTCATGCATCAGCACCTGGTAACTGAGCGACCTTCCCCCGAGCTGGTAAGATCCCCACAGGTTATGGAAAAACTTCGAGTGGGTGGGGAAATTTGGCATCCGTTCTTCGAGCGTCTGGCTCAGGTCTACAATGCGGGCCTGGCGGAGACTGGAAACCAAAGTTAAGAGGTCCATGGTTCTACGTCCTTTCTTCAAAGGCGATTAGCCGGTTGAAGCCCAAGGCTTCAGCGCGGATTGCCAAGGTCCCTCGGACGAAAGATCATGGCAGCAGATTTCGCCACGGTCTCGCGGGGCCCGAAACGTTGGAGAAAAAGCAGAAACTTGTTCAGGAAGCGGGGAACCACCAACCCACCGCCGCGGTCGAGCGCGTGGAGCGCTTCCTCCACCACTTCTTCCGGCGATTGCATGCCACCGGGCATGTTGCGGACGCCGTAGTTTCCTGCCTCAAAAAAATTGGTGCGTGTGCTTCCCGGGCACAGCGTCACCACGCGAATGCCGTGCGGTCGCACCTCTTCAGCCAGGCCCATCGAGAAACTTGTTACAAAAGCTTTGGTGGCGGCATAGGTGGTGGTGTAAGCCGTGGGCTGGAAGCTGACCGTCGAGGACACGTTGATGATGGCGCCCTCGCCGCGTGCGACCATGTCTGGCAGTAGAAGGTAGGTGAGGTCAACAAGCGCGTTGATGTTTAACCGGACCATCGCCATCTGCCGGTCGAGCGGAAGATTCCAAAACTCGCCACGCGCGCCGAAAGCGGCATTATTAAAAAGCAGGCTGATGGATAGATTTCGTTCCTTGAGAATTGCGGCAAGCTGCGGGGCCGCGTCGCGCACGCTGAGGTCCGCCGGAATAATTTCTACGTTGATCGAACAGTCCCGAACCAGGTCGGAGGCCAATTGGGTGAGTTTACCTTCCGACCGCGCTGCCAGTACCAGGTTGTGGCCGCGCCGGGCGAGGGCGCGCGCGAAGCATTCGCCAATGCCGCTTGAAGCCCCGGTAATGAGTGCGTAGCTGTCGGCTGCCATTGCTCTTTAAGCGCGCCGCGAGTTTCTTGTTCCACGAGGTCGCAGGTTCTTGCCTCCCGCGCGTGGAAGCTTTGCATAGTCAGAATTGCGATGTCGCGTCCCGGTGGCCATCAGCATTTCAGCATCAGCGCGGGTTGCGATGCCGCCGCGTGCCCCAAGGCGCGTACAATTCAGCCCGGCCATGGCGTTTGAAAAGTCCAGGATCCGTTCGATATCCCATCCCTCGAGCAGCCCGTAAGCAAATGCCCCGTGGAAGATATCGCCCGCCCCTGTCGTGTCCACGGTCTCCACCACGAATCCAGGGGAATAAAAGAACCGCCCCTCGCTGTAAACCAGCGCACCGTCGCGGCCCAACGTCATTCCCGGAGCGCGGATTTTATATTCCCGCGCCATATATTCCAGCACGAGAAACGGGTCATTCCGGCCGGTGACAGCAGGCAGAAAATTGGCCGAGGCGATCAGGTAGTCGATCAACGGAAAAATCTGTTCCACATCTTTATAAACGGTGTCGAGGTCTGCGACGACAGGCATCCCAGCCTTGCGCGCCCATTTGGCCGCCTGGGCGCACGCGGCGGAATCGCACCCGTCAATGTGCAGGACCCTCGCCGAGGTGATGGCTTCAGGCTTTAATTCCTGCTGGGTAACGGCCAGGCGTTTGTCGCGGTCCCAGAAGACCGTCCGTTCGCCGGTGGCCTGGTCGACGATGATCAGTCCGAACTGTGTGGCGGCGCCGGGTGTGACATGGGTGTACTGGACATCGAGTCCTTCGTCACGGAGGCTCTGCAGCTGGAAGCGGCCGGCTTCGTCGTCGCCAACCTTGCCGATGTAACGCGCTTTGAGGCCCAGCCGCTGGCAGGCGACAAGCGCCGTGGCCACCTGCCCGCCCGCCTGCCGGGACAGGGATACAACGCGTTCTTTCCCTCCCAGAGGCGGAAACTCGCGGACCATCAGCACCGTGTCGGTAGCGTTCAACCCGAGACCTGCAACGTCTGCCTTGTTTTGTCGCACCTGGTTTCTCCTGCAGGAACAAAGCATTGGATGCTATCGCCGATGGTCTTGATCCTGCAACAAAATTTTGTTGGGAGTTGCGCGCCGGGCGCTGAAGTGGCCAGAAGCTGTTCTTTTGTGTTTCAACGGCGAGGGTTTGTAGAGGCGATTTGGAATTCGAGTTCACACAGCCTTGTGTTATCTTGAAGGGTCGTCTTTAACGGTCCTGTTTCCCGCACTTGAATGGCGGGACCGCAAAGCCGGAGTTTCCTTGAAGGAGCGATGATGGACAAGGTGAGGGTGGGTGTTATCGGATCGGCATTTGTATCAAACCTTCATGCGGAGGCGTTTCAGGAAGTTCATGAGGCCCAGCTTGTCGCAGCATGCTCTCCCAACAAAGACCATGTTGAGGAGTTTGCTCGCAAGTGGAAGATACCTGTGGCCGTGACGGATTACCGGGAGCTCATGGAGCGGAAAGACGTAGACGTAGTCGTGGTGGGCATTCCCAATGATCTGCACCGGGAGGTCGTTGTGGCTGCGGCCGAGGCCGGCAAGCACATCATCCTTGAAAAGCCCATTGCACACACGCTGGCAGACGCCGACGCGATGATTGCCGCCTGCAAGAAGCAGAACGTCAAGCTGATGTACGCGGAAACCATCTGCTTTTCGCCCAAGTACGTTCGCGCCAAGCAACTGGTTGATGAAAGGGCCATCGGCGATCTTTACATGGCCAAGCAGAGTGAAAAACACTCCGGGCCACACTCGGGTTGGTTCTACGATGTCAACCGCTCAGGCGGCGGGGCGCTGATGGACATGGGGTGCCACGGCATCGAATGGACCCGTTGGGTGTATGGCAAGCCAAAGGTCAAGAGCGTAACCGCCCACTGCCAGCTTGTTTATCACAAGGGAAGGACGCAGGGCGATGACAATTCTTTGGTGGTTGTTGAATTTGAAAACGGCGGTATCTCCGTGATCGAAGACAGCTGGGCGCGCCACGGAGGCATGGATGATCGCGCCGACCTTTACGGGACCGAGGGGGTCATCCACTGCGACCTGCTGCGCGGCAGCTCCATGGAAACTTATAGTAAGAGCGGCTACGGATATGCCGTGGAAAAGGCCGGAGAAACAAAAGGGTGGACTTTTACAGTATTTGAGGAAGCCTACCTTTATGGCTTTCCACATGAGATGCGGCACTTCACTCGGGCAGTGCTGGGTGAAGCGGAACCGATGGAAACTGGCGAGGACGGGCGTGCAACACTGGAGATTATTTACGCTGCCTACGAGTCTGCCGCCACCGGCAAGCGAATCACATGGCCATATAAACCCAAAAATCCCGGCCAGGTGCCTGTAGCTCCATGGCTTAACCGGGAACGCTGACAGAGGTTTGCCGCAGGGACAAAGAGTGCGAAATCGTAAAACGTTTTGACACTCGAAAGGAAAACGTAGTAAAAAGAAACATACCGTAATTAGGGTAAATTGCAGCCGTGTCTTTGCTGCATAAATCCTACACCGAACACGTACTCCAATTGAATTGTAAGTCTTCGTAAGTATGAAGGAGGCAGTAGAGTGAGCGAAATTCTAGATGGGCGAGGGCATCGGAGCTACGAAGAAATCATGTCAGAGCCCGGCGTCTGGGCGGCGACTTTGCAGGAGCTTGAAGAGAACGGCCGCTATGACGAAGTTCTGAAGCCTCTTGACAAGGCTGATGAGTGGATTTTTGTTGGTTGTGGGTCAAGCTACTATGCGGCGCAGGCCGCAGCGTGGAGTTGGACCGCCGTCACGGGCCAGCGGGCAAAGGCCGTGCCGGCTTCTGAACTTCTGTTTTATCCGGACCATGTGCTGGGAGAAGGCAAGTGCCAGCCCGTCCTGATTTCACGTTCGGGGCACACCACCGAGATGTTGATGGCGGCCGACTACCTGGAGAAGGAACGCAACATTCGGACTCTGGCGGTCAGTTGCGCGACGGAGAAGGAGCTTGAAAAACTGGTGACCTCCACTCTGCTGCTTCCGGCGGCAGATGAGCGGAGCACCGTGATGACCCGTTCCTTCAGCACCATGCTGCTGGGTTTGCAGGCTCTGGCGGGCTGGGCCAGTGGGCGCAAGGAATTTCTGGAGGCGCTCAATCAGATGCCGGGGCAGGCACAACAGGCGCTGGAGCGGCTGCAGCCCTGCATTGAAAAGTTTGCCAGCTCAAACGAATTTGCCGATTACATTTTCCTGGGGCAAGGACCGTTTTTCGGGATTGCGTCCGAAGGGCAGTTGAAGGTGACGGAGATGTCCTGCTCTTATGCGCAGGTTTTTCATACGTTGGAATTCCGCCATGGTCCCAAGTCGATTGTAAGCCCGCAAACGCTGCTGACTTTCTTCCTGGCGGAGAGCACGGGAACTTCCGAGCAGGAAGTTCTGGAAGAGATGAAAGAACTGGGCGGCACGACGCTGGTGATCACCAACCGCGCGAATGACAACGTTCGCCGCGCGGCCGACGTGGTGATTGAGCTGGAACTGGACGTTCCTGAGGTGGCGCGCCTGGCGCCGCACATTCTGGCCGCGCAGTTGATGGGCCTGTACCTGGGACTCAAGCGAGGATTCGATCCTGACGAGCCGCGGCATCTGAGCCGTGTGGTTGTGCTGAAGGAAAAGGCTGAATAGGGACTCAGGATGGCGCAATTCGACGTGACGGTGGCCGGCGAGCTGAACCTCGACCTTATCCTTTACGGATTGCCGGATGAACTTGAGCCGGAAAAGGAACTTCTGTCGAGCGATTTGGCCCTGACCCTGGGAAGCTCTTCCGCTATCTTTGCCCACAACCTGGCGGTAATTGGCAACCATGTTGGCTTTATTTCCCGCATCGGCACCGACCCGTTGGGAAAGATCGCTCTGGAGCGGCTTGCCTCGGGCGGTGTGGATGTAAGCCATGTGCGAAGCGTGGCAGGAGCGGCCAAGACGGGACTAACCGTTATTGTCACGGGGTCTGGCAGCCGTCGGATTTTGACGTATCCCGGAGCGATGTTTGAAATGGGATACGACGACCTTGACCTTGATTACCTTCGCTCCGGCAGACACTTCCACCTTTCTTCGTTTTACCTGCACCGGGCGCTGCGGCCGCGCATTCCTGAGCTTTATGAACAGATGAAGCGGGCAGGGCTTGGCACTTCTCTGGATACCAACGACGATCCTGACGACCGCTGGGAAGGGTTGGACGACGTTCTTCCTCTTGTGGATGTCCTGTTCGTGAATGAGCGCGAGGCGGTGAGAATTGCGCGCCAAGAAGCTCTGGAAGCAGCCGTCGAGAAACTGGCCGGCCGGGTGAAGATGGTTGCCGTCAAACTGGGGGCAAAGGGCGCGAGGGTGCGACGCGGCAGTCAGGAATGGACGCACTCCGGTTATGCCGTAAGCGCTGTTGATCCTGTGGGCGCGGGAGACAGCTTTGACGCAGGATTTTTGGACCGGTACGTTCGCGGGGCCGACCCGCAGGCATGCCTGGCCGGCGGAAACCTCGCAGGCGCATTTTCAACCACGCGTCCCGGTGGTACGGAGGCTTTCCGCGAACAGCCGAAATGGCAGGAATTTTTACAAAAGCATGGGAACGAGGCGGCAGCATGAGAATCGATTTTCATACGCACCCGGTACTGATTCAGGAAATGGTGGACAAGTATCCGAATTATGCCCGCATGGCGCGGGACATTTTCCAGATTGGCAACAACTTTCAACCGCTGGAAACTTTCCACTTGCAGATGGACGTGGCGGGCATTGACCGTGCGGTCCTGCTGCCGATCGATTGCGAAAGGGCGCGCGGCGATGCCGTCAGCTCAAATGAGCAGGTGGCGGAACTGTGTTCCACCAGCGACCGCTTCATCGGCTTTGCCAGCGTGGACCCGCTGAAGACTGGGGCCGTAAAGGAACTGGAGCACGCCATCAAGAAGATGGGCATGAAGGGACTCAAACTCGACGCCGCCCTCCAGGATTTTGAACTGCGGGACAGCAAAGTGTACGAGCTTTACGAAGCAGCGGAGGGTTTGAATATTCCCGTGCTGCTGCACACGGGTATGAGCTGGGCGCCGGCCACGCTGATCGAGCGCGGCCATCCGATGCTGCTGGAAGAAGCCATTGCGCGCTTCAAGAAACTCAACTTTGTGCTGGCGCACTGGGGCTGGCCCTGGGTGTGGGAGGCTACCGCTCTGGCGCTGAAGTATCCCAACGTTTATCTCGACACTTCGTGCCTTTACTACGACGGCCCGAAAGAGTTTTATCAGTTTGTTTTCTCAAAGCAGATCCCAACCACAGTGCTGGAGCGCAGCCTGCGCAACCGGATGGTTTTCGGCTCAAACTATCCGCGGGTCGAAATCAAGAACATGGTGCACGCGCTCTGCACGCTGGAGCTGACGGAAGCCTGTCTTAAAAAGGTTTTTGAAGAGAATCCCGGCCGGTTGCTGGGTCTCAAATAAGAGGGGGATACAAGGCGGGTAAAGGCCATGATTATCAAGCTTGAAAAGATTAAAATCCAGTCGCGGAAGTCGGAAGAGGCCATCGACATTACGCCGAAAGTGGATGAGGTGATCCGGCAGAGTGGTGTGAAACAGGGGCTGGTGAATGTGATGACCTGCCACACGTCTTCAGGGCTGCTGGTGACTGAAGGCATTCCGTGCCTGGAAGAAGATATTCTTACGCATTTCAGCCGGCTGTTTCCTGAGGACGAGAACTACCACCACCGGCGTTATCTCGACTACGACGGGCGGCTGGGTTTCAATGCGGAAACACACCTGAAAAGCATCCTGGGCGGCATCAGTTGTTCATTTCCGATCGAAGACGGAAAAATGGTGCGTGGTTCTCGCCAGACCATCTACTTTATGGAATACGACGGCCCTCTGCAGAGGACCTACATGGTGCAGGTGCTGGGCGAGTAAACACAAAAGACCTGGGGAAAGGCAGGGTCAGGTCAGGGTGTGAGCCTTTGTGTTGGAACGGGCAGTTATGCGGCAAAGCGCACTGATAGAAAACAATCGCAGGCATTCATAACGAAATCAAATTGACTATCGAAAACATTTCATGGTAAACAGAAAGAGTTAATCGGTTCATAGATGACAGGCAGAAAGACTGAGAGCCTGATTTTATAATGATGTATTAGTCGGAATTATAATAAGAATTCCGGAATTATAACCTCAGCCTTACAAATTGGCGTGTCTGGTCGATGTTCTGTCGGTCACGCTGCAGGTTAACCTCAGACCAAAGCATCACATTATAGTTTCGGGGCTTTTCCCCTACAGCAGATCTGTCTGTATTTTTTCGCCTTCCGTGCGATTCAAGCGTCGGCGTGGGTCTTGATTCATGGAGGTTCCATGTCGAAAGCGATTCATAAAGTTTGTCTGATCTTTTCCTTAGTAACACTCGGGGTCTTGCTGTTTCTGCCCTCTGCTGCATGGGCCCAGCGGGACACCGGTTCCATTGCGGGCACAGTCAAAGATCCCAGCGGGGCTGTGATACCTGGCGCGAAAGTTACAGTGACGAACGCAAATACGGGTGCGATGTTCGTCACCAGGACTGATGCCGGTGGCGAGTATGTGGCGAGTCCGTTGTTAATTGGCCAATATCGCGTCGCCGTAGCAAAACAAGGCTTCAAAACCACAGTCGTTGGGCCTTTTGCCATCCAGATCCAACAGAGAGCGGCGGTTGACGTTACTCTGCAGGTAGGACAAACGGTTCAAACCATTCAGGTGCGTGCCGCAACGCCTGTTCTGGAAACTCAGACCTCAAGCCTGGGGCAGGTTGTCAGCAATCGTCAGGTTGTTGACCTGCCCTTAAACGGACGAAACTTTGCACAACTCGCCCTGCTGACAGCAGGAACAGCTCCCGCAGAACCGGGATCTCGTGACGAGGGC
This sequence comes from Terriglobia bacterium, assembly GCA_035576145.1. Lineage (GTDB taxonomy): Bacteria > Acidobacteriota > Terriglobia > UBA7540 > UBA7540 > SCRD01. The sequence goes on from DATLWV010000108.1 coordinate 18,103, forward strand.
GGATATGGGTTCAGCGCCAATGGCGGACGCTCACTTCAGAACAACTTCCTCCTGAACGGCATGGACAACAATTCAAACCTTACGGACCTGCTCAACGAAAGCAACTACGTTGTAGGGCCTCCGGTTGATGCGATTCAGGAATTCAAGGTGCAGACGAACTCCTTTAGCGCGCAGTTTGGCCGGGGCAACGGTGCGGTCATCAACGTTTCCATCAAGCAGGGAACCAACAAGCTGCACGGTGACGTGTGGGAATTTCTGCGCAATGACAAGCTCGACGCGCGCAACTTTTTCGACCAGACGAGACCCACCTACCAGCAGAACCAGTTCGGCTTCACGGTTGGCGGTCCTGTTGACATTCCCCATCTCTACAACGGCAGAGACAAGACATTCTTTTTCGGTGACTTTGAAAGGCTGCTGATCCGCAAGGGGCTGACGGATACCTCCGTAGTGCCTACTGCGGCTCAGTCGTCCGGCGATTTCAGCGATCAACTGGACTTGACGTCCCCGATCATGGTGAACAACCAGGCGGTTCTGGACTGCAACGGGAACCCAACCTATGCCGGCGAAATCTTCAATACCCGCCTGACGCAACTTGACTCAAACAGTCCGACCGGTTTGTGCGGCGTGCCGTTCATGACAACGGGCGGCGGCGTTCCTGTGAACCAGATTCCAACGGGAGTGCAGGACCCTCTGGCGGGACGGTTGATAGCGCTTTTCCCGAAAAGCAACGCCAATCAGCCCGGGTACAACTACATCAGCAATCCCAAGAACCGGATCAACCGGAGCAACCTGGACGCCCGGCTTGACCACATCTTTTCGGCCAATGACACGTCGTTCTTCGTGCTTGACCGGCAGCAGCAGCCGAGCATCCTTCCCGGGCCGTTTGGAGGTCTGGCGGATGGAAGCGGGTTTTTTAGTGGCGATGAGTTAAACACCGGTTACAATTCGGCCGCGAGTGAAACTCACATATTCAGCCCCACCCTGATCAACGAGTTTCGCGCCGGCTACAACCGGCTTGAGTCCCAGCGGCAGAATTTCAATTCCAACATCGATGTCTCCGGACAACTCGGATTTCCGGGCGTTCCGTTTGTCCCCGGCATCGGCGGACTGCCGCAGCTTTCGTTTTCAGACGCTTCGACGCTTGGCAGCGCCACATACCTGCCTTCGGATGAAATCCAGAACACTGTCAATCTGGTTGATAACTTCACCTGGATCCACGGGAAACACACCGTGCAGTTTGGAGGCGAGGGTCGGCGTGAGGAGTTCACTATTTACCAGCCGGCGGCGCCGCGCGGCGAACTGGGGTTTGACCCCGTGTTTACCGATAACCCGGCAGCACCGGGATCTGGCGGAAGTGGTATGGCGTCGTTTTTGTTGGGGCTGCCTGATTGGGGCGACATCAATAATCTGCACAACGTGGATTATCTGCGCAAGATTCTCGCCACCTACCTGGAAGATACTTACCGTGTTACACCGCGCGTAACTCTGAACCTGGGGCTTCGGTACGAGTTTTTCGGCACTGTAAAGGAAAAATACAACGCCCAGGGAACATTCAACTTCCTTACAGGCAGCGTCATCATCCCGACGGACGCTGTGACCCAGAACCATCAGCCGTCCACTCTAACGCCGCTCCTGGCATCGATAATCCCCGTCAGCCCGACAGGTTCGCGTGGGCTCATCAAGCCGGACTACAACAACTTTGGGCCTCGGGCCGGCCTGGCAGTCAAGCTGACAAACAAGCTCGTTCTGCGGACCGGCTATGGCATCTTCTATGGCGGGGAGGAAAACGGTCCATATTCCAACCCGAGCCAGGGTTTCAACTCGCCATTTTTCGTTACTCAATCGTTCAATACTCCATGCGGAGCGGCTGCGGCAAACCCTTCCACGCAGAATTGTGCTATTCCTGATATCCAATACCTGCAGAATGGGTTCCCGGCCAATGCACTGGTCGACCCGAACACTCCTCAGCTTTTCAGCCTCGACCCTTCTTTGGCCACACCCTACATGCAGGATTGGAACTTTGGCCTTCAGTACCAGTTGCCGGGCGATACGCTCTTTGAAGTGGTATATGCCGGGTCGAAGGGTACAAGGCTTTATGACTTCATGAACGGCAACCAGGCAACCCCGACGCCCGATCCCAACCTGCCGACTGCGCCAAGGCGTCCGTTCCCGGCGGTCGATTCGTACATCGCGTTGTTCAGTTCGGATGCCATCTCTTCCTACAATTCGCTCCAGACGAAGTTCCAGAAGAACTTCTCCCATGGGTTCTCATTCCTGGCAACTTACACCTGGGCGCATTCCATGGACAACGCATCAAGCGCCAACCTGGGAGCGCAAAACGGAGGCGACTTCCGCTACTTCCAGGATCGCCGGATTGAATTCGCCAATTCCGATTTCGACGTCCGGAACCGGGCGGTCATCAGCGGCGTCTGGCAGCTTCCTTTTGGACGGGGCCAGCGATTTGCCGGCGGAGCCAGCGGCGCGATGAACCAGGTGGTCGGAGGCTGGCAGGTCGCAGGCATTTCGAGTTTCTCGAATGGCAACTGGTTCACGATCAGCGATTCCAATGGCAACTTTTCAAACTCCGACGGGCAGCAACGGCCTGACGAGGTTTTGAACCCCAACTCAGCTCCTTGCCAGCCGAACACGTTCTTCAACACCTGCGCGTTTGTGGATCCGGCCCTGGGATCGTTTGGCAATGCCGGAAGAAACAGTGTGGCCGGCCCGGGCCTTTACAACGTGGACTTCTCAGTGTTCAAGGCGTTCAGAACTTCCGAGAGCACACGCCTGGAATTCCGTTCGGAGTTCTTTAACGTACTGAACCATGCAAACCTGCTGCCGGCCCAGACTGGCCCGCAGTTCGGGATTAACACAACTTCGATGGGTTCGCCTGAATTCGGCTTCCTGACCGCCGCAAGGGCGCCCCGCGAAATCCAATTCTCATTAAAGTTCTTTTTCTAATTGGATCAGACGGCAGGCGGGGACAAGGCTGTGGACGGTTACGAGAGGCCTTGTCCCGCCTCTTTTTCCCGGGCTGGAAGCAGGAATGCATTGATGTTGTCAGTCGTTTGTGATAATCATTTGTCCGTCGAAATAATTCGTAATTTAACGAAATCGGGGCTTCATTAAGTTGAAAAAATCTATCGGCGACAACGAAATTCCAAGGGGCTGGAGTTTCGAGCAGGGGCTGGATTTAGTCAAGAAATCCGGATACGACGGAATCGAGCTATGGCTGGGCGAGGTTCCGTGGTTTCAGATGAGCACCACCGACGCGGAGGTGCGCGAGCTTCGGCGCGAGGTTGAGAACGCCGGCCTGGTGGTTTCCAACGTCTCAACCGGCCTTCACTGGAAAAACTCGCTATCCGCGCGCGACCCCAAAGTCCGCGAAGAAGGCATTCGAATCGTCAGGCGCCAGATCGAGACGGCGCAGATGCTCGGCACGGACGCCATCCTGGTTGTGGCGGGCTTGGTGACGGCCGAGGTCCCTTACAACGAAGTTTACAACCGCTCGGTTGAGGCCATGAAGACGCTTGGGCCCGACGCGGCGCGGGCCGGGGTCAAGATCGGCTGCGAGAACTGCAACAGTGAGCAGCGTTTCCTGATGGGACCGCGGGAGTTTCTCCTTTTCCTCAAAGACATTAATGAACCTTCAGTGGGCATTCACCTGGACGTTGGCAACATCCATGACGACGGATTTGCCGAGCAGTGGATTGAAATGATGGGGCCGCGGATCACGCGGATCCATTTGAAAGACGTCATGAAGAAACGCGGCCGCTGCGGTGACAGCGTTTACACGAACATCTTTCTCGGTGACAACAACTGGAAGGCCATCCGCGCCGCCATGACCAAGGTTGGGTACGACGGGTGGCTGGTGGCGGAAATGGAGCGGCGGTATCACTACGCGCAGGACCAGCAGTTTTATGACACGGCAGCGGCCATTGACCGCCTGATTGCCAACAAGGTTTAGAATGCCCATTTCGCGACGCGGATTCCTGGGATGTGCGGCGGGCGCTTCAGCGGTCGGAGCCGCGGTGGTGACGGGCCTGCGCAGGCTTTTCCCGGACGTTGCGCGTCAACCTGCAGGATGTCTCCTGATTGATCCCGGTCCGGCTTCTCCCCTGCGCGAATCGGTTGCAGGATATGCAGTTGCGCTTTCATCTTTGGACATTTCTTACCAGCAGACTTCCTTCCAGCCTCCCGCACCTGCGCGCGCGATAATCATGCCGGGCGCAATTGATACAGACCATTCGGCGCTTGCAGGACTCAGCGAGCATCTCATGAGCGGGTCCATCGTGCTTTATGAAACCGGAGCAGCATTTTTCGGGCCTGAAGATTTTGATATTCATAAGCGTGTAATAAGGTCAGTGTTTGGATTGAGCCTTCATCGTCCCGTCCGGTTATGGGATTCCGCAGAGTCGCTCAAACAATCACCCTATATTGATTACCACTGGCCTGTTGTAACCAAGGTTCGCGATTTCAGCTGTGTTGTACCGGTTGGCCTCGAGGGCGGAGATGCGATTGCGTGGTTCCAGAAAGTACCCGTTGCCCTCAAACGCCGTATCGGGAAGGGAACGCTGGTCTTTCTGGGATCGCCGCTGGGACCGCATCTTTTGTCTGCTGACCGAGAGGCGGGCAACTGGCTGGGCGCTTTTTGCTCATCGTGTTGCGCAGCGTCACCATCGCGCATCGACCAATGTACGTCCAGCGCGTGCGTTAGATTCCTGCTGGGCACGGCCTGTGGCGGGGGACCGTTTTGAAAAGTCGCTAAGAGACTCATACTTACGGGGAGGCCTGAATGGCCAGAGTATACGATGTGGTGGTTGTGGGGTCAGGAGCCGCCGGAGGCATGGCGGCCACGCAATTGTGTTTGAAAGGCTTGAAGGTTCTCCTGCTGGAGCGCGGACCGAAATTCAATATCGCAACGGATTTCGAGCATCACAGGAAACCCTATAACTTTCCGTTCCGGGGCCGCATCCGGCCGTCGGAGCGCTCCATCTATAACTACACAGCGAACGAGTGGAACAAGAAGCATTTTGTGAATGAGATTGAAAATCCCTACACGGGCAAAAAGTTTGTGTGGGTGCGGGCGCAGGCGGTGGGGGGCAAGACGCTTCACTGGGGGCTGGTTTCATTGCGCTTCAGCCCGCGGGATTTTAAGGCAGCCAGTCACGACGGCGTGGGCTCCGACTGGCCCATCTCCTACGAAGACGTCGAACCTTACTACAGCAAGGTTGAAGACTGGATCGGTGTTTGCGGACACATAGATCGCCTGGAGAACAATCCGGATAGCCACTTTCTCCCGCCCGTCCCGCTGACCTGCGCGGAAAACATTTTCAAAGGACAGATCGAAAGCAAATTTGCAGACCGGCACGTCATTCAGGGCCGTTCGGCGACCGTGACGAAGCCGGGTTTCCATGGACGCGCCCCGTGCCACTATTGCGGCCACTGCGGGCGCGTTTGCAATGTTTCGGCCTCGTTCAGTTCGGCAGGAGTGCTGCTCCCGATTGCCGAAAAGACCGGCAACCTGACCATGCGCACCAATGCTGTGGTGTGGAAGGTAACGGCCGACAGGGAAAACCGTGCGAAGAGCGTCGTTTTTATCGACCGCATCACGCGGCAGGTGGAAGAGGTTTACGGCAAGGTGATTGTGATGGGCGCGGGAACGCTTGACACCACACGCATCCTGCTGAATTCCCGGAGCGACGATCATCCGGACGGCCTGGGCAACTCCAGCGGCGTGCTGGGCAAATATTTCTGCGAGCAGATCATGGCGGGCGGTGTCACCGGACTTATTCCCCGGTTGAAGGGAAACCCCAATCGCGGCGGCGACGCGCATCCGGAGGGCGGAGGAATCTATATCCCGCGCTTCCGAAACCTGAAAGAAAAGCGAAAAGACTTTGTGCGCGGGTATGGATTCGAGGGCGGCGGCGGCAGCCGAGAGTTTCCCAGCTTTGCCAACAAGATTCCCGGCTTCGGCGCCGAATTCAAAGAGGAAGTAAAAAAATACTACGCCACGGTTATCAGCATCGGATCATTCGGCGAAGTTGTGCCGCGAGCGGAGAACCACGTGGAGATCGATCCCGTGGTCCGCGACACCTGGGGCATTCCCGTCCTGAAGTTTGAAGTTGAATGGGGCCCAAACGAACTGGCCATGGCCCGTGACTCTCACGATACACAACGTGAGATGTTCAGGAAGGCGGGTATTGAAATCATCAACGAAAGGACCACGCCACTGGAGCCCGGATGGAGCATTCATTGTGCCGGAACGGCGCGCATGGGAGACGACCCCAAGGCCTCGTACCTGAACAAGTTCAACCAGTCGCATGACATCAAGAACCTCTTTGTGGCAGACGCGGCCTGCTTTGTAAATTCGACGGAGAAGAACCCGACGCTTACCATTCTGGCTCTTTCTATGCGGACCGCCGACTACATCGCCGAGCAGATGCGGAAAGGTGAGCTCGGGTAGGTTCGCCGCGCCAAAACAAGGAAACGGAGATGCACAATCATGACAAAGAGAATTGAAGATGAGGCCAACCAGGGACGTCGCGGCGTGCTCAAAACTCTCGTGATGGGCGCGGGGGGACTGACGACGCTGCCTATCCTTGGACAGGCGGAACCCGCTAGCACCCCCATGTCCCGGATGAACATGTCAGCGGACGTGGATGCCACCGCCCAGACCGGCGCCAACTGGAAGCCGCAGTTCTTTGATGCTCACCAAAACGAAACGCTGATCGCGCTGACCGACCTGATCATCCCGGCCACAGACACGCCGGGAGCCAAAGCGGCGCTGGTGAACCGCTACGTTGACCTTAGATACAACGAAGAGAGCGCGGAAAATCAGCAGAATCTTATCCAGGCGCTGGCGTGGTTTGATGGTCGGAGCCTCACGCTCCACAACAAGCCGTTTGTCAGCCTCACTGAGGCCCAGCAGACGGCACTGCTGAACCCCCTTGCCGACCCGGAGAAGGCGCGGCCGGAAGACGAGGCGGGAGTGAAGGCGTTCGGTTTAATCAAAAATTTGACCATCTTCGGATATTACACTTCCAAGATCGGTCTCGATGAGGAGTTGCAGTACCAGGGAGATACTTACAACACGTCGTTCCCGGGAGCCTGCACCCATCCCGAACATCAGTCATAATTCCATGTGGGCCGCTGCCGCCCATGCGCTTTCATTATTTGCAGAACTCACTCGGAGAGACCCATCCATGCAATGAATCGTTGCCGGCGATCTGAACCCGGCCTGGGGTCTGTGCCAGAATTCCGCCGAATCGGTTCCAAAACAGGTTAAAATTTCGCGAAGTGATGCCGCCAAGGCACGGTTCCTCCACAGGTGGTGTCGCAAAATCAGACAAGCGTTTCTGACAGCGCACACAGGTGGTGAGAGTGATGAGCACACACGAAAACAATAATGGCCAGACCGCGAAGACGGAGGGCCAGCAACCACAACTGCGGCGCAGGCTCGGAATCCTGAACGCCACGTCCATCAACATGTCAAACATGATTGGCATCGGTCCGTTCATCACCGTGCCCATCATCTTGTCAACGATGGGCGGACCGCAGGCGCTGCTGGCATGGTTTGCCGGGGCCATTCTGGCTATTGCCGACGGTCTGGTGATTTCAGAACTCGGCGCTGCGCTGCCGGGATCGGGCGGCACCTACGTCTTCCTGCGCGACAGTTACAACCGCGAGAACTGGGGCAAGCTGATGGCCTGGCTTTTCGCCTGGGAGTTCCTCTTCTTCGGGCCGCTGGAGATTGCCTCCGGCACAGTCGGCATGACGCAATACCTGAGCTACCTTTGGACGGGGCTGGCGAGCCATCCATGGGAAATGAAGTTTGTTGCCGCCGGCATTGCCGTCATCGTGATGATCGCCCTCTACCGCAAGATCCACGACGTTGCGAGGTTGATGCTGATCCTGTGGATTACCACCCTGGTTACCACAGGATGGGTCATCGTTACAGGGCTCATTCACATGGATTACCACATGGTGCTGGACTTTCCAGCGGGGGCGTTTAACCTGAACTGGGCGTTCCTGATCGGCCTTGGCAACGGGACCATCGTGGTGATTTACAACTACCTTGGTTACTACCAGGTCTGCTACCTGGGTGATGAGGTCAAGCGGCCGGAACGCACCATCCCTTACGCAGTGATCATTTCCATTCTCGCAGTCACTGTCATCGATTTTCTTCTTTCCTACAGCTTCGTTTCAGTCGTCCCCTGGGGCGACATGATCAAGCCTGGTTCATCGGCAAACCTTGCCGTGGCCTCCGTGTTTATGCAAAAGATTTACGGCCACTGGGCGGCAATTGTGCTGACGGCCATGATCCTGTTCACGGCCTTCGCTTCCGTGTTTGCGCTGATGCTCGGCTATTCCAGGATTCCATACGCGGCGGCCCGCGATGGCTTGTTCTTCGGCTGGTTTGAGAAGCTTCATCCGACGGGCGAGTTTCCCAACCGCTCGCTTCTGCTGGTTGGAGTCTTGGCGGCAATCGCCAGCATGTTCAGCCTGGGTGACATCATCACCGGCCTGATGGTCGCCCGTATCCTCATCCAGTTTGTAGGGCACACCATCGGCTTGTTTGTATTGAGGGGAAGAAAGCCTGCGGTAAGAATGCCCTTCAAGATGTGGCTCTACCCCCTGCCGGCCATTCTGGCATTGGTCGGCTGGCTCTACATCTTTGGAAGTTCTGCCTTCCAGCCGGGCGGATGGAAGTTCATGGCCTACGCATTCACAACCATCTGCGCTGGCATCTGCGGCTACTTCGTCCTGGCATATAAGAAGCGCATTTGGCCCATGGCCCCGCGTGAGCAGTAGCATCGGATCGCGGGGAAACAACATTGCATTGCCTCATTCCGATCCCGCCAGACTGGCGGGGAATCTGCGTTGTCTCTTGCGTCCAGACATCGTGATTTTTTGCGAACTCGCTTATAATAGTGAGTCAGCATCGCGACTGAACTCTCCATGGCTATTCACACGGTTTATACACTTTCCAAAGATGACCCGGAAGCGCGCAACTGGGTCGCGTTTTTTCACCGGCACGGCTACACGCAGCTCAGCCGCATCACCATCGAGCGCGTCTTCTGGCTGGAGGGCGACGTTGATGTCAGCAAGCTCCATTTGCTGCTGATCAATCCGCTCTACCAGGTTGGCTCCGCGCGCACACAGCTTGACCCCGCACAAGGGCCGGTGGTGGAAATCGCCTACCGACCCGCCGTCACCGACCCAGAGACCCCATCCATTCTGGAAGGTGCGCACGCACTTGGAGCGACAGGGTTGAAGTTTGCGAGGCTCAGCCGGCGATACCAGTTCACGGGGCTTGAAGAATCCGATGCGCGAAAGCTTTCCTCGCGTTTCCTTTATAACAAGATTGTTGAGCGCGTCCGCGAGCCCGGCGAGGTGGTTGAAACCCTTCTGCCCACGGGCCGCCCTGATCCTGTCACGGAAATTTCGTTGCGTGGCCTCAGCGACAAAGAGCTTGAAGCTCTCTCCGTTGAGCGTTCCTGGTATGCGCCGCTGGGGCAAATGAAGGCCATCCAGGCCCACGAACTCCAGCGAGGGGGGCCGCACACCGACGCCGAAATCGAAATCCTGGTGCAGAGCTGGAGCGACCACTGCTACCACACCACCTGGAAAAGCCTGGGATTGCTCAAACGCCTGAGCCAGGCCACGGCACAGATCAATCACCCACTGGTCGTCTCATCGTTCAAGGACAATGCGGGCGGAATGGAGTTCTACGAAGGCTGGGTGATCACCATTAAGGGCGAAACGCACAATTTCCCCAGCTCGATCGCGCCGTTCGGCGGGATTGCTACCAAGCACGGCGGGGTCATACGTGACACGCTGGGCTTTGGCAAGGGTGCTTACCCGATAGGGGGCACCACCGTAATGGGAACCATGGATCCTCGTATGACGGATGACGAGGTTCCCGCCGGCGCGCTTCACCCGCAATTGATCGTCACCGAATCCATTCGAGCAACGTCCTATTATGTGAATCCCATGGGCATCCCCATGATGCACCCGGTCTACCGCATCCACCCGGGCTATGCCAAGTGTTTTGCACTGGGACATTCCATCGGTTTGATTCCCGGCAAGGACGCGTTGAAAGACCCGCCGCAGCCGGGTGATATCGCGCTGCTGATCGGCGGTGAAACCGGCCGCGACGGCATCCATGGCGCAACTGCCAGCTCCACCGGCATGACCGGCGCCACACTGGAGAAGGAGTTTGCGGCCGTCCAGATTGGCCATCCCATCACCGAGCGCCGTTTCACTTCCGCGATTCCCGTTCTGCGTGACGCAGGATGCATTCGCGCCATCACCGACCTGGGCGCAGGCGGCATCTCTTCGGCAGCCGGAGAAATCGGCGGCGAGACCGGCGTGGAGCTTGATCTTGACCGCGTACGCCTGAAAGACGCCAGCCTGACAGCATGGGAAATCCTTCTCTCGGAATCGCAGGAACGGATGCTCATTGTGGTCCCTCTCGAAAAACTCGATGAGGCGCGAGAAATTCTCGACCGCTATGAAGTTGCGCACGTCGAGTTCGGGCGATTTACCGGAACCGAGCGGCTGCGGGCCACCTGGCACGGGCAGCAGGTCGTTGACCTCGATATGCAATTCCTGTGGAAAGGTTGCCCGATTCAGCCCACTGCCGTGGTTGAACACGAACGGAAGCTACAGCCGCTCTCGATTTCTGAACCCCGCGCGCAGGCTGAGTGGGAGAAGGCGGTAGAAGGCGTTGTCTCGCATTACCATTGCTGTGACCAGAGCGCTGCCGGGGTTCGCTTTGATACTACTGTGCAAGGCCGGACGGCCATCGGCCCGTACGGCGGCCGTAACCACCGCATGCCGACCAATCTGTATGTCTCCGCCCCGCTGCGCGGCAAGCCTTACGGCATGGTCTCGACGCTTGCCTTTAATCCTTTCTACGGCGATGTCGATCCCGCAGCCATGGCTCGATTGATGATGATTGAGGCGGTTACCAAGGCCGTTGCAGCCGGATGCAGCTACAAGGAAGCCGTTCTCTGCGACAACTTTTATACGCCGCGCGTCACTCCCCAAACCGCCTGGGAACTCTCTCAGATGGTGGACGCCATCGCTGACCTTTCCGTGGAACTGGGGATTCCGTTTATCTCCGGCAAGGACTCCAGCTCCGGGACGTTTGAATCCGCCGGGCGAAAGATTGACGTTCCAATGACGCTGGCGGTGTCGCTGATGGGCCGCGTACCCGATGTGAAAAAGATTGTGACCAAGGAATTCAAACGGGCAGGGAACAAACTCGTCCTTGTCGGCCCCACGGGTGCTAACGGCCTGGGCGGCAGCGTTTACGCCGATACCCGCGGCCAACGCGGCGACCGGCTGTTTGATCCGGGAACTGCAGCGGCGGTCCGTGCCATGTGGGATACCCTGCTCGCGCTGCATGGGGAAGGGCGTTACGTTTCGGGCTCGGCCATAGCGGAAGGCGGGTTGGTGATACGTTTATTTGAGGCGGCATTCGGATCACGACTGGGTGCGCGCATTGAGTTGAACCCGCAATCAAAGGCGCGGCGGGATGAACTGCTTTTTGGAGAGTTTATCGGCACCGTGCTCCTGGAGGTAGCGCCCGAGGTCGAGAAAAGCTTGTCAAAACTCCCAGTGCCGCACCAGACCATCGGCGAAGTTATTGAACAGCCGCAATTGGTCCTGGCCGTGGGCGGAAATACCTTGTGGCAGCAGAGTATTGCCGAACTTGAGGCTGTGTGGAGTAAACCTTTCCGGGAGGTGGTGGAATAGCCGTGTCGAAGATTGCAATCCTCTACTCGCCCGGCACGAATTGCCATGAAGAGACGGCAGCTGCCATTGAGCGTGCAGGCGGCAAAACCGCACTGCTCCACCTGCACGAACTGCTGGTTGGGCATGACAGGCTTGAGAATTATGCGGCCGCAGTTTTTCCCGGCGGCTTTTCCTACGGCGACCACCTGGCCGCGGGCCGAATCTTTGCCACGCTGATGGTGGCCCGGTTGCGAGATCAGTTGACGGCTTTTCTTGATGCCCAAAGGCCGGTGCTCGGCATCTGCAACGGCTTCCAGGTGCTGACGGAAGCGGGAATCCTTCCTGCGCGGTGTCCCGGGATGCGCGGGATGGCGATGCTTGAAAATCAGTCCTCGCACTTCGAAGACCGGAAAGTGCGACTGCTGGTTACACGCGAAAATTCGATGTGGACCGAAGGCCTGGCGGGGAAAGTTCTCGAAATGCCTTGCGCTCACGCCGAGGGCCGCGCGATGATTCCGGAAAGCGCTATCACTCGGCCGCGCGTGGCGTTCCAATATACCGACGCCGAAAGAAAACCCGCCACGCAATATCCCGATAACCCCAACGGCTCACCCGATGCGATTGCCGGTGTCACCGATGATAGCGGCCTTGTCCTTGGCCTTATGCCACACCCCGAACGAGCCTCACTCCCCGCCCACTATTCACAAGATGGTTTACATCTGTTCGAGAACCTTGTCCGCCGGCTCAAGCGATAATTCCCAATTGTCAACCGCTACGGGGTCGGTGCTGGCACCTGGCCGGTGGCGTCTGGCTGCAAAGTCAGGCCACAGGAGGCGCAGAAGTGGTCGCCGGCACGAACCGCTCGGCGGCATTGCGGGCAGTTGGGCCGCAGGTTGAACTGGCAGCCCGGGCAGAAATTGAAATGAGCGTTTATGGCACGCCCGCACTGTGGGCAGTCCATGGGCAGCGGCTCTCGCACGACAAAGTAGAGGATCGCTCCGATCAGGTAGGGCACGAGAAGCGAGACGAGGAGCCAGAGCACCGGGCTCATGCCACGGCGCTTTGCGTCTGCCCAAATGTAACCGTAGAACAGCACGACGATACTGAGCACAACCACGACTCCAGTCACAACGCCGAACATCGCAAGCAGCTTGACCGCAACAGGTTTTCCAATAAGGTCATGAGGCACCCCTTCGGGCATGTACAAGGTCACGCCGGCTACCACAGCAAGGGCCAGAAAATATAGTGATAGCAGCAGCCTGACAGGCCATCGCGGAATCACTCGAAGTTCGGCGCGGAATGTGGTTTTTTCGCCGGCCCGCTGTTGCCAGTTGTCCCGAATTCGTCCCAGAAAATCGCCTTGGTTTGACATCTTAGTATCCTCGCTTCCTTCAAATCTCACCGTGGTCCACGGACGCAACACTCATCTTCCGTTTGTTCGAGGCTTCGCCTCCATGCGTCCGTTAAATTCCTCCCGAGCTGCTCTTGCGTTCACCCACAGGATTACCAGTCCGGCAGACGCGGCAGGCACAAGCCACCAGCTGAGGAAACCCAGTTCCCACACAATTCGCGGCAAGGCCAGAGTGGTGCCGAGCCATTCGCACAGCCGCCAGACCAGCGGAGCGCTGGCCACGCCCGCCATCCAGGAAATGGCGCATCCGGCAATCAATGCAACATTCCTGGCTCGCCAATGCCTAAGTTGCGCGGCCTTCTCGTGTACGCAGAGGCTTGTTGACGCCGCCAGCCCGGGTGGAATGGGGACGGAGATTGATTTCAGCACCCGCAACGTTGCCTCTGTGGATGCCGACCGGGAGGCGCAGGACTCACACGTTGCCAGGTGGTCCATCAGCCAGCGCCGATCGTCGGGACCAAGGCCTTCGATCAGATCCTGGTCGATCAGTTGCCGGGCGCGTTCGTGCGAATTGTTCGTGGTGCTCTTCTTCATGGCTGTTCAGCCTCCAGCAACGCGCGGGCTGCATCAAGGCCCCGATAAAGCCGCGATTTCACCGTAGCCAGCGGTATGCGGATGATGGTTGCAATCTCTTTGAGCGAAAGGTCCTCCTGAAAACGCAGCAACAGGACCTCCCGGTAAACAGCAGGCAGGTGGGCCAGTATGGAACTCAACCGGGCCGCGAGTTCAGTGTTTTCGTATTCGGCAAGTGGCGATGCGTCTTTGGAAGATCGCGGTTCATGGGCAGCTCCGCCCCGAGCAGAGTCGATGAGTTCATCCAGGCTGTCCATTTTTCTGCGCCGGCTTGCATCGATCACCAGGTGGCGAGCAATCGAAAAAAGCCAGGAATCAAAGCGAGAAACTCCGTCATACTGATGGCCCCGCGCCAGGACACGCAACCAGGTTTCCTGAAACATGTCGCGAGCGGCTTCCTCGCTGCCTGTCAGGTAGAGAAGGTAGCGGAAGAGGCGGTACTCGTACTGCGCGATCAAGGCCCCAAGCAGGTCAGGGTCCCGCCGCCGCAGGCCGCGTGCCAGAGCTTTGGTTTCGGGTTCCATCGCAAGCGCAAAGAGATGTATCGCGTTGTCCATTCTACCCTCTGCCTTGGTATACGGGGTGCCCGATGAAAAAGACCCCTCACGACGAGAAAACTTCAGGGGAAGATCGATTGGCAGTTCGGGGAAGATTTCGCGAATGCAGGGCCAGTAATTTCACGAGCCGTCAATAGCCGGCAGGCTTGACGAATCCCTCGGTCAGCCGGGATGCAAGCCTGGCGAAGTTGAAAAGCTCGGGCTCGCTCCAATAAGGGCCGACGATTTGGACGCCCAGGGGCAGTCCCTCTTTACCAAGCCCGAGAGGGACGTTCAAGGCCGGATGGCCGGAGGCGTTGAAGCAGGCCACGAAGGGCCACGCGTAGTCGCAGTAAATCATTTCCGTGCCCTCGTAGCGGAGTTTGCTCCCGACCCTGGTTCTCGCGTAGGCCGGGCCGAAGGCGCCAGGGCAAATCAGGAAATCGTAGTCATTAAAAACATGTTCCCACCTTGAGATGGCAATGCTCCTGCGAAGCATCATTTCGCCATAGTGGTTGGCCGACATTCTGAACGCTTTATCAAAATCCTTTTGATGTTTCTTCAAGCCTCTGAGGACCTTTGAATTCAGATCCATCTTCAATAGGGGTCGTACAAACCAGGGAACGCCTTGGGCAAGCATGTAAGGGAAAATGCCCATCCACAGGTCGAGCGATTCTTCGTGCAGGTTCCCCTCCGGCGCCCGGTTTTCTACTCGGCAGCCGTGTTGTTCCAGCTTGTCCGCCAGTCCCCTGATCGCTGCGCTGACCGGCGTGCTCACGGGATGATCAGGCCAGCCATCCAACCAGGCGACCTTGTAATCGGACAGCGATTTCCTGGTGGAAGTACGCCATTCGATGCGGGGGATGTTCCTGTCGCTTTCGTGAGGACCGACAATGACCTTCCAAAGGGTCTCGACGTCTTCGAGAGTTCGGGCCAGGGGACCAGCCTGCGCCAGGTGCACGATGTAGGTCCGGGCATTTTGGGGTAGAGGAATGTTCCCGTGGAGGGGGACCGTCTTCTCCGTTGGCTTCAATCCGTATAGACCACAGAAATTCGCCGGGACGCGAATCGATCCTCCCAGATCACCCCCCAACTCAAGGGGCGAGAAGCCTGCCGCCACGGCTGCGGCCCCACCGCCAGTGCTGCCACCCGGCGTGCAATCGGTGTTGTAGGGATTCTTTCCTTCTGGATAGATGTCGCCCCACACCTGGTAGTCCACCAGAAACCGCGGTACGTTGGTATGACCCAGGATTACGGCGCCGCTCTTGCGAATCCGGTCCACAACAACCGCATCCTGCGGCGCAACAAAATCCTTGTGCATCTTCGCGTTGATAGTGCTTTTCTTTCCCCGAATCCAGAACTGCTCCTTGATGCTGACCGGAACCCCATGCAGCGGCCCCAGGAATTTCCCCTCCCGGGCCTGCTGGTCGCGTTCGGCGGCAACAGCCAGGGCTTCCTCCTCAAACAATGCCACAAAGGCGTTCAATTCACCATTGTGCTGCTTGATGCGGTCCAGATGCTCTTTTACGATTTCAACGCTGGTAGCCTGCCCCTCGCGAATTAACCTTGCCAACTCGCAGGCTGATCGGTAAATGTATTGCGGCATAGAGTCTCCCTTTAAACTTCCATAAATTCCCCGGATTTCTGATTAGAAACCTCCGAAACCTCGGGAACATACACCATGGCCGACCCGGAATGCAATGGTTAGTGGGAATCGTGTCACTACAATAAAAGATTGTCTACCGGAACCCGCCCCATTGCAGGTAGGCGCGGAGGAGAGCGTCCCCGCCGATGCTGGCATAGAGGGCGGCTACACCGAGGAAGCTTCCGTAGGGCCACTTGTGGTTGCGGAATTTTGAGCTGATAACCGTCAGGGGAATGGCGATAAACGATCCCAGCAGCGAGCCGAGGAGAATGGTCATCAGGGTCAGCGGTGGGCCATAGAAGGTTCCCACCAGGAGCATCAACATCACGTCGCCAAACCCCAATCCCTCCTTGTGGCGAAGGTGGTAGAACACCTCGCCCACGACGAAAAAGAGGCCACCGCCGATCGCGGCGCCGGCCAGTGCCCCAATGCCGGATAGAAGAAGACCAGAAGGAAAAATTCCCCAATTTGCCAGCAGCCAGCCGACTGGACGGTTGTCCACCTGGGTTATCAGGCTGAACGCCAGGCCCAGCGCGATGCCGGGCACGCTGATCTTGTGCGGAATGCGTCGATCGAGCAGGTCAGTGAAAATCAGGACGATCATCAGCATGGCGAAAATCAGACCCTTTGCAAACTCGATGGTGAGGCCGTATCGCCAATATTGCAGCAGGAAGACAACGGCGGTGAGAATTTCGACCAGCGGATAGAGCAGGGAAATACGCTGGCCGCAATCGCGGCAACGCCCGCGCAGGAGAACGTAGCTGAGGACGGGAATATTGTGGTACCAGCGGATGTTGTGACCGCAGCCAGGGCAGTGCGATCCAGGAGTGATGACAGATTCGCCGCGCGGCACCCGCACGATGCACACGTTAAGGAAACTGCCGAAAATCAGTCCGAACAAGCCCACAATCGTCTGGATCATCTGTCCGCTCGCATTCCCTTTGGAAACCTATGACTGCTTCGGCTGCACGGGGCCCATCAGCTGCCGGTAAAGCGCCTCCGTTCGCTCAACCATAATATCGGCTGAAAACATCTTTGAGCGTAGTCGCGCGTTGTTTCCCAGTTCTTTCAGCCGCGCGGGATTGGTGGCCGCGGCGGCAATCGCTTCTGCAAGGGTATCGGGCGATTCCGGCGCAACTATCCAGCCGGTCGAGCCCTCTTCCACAATCTCCGGGAGCCCGCCGACGCGCGTGGCGATCACGGGTAGAGCATGAGCCATGGCCAACAAAGCGGCCGAACCAAGTCCCTCCGAGCGCGACGGCATGATATAAACATCGAGCCCGGAGAAGAACTCGAAAAGGTTCTCCTGATAACCTGCCAATAATACCTGCCCACTTGCCACCGCGGCCGCAAGGTGCGACGTTGCAAGGTCCTCAGCAGAGATGTCGCCGCCCAAGACCAGTTTCCCGTTGGGCAGGCGATCGGCAAGAATTTCCAGGGCCTTGATCGCCAGGTCCTGTCCTTTCTCTTCGCTGATGCCTCCCAGGTGCCCTATGACGAAATCACTTTCGCCCAGTCGCCATCGGGCTCGCGTTGCGTGGCGCGACGCGGCGTCGGGAACGCGCTCGGGAATCTCGATGCCGTCAGGAATCACGTTGATCATCTTTGGCGGGATGCCCGTTTCTTCCAGGATTCGGGCGATGAATTGCGATACAGCAACAACGGCGTGGCATGTGTGCTTGTATTTCAGACGATAGTCGAGGCGGCGTTTGGGAAGATACGTGACTCGCCGGGTTGCAACACGGCGCACATGCGTTCCGAGCGACGCTATCCATGCAACGGACTGTCCCACGCCGTCGTGGGCGTGCAGGAGCATCAGGCCGTCCTGATGAAGCCGACGACGAAGTTGGCGGATTCCTTTGATGTGTCTGAAGTCCTCCCGCGGAAGGCCAAGAACCTGAAAGCCATCGGACGTTGCGCTGCGGTAAAGCTCGCTCTCCTGCGGGCACACGATCAGTTGCGAATGACCACGGGCGCGCAGGCCTTGCGCCAGCAACAAAAGCTGGCGCTGGCCGCCGCGAAGCACGAGGCCCGTATCGACATGTCCGATGCTGAGTGGTGTGTCCGGGCTCAATGCCTGCCTTTTCCACCGGCCTGGAGTTCTGCAAGCTTCCCGTATTTGCGACGGACGTAGCGAGCTGCCATCCAGGCAATCAGAAATCCGGGCGTGCCATCGAGCACTCCCAGCCGGAAAAAGTAAGTGTGGATGAATATCCAGGGTGGCGCCAGCAGCCGACGTGCGAAACCCACGCGATCGCCGTGCTCGAACATTTCCCGAGCAGCCAGCCCTGTATAAAACTCGATTCGGTTGCGATGGTCGGCCAGCGAATCGCAGGTGTAGTGGAGGATGTGGCCGTTGAGCGTCTCCACAGGACCGTCGGCCATCACCGACTCATGCACGTAGTCGCCCGCCCATCGAGCCCTGCCGCGGTGAAACAAGCGGATTTTCCAATCCGGATACCAGCCCGAATGCAGTATCCACCGCCCAAGATATTGTGCGCGCCGGGCGAATCGGTAAGCCCCAACGCCTGGCTTAGAATGTTTCCACTCACGGATAGCGGCACGGGCCTCTTCGTCGAATTCCTCGTCGGCGTCCAGGCTAAGGACCCAGTCGTGGCTGGCCTCACGCACGGCAAAGTTCTTTTGCGCGGCAAATCCCTCCCAGGGGTGCGTGACGGTCCGGGCACCGAGCTCAGCTGCAATCTTCACGGTTTCATCCGTTGAGCCGGAGTCGACCACCAGGATTTCGTCGGCGCAATCGAGTGACCGGATAGCGCGGGCGATGTTCGTGGCTTCATTGCGCGTGATGATGGTGGCTGAAATGGGCGGCATGTTAAGGGGTCAAATTTACTTCCGTATCGTCGCTCTAAGACCCGATTTTGCCCTGCTGATTGTCTCCGATAGCGATTTCGGTCCACCCCGGACTGAACAAGCAGACGGAGACGATCAAAACACTGGCCCAAGCCGGGCTTTTCGGGCACCTTCTGGGAGGCTTCTTACCCCTCACGGAGCTTGATCCCGGTCTCAAACATCTCCCGGTACTTATCGGGCAGGGCACACGGGCGGCCCTCGCGATTCACTATCACGTGCGTGGTTTCGCCCTCCGCCAGCAGAACATTATCCGACTGACGATAAATCTGGTATCCGAAAATCAGGACGCGGCGCCGGGCCGCGCGCAGGCACGTTCTGACAACAAC
This sequence comes from Terriglobia bacterium, assembly GCA_035576145.1. GTDB lineage: Bacteria > Acidobacteriota > Terriglobia > UBA7540 > UBA7540 > SCRD01. The sequence continues at coordinate 37,210 of DATLWV010000108.1, forward strand.
TTCATCGTCGTAGTGCGCGGAGGCTTTGTACCGGCAGCTGGCCTCTGCGACGATGATGCAGAGGCCGTCCTCGCGCTCCATGTCGCGATATTCAAAGCCATGCCGCCGGCAGAATTCGCTCCTGCCGATTTCGAACCAGACCAGGTAGTTGGCGTAATACACCACTCCCATCTGGTCGGTCTCAGCGTAGCGAACCCTAAAGCTTGTCGAAACCCATTCCGTAGGGACTTCCGTCGTCATCGAGAAACCCTTCTTGCCCTTCATACTTGTAATGACCTGGTTGTGAGGCCCGTCAAAGTCGAAAACTACTCGCGATATACAAATCAATGTATTACATCAAATTCTTAAAGTATTACATAAGTGGATTTCCAGCGTCATCAACGGGGTATTTTATGACCAGTTCAAGCGAACGGCAAAAGCTTCTATACACGGGCTCAACATAAGTTCGGAAGACCAGGTTGCCGTTCATGGTCATACCCTCATCGGGCGTGCGCCCTTCCTGGATGGCAGAAAGAAAATCCGCCGCGTCGGCCCAGGTCAGGGTCATGTCGGGCAAACGCGCCGGCCGTCGCTCAAACTGTACCTTGCCCCGGTCCAGGATGATCGTCCATTCAAAATTCCAGTCTTCAAGCACCCAGAGCGTTTCCAGGCGTGCTTCGCGAATGTGCTGACGTACGGAGCGGTCCCGGCCCGTCAGGACAAACGCCTGCTGGATCAGTCGGCGTGCTGCTCGCTTTGAAATTGATGGTCGGTCAGGCACGTTTAAATAAGAGACTATACCAGAACGCGGCGCAAAATGCGGAGCCGCAGTATGCATTTCAGCCTTTGCCAATGCCCTGTTACAGCGTGGCCGATAGCGCCGATCGAAGCTTTCAGGTGTATACTACCGCCTTCCCTGCAGGAGGCCGACAATGCGAGTGCCCAGGAGTTCACGCCGCACGTTCCTGAAAAGCACAATTGCAGGCGCTACGGTAGCTTTGGGAGATCTTCAAGGCCTGGCGCTTGCGGCTGAGGTGCCTCCTTCGACTGTCCAAGCTCCAGCGGGGCCATCGAACGAAACGCAGGCAAACGCGCCTCTTGGCAATTCGACCAAGTACACACGCGGAATTGGGGTGTACCCAGGAAACCCTGTCGAAGATTTCTCCCCCGAGCTTATCCTCGATACCTCAAACACCTATCGTAACCTGGCGCTGCTACGACCTGCCTATCATTCCAGCAGCTACGACTACAACCTGACGGCGCAGTTGGTGACCGACGGTATCAAGGACACACGCCTCCCCACATGGGTGGAGACTTCAGGGAACTCTATCGGGACGCTTCCTAAAGCGGAGCGGGAATTCTTCCTCGACCATAATGCGACCAGCACAGTTACGTTGCGTGGCCCACGCGCATGGGTGCAGCTCCGGCTGGGTGGCGGTGAAAGCGTCCCGAAAGTTGACCGGATAGACTTGCTGGCGGTTCTGACTGCGCGTGGGGTAAACCCGGCCGAGGTCAGTTTCAAAGTGTCTGTTTCCGATGATGGTAGGACATGGAACAAAACCGGAAGTGTGCCGGCGCCCGTGCCCGCTTCGCGCGCTGGCTACCCGCCGGAGTTTGCACGGAACGGATTTCTCTTCAAGCCTTCCATCCCCCTCAATCCTGTCTCGCAAAGCCGTTACTACCGCGTTGAGTTTGTTGCCGCCAAAACTCCGCTGCCGGCCTTTGGCGTGGAGTGGGGGATTGGCGTGGTGGCGTTCTTCAACGACGGCCAGCGGGTGGAAGTCGGAGGACCATATAACTTTACCAGCGCCTGGATGAGCGCTGGGCTGGGCGAGGAATGGGTTTACGTTGATCTGGGGACGTCGTGCGAGTTCGATCGGGTTGCGCTGCACTGGATTGCCAAGGCAGCGGAAGGGTCGATTCAGATTTCAGATGACGCGGAGATTTGGCGAGACTTTGAGCTGCTGCCCGGCGGAACTGACCTGGTCGATGACATCAAACTAACTCAGCCCGTCAAGGGAAGATACGTGCGAGTACTGATGACGCGCCCCACGTCAGCAGACGGCTATATCCTGAGCGAAATGGAGGTCTACGGGCGCGGCGGATTTGTCGCCCAGCCAAAACCAGCCCCGGCACCCGAGCCCGACGGACGCATTGACCTTGCGGGCGGCAACTGGCGGCTGCAACGGGATTCACAGGTGAAGGCTAACGGTGAAGCACTTTCAAAGCCCGAGTTTGATGACGGCGATTGGATGATCGCCACAGTGCCCGGCACCGTCCTCTCGTCTTACTTGAACGTAGGGGCAATACCCGACCCAAACTACGGCCAGAACCAGTTGCACATCTCGGATTCATTTTTCTACGCTGACTTCTGGTACCGCACCGAATTCGAAACGCCGAAACTCTCCCGCGGTCAACATACGTGGCTGAATTTTGACGGCATCAACTGGAAGGCAGAGATTTATCTGAACGGAGAGAGGATCGGGCGCAGCGACGGCGGCTTTACGCGTGGGCGCTTCGATGTCACAGAGCATCTGGCGGCGGGCGAGAAGAACACGCTGGCTGTTCGCATCATCAGGAACCACACGCCGGGCAGCGCGAAGCAGAAGACTTTTGCTTTGGCGGGCCACAACGGCGGAGCGTTGGGGCTTGATAATCCCACCTTTCACGCCTCTGTGGGCTGGGACTGGATATCCACCATTCGCGGGCGTAACACCGGGATCTGGAATGATGTGTATCTCATCACCAGCGGCCCGGTCACGATTGAAAATCCATGTGTGACTACCACGCTGCCTCTGCCAGAGAATTCGAGCGCCGATGTGAGTGTCGAAGTCGATCTCGTCAATCACGAAGCAAAGGCTGTAAAGGGGACACTCCGTGGCATTCTTGGTGATGTCAAGTTCGAGCAGAAAGTCAAAGTGGAACCCTCTGCCACCACCAGGATCAAACTCGACCCTTCCACTCATCCCGCACTACGCCTTCATCATCCAAAACTCTGGTGGCCGGCAGGATACGGTGAGGCAAACCTCTATGATCTGACGTTGGAGTTTGAAGGGCCCCACAAGCTGGTTTCCGACGCCAAGTCGATGAAGGTGGGTATCCGGCAGATGACCTACAGCAAGGAGGGCGGAAAGCTGCGGATGTGGATTAACGGCAGGCGGCTGGTGCCGAAGGGCGGCAACTGGGGCTTCAGTGAATCCATGCTGCGCTACCGCGCCCGCGAATACGATGTGGCGGTGCGTTATCACAGCGACATGCATTTCAACATGATCCGCAATTGGGTGGGGCAAATTGGCCGGGATGCATTTTATGAAGCCTGCGACCGGCATGGCATGATGGTGTGGCAGGACTTCTGGCTGGCCAACCCATGGGACGGCCCGGATCCTGCGGATGACGACTTGTTTCTCGCGAACGCGCGTGATTTCATCCTGAGGATCCGCAATCACCCTTCCATCGGGCTGTACTGCGGGCGCAACGAGGGTGACCCTCCTCAGCGCATTGAAGAGGGTTTGAGCAAAATGCTGGCGGAGATGCACCCGGGCATCCAATACATTCCAAACTCTGCCGAAGGCGTGGTGAGTGGCCACGGCCCTTATACCGCAATGCCGCTCAGTTATTACTTTGGCTCTGGGGCGAACACCACGCTCCACAGCGAACGCGGCATGCAAAACATTCCGCCCATTGAAAGCGTTCAACTTATGATGCCGAAAAAGGCGTTGTGGCCACAGGGGCTTGACTGGGGCTTGCACGATTTCTGCCTTCAGGGGGCAGCCAACGGCGCGTCTTACCGGAGCGTGATTGAAAATAGCTACGGCGGTGCGACGGGCGCGGAAGAATGGGTGGCACTGGCGCAGTTTGTCAATTACGAAGGCTACCGCGCCATGTTCGAGGGCCAGAGCAAGTACCGCATGGGCCTGCTGATCTGGATGAGCCATTCCTGCTGGCCTTCTTTCGTGTGGCAAACCTACGATTATTACTTTGAGCCGACCGCGGCCTATTTCGCAGCCAAGAAAGGATGCGAGGCGCTGCATATCCAGTGGAACCCGGTTGGCGAAAGCGTCGAAGTGGTCAATTACAGCGGCGGAGATGTGCAGGGTTTGAGTGCCCACGTTCAAATCCTGAACATGGAAGGCACTCAGCAATGGACGAAATCTGCCATACTTGACAGCAAGGAAGACAGCACGGCTTCCTGCATCAAGATGGAGTATCCGGCAGGGCTTACGCCCATTCACTTTCTGCGGCTTGGGTTGACGCACCAGGGCACGGTGATCTCGAGAAACTTCTATATGCGGCCTCGAGAGGTTGGCAACTATCGCGCCATTCGCGAACTACCCACGGTCAATCTTGAGGTTACAACTGGTGTGCAGCAACTGGGCAGTCGCTGGATAATAGCGACTAACCTGCGCAATCCGTCGTCACACCCGGCGCTCATGGTGAGGGTGAAAGCTGTCCGCGAAAAGACGGGCGACCGCATCCTCCCGGCCATTTATAGCGATAACTATCTGGCGCTGATGCCCGGTGAGATGGAAGGCATTCGGGTCGAACTGGCCGATGCCGATGCTCGGGGCGAGCGACCACGAATTGTTGTGGAAGGGTTTAATGTAGGAAAAGTTAAAGAAGCTTAACGAGATGTGCCGCCACATACA
>DATLWV010000109.1:0-4126 GCA_035576145.1 Terriglobia bacterium
TGCGGCAGCGACTTGCGCCACGCTGTCCCCGGTCGACTGCAGCATCTCCGCCCCCAGCCTCAGCCGCCATTGGGCCAGGTAAGCCATCGGGGACTCTCCCAGGAAATGGCGGAAGCGGTCAGCAAGCCGCGTCCGTGACAGGCCAACGCGCTTTGCCAAGCCCGACAGGGTCCACGGGTCAGCAGGCTCTTTATGCAGGAGTGCAAGGGCCTGGCCGATGATGGGATCGCGCGCGCCTGCGAGCCAGCCGACCCGGTCAGGAGGCAGCGCGTTGATGTAGCGTCGCAACGTCTCCACGAACAGCACCTCAGAGAGCCTGGCCAGCACCAGTTCGCTGCCGGCATCCGATACGCCCGCCTGGTCCACCGAGAATCGGATCGAATGCGCGAGCCATTGGCCTGACGGTTCGCCAGCAACATGCACTTTCAGGATCTTCGGCAGGCCAGCCAGAAAAATCTCACTCAGCCGTGGCTCGCAGGCCATGTATCCGCAAATGATTCGAGTAATCTCGCCGCCGCCACCATACCGGGCGAGTTTGAATCCCTGGGTCAGGTTCTTCGCAAACGTCTTCAAGGAATCGACGGGTTTCTCGGGGAAGCCGTTGCCTACCAGGTGGGTATCTCCGTGCGGGAAGATTACGATGTCACCAGCGGTCAGCTCCTCACGCTGCCCTTCGAGGAGCTTTGCGTATGCGCGCCCTTCGGTTATGAAGTGATAAATGATCAGGTGCCCGGCCTTGGGGGAAAGGTGGGGGGCCAGGACGGATGGCCGGGTGTTGACACACCAGGGGGCAGAGAACTCCCCATTAAAGTAAAGGGCCCCTCTCAAGCTGACGACCCTCAAAACCTCGGAAAGCACATCCACGCTCGCAGCCTCCCTGAATTGGGCATTTCTGCTAAGAATACGGGACGGCCGGTCAAGTATTCAAGGCCCTCCTGGCCGCACGATGGAACTGGGCCGTGGGGAGCGCGGATCCAAAACAGCTCAACTGAAGGAGGAACGAGCATGAATGCAATTGCGAGTGCGACACAGACGACAGGAGAATCTGAGGAACTGAAGATTCGCCTGAAGACGACTTGGATGATGGGAGACTACGACCTGTTCTCCCGCTTCTTGGAGAAGGACGCGGAGCAGTTTTTCCAGCGGCTGGGCGTCACACCCGGAGCCAGGGTGCTCGACGTCGGTTGCGGCGCCGGCCAACTTGCCCTGATTGCGGCGAGAGCTGGCGCTCAAATTACTGGTTGCGACATTGCCACCAACTGGCTTCGAAAGGCCCGGGCGCGGGCGGCCGCCGAGGGACTTGAAATCACCTTCGAAGAGGGCGATGCCGAATCACTGCCCTACGATGATGCCGAGTTTGACGCCGTCATCAGCCTGATCGGAGCCATGTTCGCGCCCCACCCGGACCTGGTGGCGGCTGAACTCATCCGTGTGTGCAGGCCAGGCGGAATGATTGCCATGGCGAATTGGACACCAGGTGGGTTCGTCGGGGCAATGTTCAAGACGATTTCCAGGTACATCGCTCCCTCGGGCATGCCCGCGCCGGTGCTGTGGGGAGATGAACGTACCGTCCGCGACCGTTTCCGAGACGGAGTATCCGATCTCAAGTTTGCGAAACGCATCTACCACTTTGACTATCCGTTCGCACCTGATGCGGTGGTGGAATTCTACCGAACGAACTATGGCCCGATGTCACGCGCCTTCGAATCACTCGACTCGAGGGGGCGGGAGGAACTGCAACGCGAACTCGTGCAGCTGTGGGCGGCACATAACAACAGTACTGACGGCGTCACCCAGGTTGATGCTGAATATCTTGAGGTGATTGCGTCTCGGGCGTGAACCAGAACATTCGCCCATCGTAATGCCCGAGTGTCCGGGAACCTGCGGGCAAGGGTTACTGCAACGCAAAAAAAGGAGAGTGAAAAATGGTTTCAACAAATGATGTTCTCGAGCACCACTTGAAGTCTTTTGGCAGGCATGACCTCGATGGCATCCTGTCGGACTATGCGTCCGGCGCCGTCCTGTTCACGCCTGGGGGCCCGATTAAGGGCGCGGCTGCTATCAGAGCATTCTTCCAGGCGCTGCTCGCGGAGTTCGGCAAACCTGGAGCAACGTTCAGCCTTAAGCACCAGTCCGTGGAGGGCGACTATGGCTACATCATCTGGACCGCAGAAACGGCTGACAATGTGTACGAGTTGGGGACGGATACGTTCGTGGTGCGGGACGGCAGGATCGTCGTCCAGTCATTCGCAGGCAATATAACGGCCAAGCAATGAAAGCCGGCAGCCACGGCACCGAATTTGCGCGCGGGACCGATACTGTGGCACGGGCGTCTCGCCCGTGAATATTCATGGGCAGGATGCCCATGCCACGAGGCTGTAGCCACCTGTGATCCTGGGAACGATAAGCCAAGTGCTATTTTAGTGTTTGCCTTTAATCTCCACGGACGTCACGTGGACCAATCCGTTGCTTTCCTCAATGCCTTCCACAGTTGCCTTTGCAGGCTTGCCGGGCTTTAACTCGGCGACTTTAATGGCCTGGCTGGCTTTGCCGTTGCCTTCTTGGTCGAACCCGATCAACCGGCCGCTGGAAAGGGCGAGGCCGAATTCAGAGGTGGCGTTGGTCGCCGCGCACTTCTTGACGGCATCTTCGACCAACGCGGCACGGCGCATCCGGGCCTTGATATCGGACCTCCCGCCTGGACCGTCGGTTGTGGTAGACCCCATGGGGCCCCCCAGGCCACCCCGCATGGGGTAGGGTCCGGTCTTGGCGTCTGGCGTCATGCATCCCAAACCCGGACAGGTCACGGTGGCCGGCTGTTGCGCCTGTTGTGCTCCTCCGCCGGGGTAGGGCTGCGGCTGCGAAGGGCCATTCGCGAAGTGGGGAAAACCCTGGCCCGCGCCGAGATCATCCTGCACGGACACGGTGTTCAATGCCTTCACGACGCAATTTGCGTCCACAAGTTTGCCCTTCCATTCTTTCGGCTTCTCGGTTTTTGCCGCCTTCGCTGGACTGGATTCTTGCCCTGCGGCGGGGGGAGGCTGAGACCCGGCACTCTGCTGCGCCCAGATTAAAGTTGCAGAAAGCATGAGTGCTCCAGCGCCCAGGGCCAGCACGTTTTCGATGCCTCTCATAACCAGTGGACCTCCTTTCTTTCATCTGTGTCTCAAGCCGCGGAATTCCGGGTGAACAGTTCCGGGTTTAATGCGCGCACTGCGCACCAGCGCGCCTCGCGTTCGTTCGCGGGTAGTCGGGCGAACTCCGGCCCTGAATATGCACGCAACTGGCACCCTGGCCCCAACCCCTGCTCTTTCAGGCACGGCGAGAAGACGCTGACCCGATTGTATTTCACCAGTGACCGGTTGGCCAGCTTGAAATTTGCTTTCAGTGTTTATTTCAGCATGAATCGGCAGCCGCGAAGTACGTCCATCCATTGTGGCCGGAAGGAGCGGTTGGCCACGATTAGTGCATTTCTGAATGTGGGTCCTTCACAAGTCAAAAGGCCCACGGACAGAAGAACGTTATCCGTGGCTGGCAACCGAGCGCAGGCATTAAGAATCGACGTCTGAGCCGCCTGCGGCCCGGATCAATTAACTTAAGCACCAACAGTACCCACTGAAATAATACCTGACAATTTGTTGTTGATTCGACAGTTCTGCGGTGGTAGTCTCCCATCCGCAAGCGGGGCACCAGGTACCTACAAGAAAGCAAAATTCATAAAGGGAGGGACTGCTGTGAGAAAGGTATTCGTATCTCTAATTTTCATCGCACTGGCGGTTGCATTGCCTGCCAGCGCGCAGATGTCACACAAAAACGTGGACGAAATCATCGTTGTCAAAACCAAGCCAAGCATGAGCGCACAATATGAGGCAGGCGTGAAGAAGCTTACCGAGTGGTCGCGCCAGCAAAACCGTCCATTCACCTATTACTGCTGGAGCATCATTACAGGCCCACGGACCGGCCAGTACGTTTTTGGAACCCTCGGCCACGACTGGAAGGACTTTGACGCGGCGGAGGAGGGCAACGCCGGGGCCCGAAAAATTATCATGGAGGATATGGACCCGTACACCGAGTCGGTGAGGATCTCGTTCTGGAGGTATCGAGATGACCTGAGCGGACCCCCGCC
>DATLWV010000110.1:0-26428 GCA_035576145.1 Terriglobia bacterium
CGAACTGGGTAAAAGACCGCCTGGCGTCTGCCGGCCACGAAATCAAAATCGAGATCATCAAGACCAGCGGCGATAAGCTACAGAATGCCGCGCTGGTAGCATCTGGAACCAAAGGTTTGTTCATCAAAGAAATTGAAGAGGCGTTGCTGGCCGGCCAGGTTGACCTTGCAGTCCACAGCATGAAAGACCTTCCCACTGACCTGCCTGAAGGTCTGGGCGTGGCGGCGGTCCCGGAGCGCGAGGACCCGCACGATGCGCTTGTTTCAAAAGGCGGTCTGCGGTTTCATGATCTTCCGGCCGGATCGCGCATTGGAACCAGCAGCCTGCGGCGGCAATCACAGCTGCTCGCTTTGCGGCCCGATATCAAAGTTGTCCCAATGCGCGGCAACGTGGATACCCGGTTGCGAAAACTTGAGAGGGGCGACTGCGAAGCGCTGGTGCTGGCCGGGGCGGGATTGAAACGTCTCGGTTTCGCCGCGCACATCACGAGCTGGTTCCGGGAAGATGAAATTTGCCCGGCAGTTGGACAGGGAGCTCTGGCCATTGAAATCAGGATGCAGAACGCGGCGGTAAAAAAGGCTGTCGCGCTGCTTGACCATCGGCCCACTTATCAGGCTGTCCGCGCGGAACGGGCCATGCTCGAGGGCCTGGGAGGCGGATGCCAGCTTCCCATCGCGGCGTATGCAACACACGAATCCGGCGGATTGCACCTGATGGGAGTGGTGGCGGATCCCTCCGGCACAAGGGTGCTTCGGGTAAGTGCCAAGGGCGCTCCCAATGATCCTGAGGAGCTTGGCAAACGGGTGGCAACGGAACTTTTAGGCCAGGGAGCGCGCGAGTTGCTCAGCCATCCGGAACTGGACCCGAAATAGTTCTGTTCCTGGCCACTTCAATAACGCCAGTCTTTCGTTGCCTGATAGGTTGATATGGGAGGAAAGGTTTATCTTGTCGGTGCTGGGCCGGGCGATCCCGGCCTGCTGACTCTCAAGGGCAAGGCGGCGCTTGAGCGCGCTGACGCCGTTATTTACGACTTTCTCGCCAACGAAGACCTGCTGAGATACACGCGGCCCGAGTGTGAAAGGATCTGCGTGGGCAAACGGCCGGGTGACAAGAAGTCGCCGCAGGAAGCTATCAACGGGTTGCTGGTGAGCAAAGCGGCGCAGGGAAAGATTGTAGTTCGGCTGAAGGGCGGAGATCCTTTCATTTTCGGACGCGGCGGGGAGGAGGCGCAGGCCCTTGCAAAAGCAGGCATTCCGTTCGAGGTTGTCCCCGGAATTACGTCAGGCTATTCGGCACCGGCTTACGCGGGAATTCCATTGACCCATCGCGACCTGTCCTCGAGCATCACGTTCGTGACCGGCCATGAAGACTCGTCAAAATCTTCAAACAGCATCAATTGGGCGAAACTTGCCGCCGGTGCGGACACGCTCGTCCTTTTTATGGGAGTCCGCAATCTGCCTGAAATCAGCGCAGCCCTGCTCCAAGGAGGGCGCAATCCGGACACTCCGGCTGCCGTTATCTTCTGGGGAACCCGGCCAGCGCAACAAACCATTACCGGCACTCTGGCTGATATTGCTGCGAAGGCCTCGGGCATTGAAGCGCCGGCGATCATCGTTGTGGGTGACGTCGCCGGCCTGCACGATGAATTGAGTTGGTTTGAACGCCTGCCGCTCTTTGGAAAACGCATTGTGACCACGCGGACGCGCGAACAATCTGCCGTCTTCAGAGAAGCCCTTGAAAGATTGGGAGCCGAAGCCGTCGAGATTCCTGTTATTGAGATTCGCGATCCGCAATCCTGGCAGCCGCTCGACGAGGCCATTGGCCGGCTGGAGGAATTTGATTATCTCGTGTTCACTTCAGCCAACGGCGTCAGGAAATTTCTGGGCCGCCTTCCTGTGTGTGGCCGTGACGTGCGCGACTTGAAGGGACTGGAGATCGGCGCCATCGGGCCCGGCACCGCGGCCGAACTGGCCGCCACCGGCATTCACGTTGATTTCATGCCTCAGGAATACAGGGCGGAAGGTCTGATTGAATGCCTGAAGGGAGCTGAGGTTCGCGGGAAGAGTATCCTGATTCCGCGGGCGAAGGTTGCCAGAGACCTTCTGCCCCGCTTGCTTGAAGAACGCGGCGCTCGCGTGGAAGTTGTTGAAGCCTATGAGACGGTCCTGCCTGAATTTACCGCCGGTGAACTCGAGCGGCTCCTCACGCCCGCCCCGGACGCCGTCACCTTTACGAGCTCGTCCACCGTGTCAAACTTTGTGAAATTGATCGAGGGCGCAGGCCTTCGCAAAATCCTGGAGCAAGCCGCCATTGCATCCATAGGCCCCATCACATCGGAGACTGTTCGCAAACACGGCCTAACAATTTCCGTTGAAGCCACGGACTCGACGGTCACAGGTCTTATCCAGACGCTGCAAGACTACTTCCGCCTTTCACCAGATAAAGAATCCGGCCGCGGCTCCTGACGGACAGGGCCACGACGGGCAAATTCATTAGGCAAAGACCGCCGGCAGACCACTCAGAGATTTAACAGTTCCCGCAGCTTCCGTGTCTGAGCACGGCTCACCGGGATTTCTGTTTCCTGGCGGTCCTGCATCTTCAGTTGATAAGAACTCTTGAACCAGGGAACAACCTCTTTAATCCGGTTGATGTTGACAAGGTAGGAGCGATGGACCCGCCAGAACATGTTAGGGTCCAGGTTGTTTTGCAGCTCTTCCACGGTGCGGAAGTTTGACTGGCCATCGAGGTCTTTGGTCACAATTCTGATCACTCCATCTTCAATCGTCGCATAAATGATGTCAGAAGAGTCCACCAGCACCATGCGGTTACCGCTCTTGACAACAAGTTTGCTGGACTGCGCGGCGGGGCGCTCTTCGATCATGTGCACCAGGCGGTCAAGCTTCTGAGAAGCAGCTTCCGACGCCTCCACCATCCTTCGCACCCGCTGCAAGGCCTTTTCAAGTCTGTTCCGCTCGATCGGCTTCAGCAGATAGTCGACGGCATTGACTTCGAACGCGCGCACGGCATAATGGTCATAAGCAGTGACAAAAACAAAGTAGGGCAGGCGGGTATTGCGGTCGAGCAGCTTCTTGATGACGCCAAAGCCGTCCAGGCCCGGCATTTGAACGTCGAGAAACACAAGATCAGGACTTAGTTCGCGGACCAGGCTCACCGCTTCCACGCCATTCTTGCCCTGGCCGACAATCCCGACGTCCGGAAAATTCTTGAGCAGGTATGCCAGTTCGTCCCTTGCAGGCTGCTCATCATCCACAATGAGTGCGGAAATTTTCATCGCCGACCTTCCCGTTCCGTGTTATCTCCGGATACGATGAGTCCAAAACGAGGACCAGCATACCAGCCTGCGGGGGCCTAGTTACGCCCAGGACCTTCGCCCTGGCCCATTCGCCAAACCTCGCAGCACAGGCCATGAATTCCCTTCCCTGGTGTCCCAGTTATGTTACCATGTGCCGGAAGAAGGCCTCTGAACTCTGAGCGAGGCCCGGGCTCACAACATCACGTAATCCCGTTTTGGAAAGGAGCGGCCATGAAACGCCGGATCCTAATGATTATTCTTACGGGACCTTTACTGTTTGGCTTGCCCTTCCTCCAATCACTTCATAGCCAAACCTGCAGCGACGACGAAGGAATGGTCAAAAGTTATGTGCAAAGCATAGCTGAACTGGTTGGAACGGTTAGGAAAGAAAGCCTTTCTGAATTCACAAAGGACTACCACCAGCAAAGTTGCCTTACCCGGCTCACTCTCTCGCTGGGAATCATTGACAGCCTCATGGATTGCCTGAACAAGGCGGCCAAGGATCCCGCAGCCACCCCGGACCAGAATGCCGCCGTCAAAGACAAGCTTGAGAAGTATGCTAAGCTCAAGTCTGCACTGGAACAGGACCGCGACACACTGAAGGCTGCCAAGGACACCAAGACCGCCAAGTCTGTTATCGAGAAATTTGTGATCCCAGCCTGACCGGCCGGGCCCTTGTTCTTCAAAGCTGCTTCTGATTTAACTCAACGCCGTTGGAAGATTCCCGCGGCGGATTGTGGAGGATACTGTTTTCACCATGAAATCCCAGGTTCGAGTTCTGAGCAGCAAGAGCCTCTACGATGGACGAGTCCTTTGCCTTAAGCTTGACCGCGTGGTCGAACCCGGCGGGGTCGAAGCAACCCGCGAAATCGTAGAGCATCATGGTTCGGTTGTCGTCATTCCGAGGCTTCCCAGTGGGCATATTGTTCTGGTCCGGCAATTCCGCTACGCCACGCAAAAACATCTTTGGGAACTCGTCGCGGGTTCTATGGAACCCGGTGAGAGCGTCATTCGCGCCGCCCGCCGTGAATTGCAGGAAGAAACGGGGTACCGCGCCGGTTCCCTGAATCGGCTCTTTTCTTTTTATCCCAGCCCGGGCATTCTGACTGAGCAAATGCACCTTGTGGAAGCCCTGGATTTAACACTTGCCAAGGCTAGTCCCGAGGACGATGAGCGAATCGAGGTGGCCGAATTTTCGAAAATCCAGATTGACAAGCTCCTGCGCGAGAAGAAGATCTTGGACGGGAAAACGCTTGTGGGGTTACTGTGGGACCGCTGGAGAGGAGGTGTCAGGTAAGCTAACCGTAATTACTAGTAGGATTTGTAACCTCTACTGAAAAGTCAATATTCTCTTGACAAGTGGATTCCTAAATATATACTTAGCGCCAGGGAGTTTGTGCGGTGGTCGCATCGGGTAATTGTTGTTGAAAGAGGGGGCTGGGAATCGAGGGCGGTTCCTGGCCTTTTGCTTTTTGGACCATTCCCGGAGGGGCTCTCGATCACTAATGCTCAGCGATTAAGGAGGGATGGAAGTGGCACGACTTCAAGGAAAAGTTAAATGGTTTAATAACAGTAAAGGATACGGCTTCATCGGGCAAGACGAGGGGGCCGACGTTTTTGTTCATTATTCAGCAATTGAAGGCGATGGGTTCAAGTCGCTTCAAGAGGGTGACGCTGTCGAATTTGAGATCGTTCAGGGGCAGAAAGGACCGCAGGCAGACAAGGTGACCAAACTGGGGTAAAATAGACTCGCTTTTTCATGGGGTTGGAAAAGTCATCAAGAAGTTGTTTTCGTCTGGCGCACGAAGCTGCATGCGTTTTTACACTGTTTTTACAACTTTCTGAAATTGAGTGCGATAAACCGTCTTACAATATGAGTTCTTGACGGAAGTCCACTATTCGCACGGGAATATTAAGTTTTGTAAGGCAGGAATTATCCAGGGGCAGTAGTTTGAGATGGGCGAAGAATAAAGTTCTGTTGCCCAAAGCACGCATGACTCCATAGCCATAGGGAGGAAATCAATGCGACGATTTTTTGCCGTTCTAGGGGCGCTCTTGCTGGCAACACCTTTGTGCTTGGCGGCGGGGAGAGGAGTTTTTTCCCACCGGGACGGGAAGTTAAACCGTGCGGATACCAACTCGGGAACTTCGACCGCCTTGACGATTCCCGCAGAGACGCTGGTCACAGCACGGCTCATTTCGGGAATGCACACGCTGGTCAGCCATGTTAATGATCCCGTATCGGCTGAAATGACGGAACCGGTCTACATCAACGGCCAGATGGCACTGCCTAAGGGAACACTGTTTGACGGTCATATCACTTCAATCCGCCGCCCGACCTGGATGAGGCACAACGGTGAAATCGCCTTCCGGTTTGACCATGTGACACTGCCTGACGGCCATATAATCCCAGTTTCGGCGATCATCACCCATTTGGATAAAAGCATGGGCCTGATGGGTACTCTGGATGCAGAAGGGCACGTTCGAGGGCACAAGCGGGGTTCCTGGAGGGGCTTTCTGACGGGGGCAGTGGGTGTCGGAGGTCTTACGGCCGCCAAGCTGGCTATTGCCGGCTCAACTGCATTGACAGTGGCCGCTCCTGCAGGCGCTGCGGCCTTTCTGGGTTACGAACTTCTCCTCAGGCGAGGCAACAACGTGAATGTGCCTCCGATGACGGGGTGCCGCATTCGACTCCTCAGTTCCTTAACGGTTCCGGGATTAGTGTGAGAAATCCTGGAACGTCTTTTTTGTGCCGCTTTTGCTTGGAAGCGGCAAGCTGTCAGGCCCCGCCCACATCACTGTAATTTGCCACGATATTTATGCCAATCTGGCTGCCTGTCTGTGAAAATTCCATCCTCTGGAAGGGGTTGGCCTTGGCGGGATATTGATTCTGCCAGGCAATCTGCTGGGCCAGTTTCAATCCTTCCAGCATCTGCCTCAGGCTCCCTGCGTATTCCGCTGATTTGCAGAACATTTCGAGGCCCAACTGAATGTCGCTGCCAGTCTCGATCTTATATCCAAGCGCATCGACACCCTCGAACACCTTGTTCCAGTCCATGTCAACCGAGCTCTGCCTGGGCATCCAGCCTCTAAACCAGGACGCCACGGCGGATGCGACAGCAACTCCCCAGATCGGGGCGCCGCTCTGCTCCTGCTTCACTGCCTTCGCAAAGCTGTCGTTCGATCCTATCGAATTGCCACCTCCATTCAGGGTTTGCATAATCTGGCTGAGAGTGGCCAGGTTGCCAAATGCGCCTTCCGTAGGACTGAGGACGACAACGCACTCACTAGCCAGACCCGCGCCAAGGCAATAGCCGGTTTTACCACCAATCTGCTGCGAAGGAAGATTCCTTTCGGCCGCTCGCGCATCGAGCACCGAGGCCCGGAAATTTCCTCCGGCAAAGCCGTACAGATTCAGGTCTGAGCCATCAGCATCCCAGCCCAGAACCAACTGATCCACGTCCGTCTCCGCCACACCGAGTTCGGCCATGGAATCCACGAGCTCTTTAAGACGCGGCCCCATGTAGTGTTCACGCAGACTTGCATAATTTGGAAGTTTCCGCAGCGTCGCTGGGCTTGAGAATTCCAATCGGATGGTGTCCGCAGGAAAACTGCTCAGGGCCTTTGCAACCAGGTCCTGTCCGTATAAAGGCGCAACACCAGCCGACAGAGCCATCACTGCCGCAAACATGAAAAATTTTGATGATTTCATTCAGGCCTCTTCTTTCGCTTTCAAAACGACAACTTCCCGGCGATGCGAACGGGTGAGGAATGTCTTCAGTCCGTTGCCGGCGGTCAGCTTTTCGATTTCCCGGTTGGACACCGGAGGATAAGGAAACGTTCCGACTCCCTCACCTTCCTCGCCGAGCGTTGTGAGGGTCTCAAGCCACCACCGGGCGTCTTTGCCCTGGGTGAGGTTGAGTTCGCGGAGGAAGCAAAAGATCACCCCACCCGGGGCAAGGAGCGAGAGAAAAAACCGGACCAGATCATGCACGTATTCCCGTGGAACAAGATCCAGCAGGTGCCAGCAGCAGATCAACCTGAGAGAACCCGGAGGAATGGCAGGCACTCGTTTGAGCAGTTCGGCAGTGCAGAACAGCGTTTCCTTGTCCTCCTGCCGCCAGAAAGCAGTGTCACCGCGCTGCAAAGGAGCGATCAGGTCCGCCACGTAAACCTTGGCATTCCGATTGATCAGAATGTTGACCGTAGTGGAGGAAACAGCGCCGCAGTCGAGGACGTGAGGATTCTCTTCATCCTGCAAATAGTTCCAGATCCACTGGAGAGCCTGGCTGGAAACGGCGGGACTCCGACCTGGGGAAGGCTTCTTGTGGGACGCCTCCTGCATCTTTACTGAAAACATCGGCAGACCCTGGCGCAACGCGAGGTCACGTTGGAATCGATTCAGTGCCAGACAGGAAGCCCGCGGCTTCAGAGACAAACCTGCCTCGCGCGCAGCCCGCACGCCGCGGCACGGAATCGAGAAAAACGCTCGTTCTTCTAATTCCCGGGCTTGGATGCGGCCGCCGCAACAACGGGCTTGCGCTCTTCAGGCTTTGCGTCACGGAGAATATCAATGCTTCCCTTGAAATAAGCCCCTTCTTCAATGGAGACGCTGGCCGATTTAAGATCACCGGTTACATTGCCCGTCCGGCGCACTTCAATCTTTTCACGCGCTGCCACGTTTCCATTCACGGCCCCGTAAATAACCACCTGCCGTGCCTGGATTTCAGCCTTTATTTTTCCATTCGGGCCAACCGTCAGGCAATGGTCCTGCAGATTAACGGTCCCTTCGAACTGCCCCTCGATCACAAGGTCTTCATTTGCAGACAGTTCCCCCTTCAGGATAATTGAACGGCCGATGGTGGCTTGCACCTGGCCCTGGGAAGTTCCACTTGTATCTCTTCGAATGCTTTCAGGCATAGAGGTTTCCACCTTAGAAGGATTAGAGGGCGCGGAAACGGTCGGCTTTGCTAATGGGACACCGGGTTGCGACTTTTTTTCCTTTTCCCACCACATAATATGCTCCTGCCATTGTGATTGTGGCTGAAAAACCGCCTGCCGCCCCCCGTCGCACTGCATATTAACCCGAAAGCGAACGAGATTGCAACGGTCTTTGCCCCCGAATACCGACAGGTACGGCTATTACCTCCTTTGGAGCACATAGTCCCCCAACCGATGGAAATGCTGACCGATTTACGCTTTTTCTTTAGGGAGGAAGCGCGAGGATGAAAGAAGCTTGGTTGTTGCAGCAGCAATCAAGTTCCCCATGCGTGAGGTCGAAACGGGGCGCTTGCGTCCCGGTAGATCAGGGGTCCGGGCTCCACTCCTCAGGACCTTTTCTATGGCTGCCTCAATGGCTGCTGCGGGACGTTCCAGGCGGAAGGAGTACCGCAGCATGAGCGCGACAGAAGCAATCGTGGCGATCGGGTTGGCACGTTTTTTCCCGGCAATATCAGGCGCGGACCCGTGTACCGGCTCATAAAGACCGCACCGCTCACCCAGGCTGGCCGATGGCAGTAAGCCAATCGAGCCTGTCAGCATCGCAGCTTCATCACTCAGTATGTCGCCGAACATGTTGTTGGTAAGGATGACGTCAAAGCTGGTCGGTTTTGCAATCAACTGCATGGCGCAGTTGTCAACGTAAAGATGGTCCAGTTCAACGTCCGGATAGGACTGGCCTACCCGCGTGACTACATCACGCCATAACCGCGAACTCTCAAGAACGTTCGCTTTGTCAACCGAGGTTACTTTGCGCCGACGCAGGCGCGCAAGCTGAAACGCCCGGTGGGCGACTCTTTCAACCTCGTGCTCGCGATAAATCTCTGTATTTACGCCCATCCGCTCGCCGTTCTTGGAGAAAATGCCGCGCGGATTGCCAAAATAGATTCCACCCATCAGCTCGCGGACGATAACAAGGTCCGTGCCGCGCACGACTGCAGGCTTCAGTGCCGAAACGCCCGCCAGGGAATCAATAACACGCGCCGGGCGCAGATTGGCATAAACGCGAAGCCTTTGGCGTAGCTGCAGGAGTCCGGCCTCAGGCCGGCTGTCGGGCCGTCGGGAATCCCATCGAGGCCCGCCCACAGCCCCCAGAAGAACGGCTTGCGCATGGTTGCAAATTGAAATAGTTTCCGGCGGAAGTGGCACAGCGGTGGCGTCAATTGCACAACCACCAATTAATCCTGTCTGGAAACGGAATTTGGGGCCGATAACACCCTCAATCGCTCGCAAAACCTTGAGGGCCTCTTCGGTTACCTCCGGACCAATTCCGTCACCGGGCAAGACGGCTACTTTGAATATGGACTGCATCTGATAGCAGGCATCTTACACGAATAAGAGTTGAAAGGACAAGATATAATTGAACTTAAGGTAATGAAAAGATTTTGATGTGTGAAAACAGAGGCAGTCACGAAGATAACTCATTTATTATCAAACAATTGAATAAGGACAACCTCCAACCCATATAGTGACATTTTTTGTCACTCCCAACAAAATCTGTGTCAATAATGCACAGATTTCCCCCCAGTTGTCGCAATTATGAACCGGGCCAGGATAACAGAAGGCTTTAGACCGCTCGGCGTCCATTAAACTCATGAATAGCCGAGGCTCTTAAGATGTCAGTAACCGCCAGGCAAAAGGCGATCCACCAACTCATTCTCGTGGACTGAACCGGCTTCAGAAGCGGCTTGCTTCACAGCCCGCCGGATTTCGTACACACCTTTGTTCGCAGACTGCAGGTAGGCACGCGCGGCAGCTTCAACTACGTTACAGCTCAGAGACTTGCCGGAGAACTCCTTATCCTGGAAGCGGCTCCGGACTGAAACCTCTGCCGTGCTGTCCGCTCCAGCACTCACCGAATGCACAGAGAAATCCACCACCTTCCCCGGTATTCCCGTAATCCGGTCGATCGCCCGAAAAGCAGCATCGCAAGGACCCTCGGCGGTAGCTGATTCACGGAAGGCTTGCCCATCCCGCTCCAGTTCAACGGTTGCCGTTGAGCGCCCCTCGCTGCTGGATACGCTCTCAAGAAGTTTCAGCGTGTAAAGCTCAGGAATGTGCTCGAACCCCTCATTCACAATGCCGATGAGGTCTTCGTCATAAACGTTTTTCTTGCGGTCCGCCAGTCGTGTGAAAAGCTCATAGGCGCGCTCGATTTCCGGCTTCGTCAGCTCATAACCCAGCTCCCTGAAGCGGTTTGCCAGCGCGTGCCGGCCGGAGTGCTTTCCAAGCACAATATGGTCGGCGGGCATGCCCACTGTTTCCGGCGAAATGATTTCGTAGGTGATGGCGTTCTTCAGATAACCGTCCTGGTGTATTCCCGCCTCGTGCGCAAACGCATTCCTTCCCACAATGGCTTTGTTCCTTTGCACCTGCATACCAGTAAGGCGCGTCAACAACTGGCTCGCGGTGTAAAGCTCTTCGGTACGGATGTCGGTATGGACAGGTTCAACATCACGCCGCACAAATACCGCCATCACAACCTCTTCGAGGGCCGCGTTCCCTGCCCTCTCGCCAATTCCGTTGATGGTGCACTCCACCTGCCGCGCTCCCCCGCGAACCCCTGCAAGAGTATTGGCGACAGCGAGGCCAAGGTCATTATGCGTGTGCGTACTTAATACAACGTTCTCAATCCCGGGAACATTTGCCTTAACGTCGGCAAACATCATTTCGTATTCGGGCTCCAGGCAATACCCCACGGTGTCGGGCAAGTTCAGCACCGTCGCGCCTGCTTCCACGGCCGCGTGGCAGCACTCGATCAGATAGCTTCTGTCGGTCCGCCCGGCATCTTCAGGAGAGAATTCCACGTCCTGACACAGCGAGCTGGCGTGGCCGACAGCCCACGCAATCATCTTGAGAACTTCTTCCCTCGTTTTGCGAAGCTTGTATTTCAGATGGATGTCTGAGGTGGCCAGAAACGTGTGAATCCGGGGTTTTGCTGCATCCTTCAGGGCTGCCCAGGCGCGGTCGATATCGAGCTGGTTTGCGCGGGCCAGCGCGGCGATTGTAGGCCGGCGCACCTCCGTGGAAATAGCGGACACGGCGTCAAAGTCTCCCTGCGAAGCGATAGGGAAACCGGCTTCCAGGATGTCCACTCCAAGGCGGTCAAGCTGGCGGGCCATTACCAGCTTCTCTTCAAGGTTCATGCTGCAGCCCGGCGATTGCTCGCCGTCACGCAAGGTTGTGTCAAAAATAAACAACTTTTCGCTCATTCAGATTCCTCCGCCCGTGGATATGGCGTGAATTGCAAGAGCCGCGAATTAGGCACCTGAACCGAACTGATAATGACAATATTTTCCAACCGGTCGGTAAGCAAAGTCAAATCAATCTTCCTTGAAAGGATGTTGTCCGTCCCTGAACCCGCTCCAACAGATTCATCTTCGGATCAGGAAGTCGCTCCCCAAAACCTGCCGCCAGCCCAGGACAGAAGCAAGCGTGGAATCACCCAATTGCCTCTTTCGGCTCTTAACTGGTAGCATCAATAGTTGGGCACCTGATGTATTGCCCTCTTTATTCATAGCCGGGTCGAATCAAAATAAGCGCTTATGAGAATCAGCTATTTCGGCATGAGCTACTTTTACAGGTTCTAAGACCCTATTGTCAAATCTCATTCTGCGCCAATTTTGAGGGTCAGCGCATCCGTTGGGTCATCTATTTCATCTCATAAGATGCCAGGTTAACAGCAGGTAAGGACGGGACCTGCAAGCCACAGAGGGAGAGGCCCTCGTCTGCTGCAACCAGGTACGCTGCCAAACGTTTAATCCAAGAACCGAAAGGGAAGGAAATTTCGAGCGAACTATCACTGATGAGAAGATTCTTCCAGCCCATGTTGATCCAGAAAAGAAGCCAGGCCCAAAATAGATTGCAGCTGTCCTCTCACTCCCGGCCTGGTCTGCCGGCTTGCCTCAAGTACGAATTTCCCGCTTTTCGCGCAATTCTTGCGGCGACACTCTTATTCGCCTTTATATCGATACCAGGCATCGCTGCGGCACAAATACAAACCGGCTCTCTCCGAGGGACCACAACCGCCATGAGTCCACAGGGCCAGCCAATCCCCGTCGGCGGAGTGGCCATCAAGCTGACGGCCAATGCTCCTGGCCTGCCGCCTGAAACTGCCTACTCAAACGAGACTGGTGAGTATGAAATGAATGACATTC
This sequence comes from Terriglobia bacterium, assembly GCA_035576145.1. Classification (GTDB taxonomy): domain Bacteria; phylum Acidobacteriota; class Terriglobia; order UBA7540; family UBA7540; genus SCRD01. The sequence goes on from DATLWV010000110.1 coordinate 12,469, forward strand.
CAGCAGGCCCCTACACGCTGGACGCCACCATTGAGGGATTCAAGCCGTTCACCCGGAAAATCACGATCACGGCCGGCCAGACCCTTACCGAAGACATCCGGATGCAGCTTCAGGAACTCAAACAGAGAATCGAGGTGAGGGAGTCCGCGCCAATCGTTTCAACCCAGGGAACAAGCCCTGCGACCCAGACTCTGGAGACTAAACAGCTCCTAACCATTCCCGTTGTCCGCCAGGAATTCAAACAGGAATTGCCGGTTACCCCTGGAGTTTTGCAACTCCAAAGCGGAAAACTCTTCATCAAGGGGGTCCCGGAGAGCCAGAGCATGCTTCTGCTTGACTTTGCGCAGGCCGTTGACCCGGTTACAGGGACGTATTCGATTGACGTACCTATCGACGCCATCCAAAGCCTGGATGTCTACAAGGCGCCATTCGGTGCGCAATACGGAGGATTCGTAGGCGGCATGACCGACATCCAACTGAAAGCTCCACCGAGCCAGTGGCACCTCAGCATGCACGACCTGAATCCGAGTCTGCGCGGTAAGGAGGGCGATCTTGTCGGGTTTGCCAAAGCGACCCCTCGGATCGGATTTGGCGGCCCTCTATGGAAGAACAAGATCAACTTCGCCGAGTCCTTTCTCTATGAAATGAGAAAACCGGACGTGCGCGGACTCCCCTGGCCCAATGACTCAACGAAGATCCAGGGTTACAACTCGATCACCCAGTTTCAGTTCCTGTTGTCGCAGCGGCACGTAGCGTCCCTTACCGTCAACCTTTTCCCCAGGCGCACCCAGTGGGCGAACCTCAACGTGTTGATCCCTCGTCCCGCAACGGCAGATACGGGCCAGAGAGGCTATTCCGTTGACGGCAATGACAACTACCAATTCAAGTCGGGGAGCATTCTGCGCACGCTTTTCAAATTCACTCGAATGGAGGGTTACTCTCACGGGCACGGCCCGGAGGATATGCTCCTGACGCCCACTGGGATTGGCGGCAATTACTTCAATACAATGGCCAGGGACAGCCATTTGGCGGAGGGCCAAACCGTCTTCAGCCTGGCGACCAAGCAATGGGCAGGCAGCCATGAAATGTTTTTCGGGACTGACATCATTCACCGTAACTACACGGGCAGCAGCCAGTCGCACCCGGTGGTGATTCTCCGAAGCGACGGATCTTCAGCTGAGCGGATTGACTTCAGCGGGCCGGGAAATCTGACCGCCAGTGACACCTCTGGCGCGGGTTTCGCCCAGGACCATTGGATCTTCAACAATCGCCTGGCGGCAACTCTCGGGCTGCGTTATTTCGGTGAGACAAACGGAAACGCGGTGAACTTCGCGCCACGCCTCGGCGTGGTTTATGCACTGGATGAGTCGGCAAGAACTGTCCTCCAGGGCGGCGTCGGTATGTTTTATGACCGCACGCCCATGCTTGCCGCCGATTTTACGGACAATCCCGTACGCATTGTCACGCAACTGGACCAGGCGGGGCTTCCCATGGGGCCGTCCGTGGCATTTCCAAATGAGTGCGCCCGGATTTCATCCGCGGGCCCCCAGCTTCTTCCCGACTGTTCGGACTTGGGCAGCACGCCGCGCAACCTTACCTGGCGGGTCCAGGTCTCCCGCCGCTTTTCAAAGAAGGTGACGGCAAAAGTCAGTACGCTCTACAGCCACACCACCCGGCTCTTTGTCATCAATCCCGTTCCGCAGCCGGATGACACCCGAATTATGATGCTGTTGAACCGCGGAAGTTCCCGCTATCACGAATACGAATTCACGGTTGATTATCGGGCCAGTGAAGACGCTAACCTGAGTATGTCTTATGTCCGCAGCGACGGCCGGGGCGATTTGAACACCACGGACAACATCTTCGTACCGCTTGAAATTCCGGTCATCCGTCCCGATGTTTATGCCAACCTGCCATCCGATGTTCCCAACCGCCTGACAGGTTTCGGGCTGTTCAAGATTCCCTGGAAAATCACATTGGCACCTTCGATCGATTTGCACTCCGGCTTTCCCTATTCCAACATCGACGAACTCCACAATTACGTGGGAGAACCCAACGGCCAGAGATATCCCATCTTCTTTTCGCTCAACTGGCGGATTTACAAGGACTTCCCACTGCCGTTCCATATCCATCGCGGCCACACATTCAGGTTTGGCATCTATTCGATCAACACAACCAGCCGAAAGAACCCCACGGCCGTTTATAACAACAATACCTCGCCACTGTTCGGGCAATTTACCGGCCTCGACAAACGCATCAACGGTATCGTCATTGAGTTTACGGAGTAGCCGGCCGTTCCAGCCCTTCATCAGCTGAAGTTTGATGCGCGTGTTTCAGGATCTGTGTGCCTTGGCGAGGGCCATAGGTATGGTGGTCTGCCGGTCCTCCGGGGCTGATACCATAGAGGGTATAAATTGACTCGCGAGACAAATCGTTACTTCTGGTAAACCGTGGCCCCTCCAGTTATTGTTCGCACAATCTCGATGTCTTTGATTTTCCCCTGGTCTACAGTGTGAGGATCATCGGCCAGTACGACGAAGTCAGCCAGCTTGCCCGGTGTGATCGATCCTTTGATCGTCTCCTCATGTGCGTTGTAGGCGCCATTGATGGTGTTCACCTGCAAAGCTTGATCCACACTGATTCGCTGGTTTGCTCCCCAGGTTTCGCCGTTCCAGCCCGTGCGCGTCACCATTCCCTGAATGCCCATCAGCGGAGCGAACGGCCCGGGACCGAAATCTGAACCGGCCGCCGCTCGAATTCCAGCATCGGCGAAGGAATGGAAAGCCATGCACCACTGCATGAGTTCTTCGCCGTAAAAGTGGAATTTGTCGGAGTTGTAATACGCGTACGTGCTGAAGACGGCAGGGACCGCGTCGAGCGCCTTCATGCGGCGCAACAGATCATCATTGACCAGCGTGCAGTGTGTGATCTTGGGACGCACGTCGGGCCGTGGCGCCACCTTTTGCGCCCGCTCGTAGGCCGTGAGTACCATGCCGATGGCAACATCTCCATTAGCGTGGCAGTTGGGTTGGATGCCCGCTCGCTGCACGCGCTCCACCCAGTCATTCAGGTCCGCCTGTTTCTCAGTTATGTTGCCGCTGTAAGGAGGATGCGTTCCCGGGTAAGGATGGCTCAACGCCATGGTGCGCTCAGAGAATGAGCCATCGACGGTGTGCTCCGAGGTGGCGCCGAACCGAATCCACTCGTCTCCGAAGCCGGTAGTGATGCCACTGCTGATCATGGCCTCCAGCACCTTGCCGCTGGTCTCGAAGCTCACGCGATGCATCAGTTCGCCTCGCGCTCTCACCTGCTGGAGCTCAAACAGGTCGCCGTCCTCGTGGTGAACGCTGGTGAGGCCGTAGCGCACGAACTGTTTGGAGATAAAGGCCAGCGCGTCACGGTCGCGCTGCTGTTCCTGCCGGGGTGTGAACGTCTCCCGCTTGCCAACGTGTTCGAAGACGTCAATGGCCAGGTCAGTCACGCGTCCGGTGAGGTCGCCGTTTGCGTCGCGGTCGAAAGTTCCACCTGTAGAGTTTGGAGTGTTCTTGTTGATTCCGGCCAGCTCAAACGCTTTGCTGTTGTAAAAAGACGTATGCCCGCCACGATGGTGGACGCATACCGGATGCTCCGTCGAGACCTTGTCGAGGTCGTGCACATTGAGCTGCCGGTTGTCCTTCACCTTGGTATCGTCGAAGAAGTATCCATCAACCCAGAAACCCGCGGGAGTCTTCGAGGCTTTGGTGCGGAGCTTATCAATGATGCTGGCGATCGAGACAAACTCAACCTCATAGGGATTGCCGACCAGGACCTCGTAGAGCAGCGTGGTGCCTTCGCAATGGTTGTGGCAGTCTATAAATCCGGGGACGACCGTCATCTGTTTGGCGTCAAAGGTGCGGGTGCCTTTGCCCACGAAGGCCATGGCATCTGCCGTCGTCCCGACATAGGTGAATCGCGAACCTTTGACCGCGAACGCCTCCGCCCGGGGCGCGCCGGAATCCATGGTGTAGACCCTGGCGTTAAATACCACCAGGTCAGCATGGCGGGGATCGGCATCAGAGGTTTCGGCCAATACGTTCAAGCGCGGAAAAAGACCAGCTCCAAGACTGGCCACCCCGACTCCCGTCAAACCCAGGAATTCCCGGCGACTCTGGCGGTGTTCCTTCATCCTTCCACCCTCCATTTGGTCTGCGCCCTCTGGGGTTCCACTCCAGCCATGAGGCCGCGGCTTGAGGTCATGAGCTGTGTGCTGCCCATGATTGAGACGTTTCTGTTCGAGCGAGTCGGTGAGTCCTACAGCTGTATGCTGAGTGGCAAAGTCAAGTTTGGATTCGTCATCACTTTGCGGTCATAAAGGGCGATTTAGCCCTTAAACCCGGAATGGGGTTGAACGGGTGCCCCTATTGCACCTCTTCCGGGAATGAAAAGAGCGGGTCGAGATCTACGGGCACTTCCCCGGTTTTGGCAAGGGCTGACTGAAGTGTTGCCGGCATCTTGCCGTAACGCTTGAACCAGGCTTCTGCGCGGGCGCGGTCGCCGGTGGCTTCAATCTCCAGAAGTACCCGGGCCAGTTTCGCGAGGGCGCTGGGCATGCGCAGAAATTCAATCCGGTATTTTCCCGTCCCAGGATTCCAGGTGATGGCGTTCTGTTCGCTCAGGTAGTTGAACTCCATAATTTCGGCTTGCCCGTGTGCCTCACCCACGCCAAAGCGCACGGTCCTGAAAATCCCTCCCACGTAGGAAGCATAGCTTTCATCAAGTCCTGATTCCGGAAGCGCGTGGTGGTCAACCAGCCACTTCAGCCCATACATGCCCACAACGTCCGCCTTGGCTTCTTCAAGCGCCGAGTAGATCGGGCCAATTGATTCACGAATGCTTACGTGCCGGTTCCCGGCTCGCGCGAACGCGGGACCCAAACCGTGCGAAACTTCGTGCATCACCACCATGGCCATAAACCCTTCACCGGTGACTTGAGCTGCCTGCCTGGGCTCCATCAGAAGCTTGACCAATGGCAGGATCACGTAATTGACGCGGGCATCCATGAAGTTCTTAAAGAAGATTTTCTTGGTACCTTTGGTCTGGTGGATTCTGGGATCGTTCGGCAGATTGTCTGCGACGGCCTGGTAACCATGCCGCAGGTCCCCGGCGCGGAAGGGAGAATCTACCACCTCCATGGGCGTTAGGTGGCCATGCATGGACGGCAAATCGGCGGATGGCAGCGGCAAATCGCGCTGGATCATAGGAACGTATTTTTCGTACAAAGCAAGCTTTTTGCTTTCGGCATCGTTGCGGATCAATACCGCCGCGCCGTAAGATGTTTTCACTCCGAGCAGTCCGTCCAGGTACGTTTCGTACGGGGCAAAAATGACGTCGATTTTAGGGTTCTTCAATTCAAGCCACTGAATATCGCTCGGGTAGTAATTATCGTTCAGCAATGCATCAGCTCGCGCGGCCAGGAACTTTGCGAACATCTTATCGTCCGAAAGCGCTGCGGCCTCGCGCAGGTCCGCGGCGGCTTTTTCAAGGAACGGCTTGTATGCCACGTTATAGGGGACCGCGGCCAGGTCCCTGTCTTCGTGCCGGACAATCGTGTACGGGCTGTAGATTTCACCCTTTGCGGCGTGGTGTTCGTTGATAAAGCCCTCGATATCCGCCCGCGTTAATTCCGGCGGATAAAACCAGTGTCCCGGCGGCATGGGGCGGGTTCCGACAAATGGTTTGTTATCATCCAGCAGGTCAAACCGGCTTCCGTTGATCATCAGGAACCGGCGAAGATCGACATCCGCCGCGTCCTTCTTGCCTTCCAGGGCGAGGTAAAGTTCAAGAGCCACAGGGTCGCTCTGACGCCAGAAAATACGATCCAGATAGCGGCATGCATCCACCAGCTTGTCCACGACCTGGCGCTGGTTTTCTGTCAATCCAGAAGAGTTATAGGGCATTTCCACGCGGCGCCATTTCGCGAGCCGTGAGGACAAGTCGGGAGCCACGACCCCAAAACGGGAGATATCACTCTTGCCGGGTCCAGTGCATGCCATAGAGCACCCGATAAACAGAATCGCGATACCGAGCGAGAAGCTTCGTCTCATCCTGCCTCCCTTTGCACGCAGGCGCGGGGAAAATTCTATCCACCGGCACAATCGCGGGGGAACGAGCATCATAAAACACCAATTCTAGCGTTTGGCAATTCCGCTTCCAAGATAACGATCAAAGAAGTCAGAGGCTGCATGATACGAACGCAACCAGGTGGAATGCAAAAGGAAATCATGAATCTCGTCCGGGAATACAATCTGCTGAAACGTAACACCCTGCTTTCGAAGCGCTTCCACCATGTGGACCATTTCCTTGAAGGGGACGTTCCGGTCGTCGTCTCCCTGGATAAGCAGCACGGGCGACCGCCAGGTCTTGACATAGGCCAGAGGAGAAGATTCGAACGCCACGCGCATGGTCTCAGGCTGCCGCTGATCATAATATGACGGCACCCAATCTGGAATCTCAAAGTTCCAGTTGTGCACGCCTGAGATATCAACTCCTGCCGCAAATAGGTCGGAGGCGCGCGCCAGCGCGAGCGCCGTCAGGTAACCGCCCCAGGATCCGCCCCAGATGCCAATCCGGTCAGGGTCCACATCGTTCCGGCTTCGGAGATAGAGCCCGGCTCCTTCAATGTCCTTGAACTCGCTCCCCCCGCTGGCGCCGTAACTGAGCGCCTCGCGGAAGTCCAAACCATAGCCGATGCCGCTGCGGTAGTTAATGGAGAGCACAATGTAACCACGGCTCACCAGGTACTGGTCCAAAGCATATGCATTGCTGTAGTAGCCCATGTAGTGCCAGCCCAGAAGCATCTGCCGTCGCGACCCGCCGTGGACAAAAACAACCGCAGGATGCCGCACTCCATCGTGATCATCTTTGGGAAGAAACAGCTGGGCGTGGATGCGAAGGCCGTCAACAGCGGACACCATCACAGGCTGTGGCGTCACCATCTCCCGCGCAGGAAAATCCGCAGGAATCGCATCCGGGGCAAGGTCACGGGTTTTGCCAGAAGATTCAAGGATTGCAGGCCGCGCCGGGAGTCTCGCATCCGAGTGCAGCAGGATGATCGAGTGGCTCTCGTCTGTCACAACAGGCGACCACTCAATTCCATCACCGCTGGTTAGAGGTTCCGGCAGGTCCCCTGTAACAGATTCCTTCCAGAGATGGCGGCGGTCAATGTCGTTTTCATTGGAGTTAAAGACCAACTCGCGGCGGTCCGGGCTGAGCGTAACGTCCTCCACAATATAATCCCCCGGGGTCAGCAAGTGCGCCGTCCCTCCCGCAACAGGAACAGTGTAAAGGTGCACCCACCCGTCGCGCTCCCACGGAAACACCAGGAGATTTCCATCCGCCCAAAGAAGTTGATTGGCAGCGCTGACGCCACGGAAAACACTGCCCGGCCCTTCCTGGGCCTTCCACACTTCCCTGCCTGCGCCGGTTGCAACATCAGCAACGCGGATTGACCACGGCATACCGGTCCGCTCGGGCCCGAAAACCCTCTCGTGCTCAGAGGCTGGAATCCGGATGAAGGCAATCTGTTTGCCGTCCGGAGACCAGACGGGGCTTGAATCGAGGTCAACGCCGGGGTCCAGATAACGGAGGCTCTTCTGATCGAAATCATAAACACCAATCAGGCGGTGGTCACGTCGGTTGCTCACAAAAGCCAGCTTGGTGCCATCCGGCAACCAGCGCAATGATCCTGCCCAGCCTTCCCCATGAATAAGCTGCTCCGCCTTGGCTACCGGATTGATCTGAACCAGCCACACCTGGCCTTTGTAAAGGAAAGCGACGCTTTTGCCCCTAGGTGAAACTGCGGGTGAGTAACCTTCGCCCAGAAGTTGCGGAGCGCCGCCATTCAGCGGGATGAGCCAAAGGTTCTGCCCGACTCCTTGAGGGAGACTTGTGGGGTTCGGATAGTCTGCCCCGGCATGCTCCAGATCACCGCCGCGAACGTAGACAATGGCTGAAGCATCCGGAAGCCAGGCAAGATCTCCTACGTCCTGGCCGTCATCACCGGAGTAGCTGGTGAGCTGGCGTGCAGTGAAACCGCTCCCGTTCGACTTCGCCTCCGCCACCCAGATGTTGCGCGCGCCCTGGGCATTAAAAACCCATGCCACCTTCCCTCCCGCCGGCGCGGCCGTTAACTCCGTTGGAAAAGGAGCGCTCATCACCTGCTCCAGTGTGAAGGGCCGTGGTCGCGCAACAGCCCAAATTGCAGAGGCCAGGACAAGGACGAGACTGACCGAAATGCGATTGCGGATGAGTGAGGGCATCATGATGGACTTTTCAGGTTCTGACGTGAAGCTGTCTGAGACAGCCTTCCGCTTGCGCAAGACACGGTATGCGGAAGGCCTGATGCAGCGATGGAAGAACACTGGAGCCATGCTGGCCTCATCAGCTGAGCCGGCCGGGAAGAAATTGCCGCAGAAAGCGATGAGCCAGGATGAATCCATCCTTTCGAGCCTGCGGAAATTCCGCTGCCCCGTCACTGGGAGGCGCATCCCAGAAGTTGTCCTCGTGTTCAACCGCTGCGCCGCCGTTGAATCCGGCTTGGAGAAGCACGGTAAAAAAGCGGGGCCAGTCGATCAATCCCTGGCCGGGGATTCGATAGCGCCACCAGCCGTCACCGTGAATGCCGACCTGCTGGAGGACCGGCTGCGTGATTTCCGTGTCCTTCAGGTGAATGGCCAGCAGCCGGTCGCGGATGTCCCAAACGGCCTGGTAAGGATCAATGTACTGCCGAACCAGATGGGAGGGGTCAAATTCCATCCCGAAATGGTGGCTCGAAATCAGTCCAAACACTTTCTCCCAGGCGGCCGGAACCGTGGCGAAATTAATCCCTGTGGGATAATTTTCCCAGCCCATTGAAATGTCCAGCTTCTGGCAGACCGGGAGGTACTTCTCATGGAAAACCTCCGCGAGTTCCTTCGCCTGCCGGTCGAAGTCGGCTCCGGGAATCCCTCCGCTGAAGGCACCCACAAACTTGCAGCCCAAACGATGGGCAAACTCCAGGTAATGGATGAACTTCTCATTCGAGGACCGCCGTGCCGCCGGGTCGGGATCAATATGGTTGATGCCCTTTCCCTGGACATCAAAGAAACCTTCGACGCTGATAATCCTGCATCCCGTCTCGCGCGACGTCGCAATGATCTGGTCAATCTGGGCGTCGCTCAGGTAAGGGTTAAAATCCTTGCCCGCTTTTACCACCGCTCCTTCGTATCCTGTTTCGGTTGCGAAAGCCAGCTTTTGACGCGAGTAATTGGTAATGATTGCAAGCTTGGGATATTTGGTTGCCGGAGCAAGTGGAACATCTGCATGCTTTCTATCTTCCGTCTGGGCGCCAAGGTTTCCGCCCGCTCCCAGTGCAGCTGCAGACACGCCTGCTGCTCTTATGAACTCACGCCGTCCAACCCGCGGTTTTCTCATGATTAAGCCCCCTTATAATTTGAAGGGTGAGTATAGGCCAAGCACAATATGGCTAGCAACTGAAAACACCAGTAACGCGGAATCGAAACCAAGAGCCCTCATCCGCCACGAGAGCACAGCCTGGGACATCAAATGACCGGGGGCCCGCCCATGAACCAAACTGATTCTATTCTTCCAGGGAGACTTTGGCCGAGCGGCTTTCGTCCTCGGACACACCTTCTGCAGGTGATGGGTCCGCCGCCGAGGGAAGCGGCATCACCATGCGAAGGAATGGAGGCGCAACGAGCGTAGTCACTATGCTCATCACCAGAACAATGGAATAGACCGCGTCGGAAATGGTGTGGAGAGTCAGCCCGACACCGGCCACGATCAGGCCGACTTCCCCGCGCGGAATCATTCCAACTCCAACCCGGAGCGCGTCCTTAAAGCCAAGGCGCAAACTTCCCAGTCCGCAGCCGAATAGCTTTCCCACAATGGCGAGGACGCAAACGATGGAAGCCATGCCGATGAGGCTGGGATTGGCAAAAGTACGAACATTCACCTGCACGCCGAGGATGACAAAAAAGAACGGCGCCAGAAACTCGCCGAGCGGATGTGCATTTTCGTGAAGCTTCCACCGCTCACTGTGATCGGCCAGCGCCAGCCCGGACAGGAAGGCGCCCACAATCGCCGCCATGCCGATGTGGACGGAAGCAACGGAAAGGCCCAGGCAGAGGACAATCGACAGGATGAAGGCGGAGTTGCGGGCGCGTAGCTTTTCAACATGGGGCTGAAACCGGCCAATAACGCGGGAACCAAAGAAAATCATGAGCAGCGAAAACACCACGGCTTCAGCCGCCACAGTGAGCAGCTGAGCGTAATGAATCTGGCCGGTGGATAGACTGCTGACCACGGCGAGCACCAATAATCCAAGAATGTCGTCAAGAACGGCGGCAGCCAGAATCACACGGGCCGCGCGGGTCGACAGAGCACCCAAATCTCCCAGAACTCTGGCGGTAATGCCCACGCTGGTCGCCACCATCGCAGCGCCCACAAAAATTGACTCTACGGTCGTGTGGCCGGCAAACTCCATGTACAGGAGCCCAAGCACGAACGGCACGGCGACACCCAAAACGCCGACGGCAACAGCCGTCCATCCAACCTCCAACAGGTCACGCGGCTTTGTTTCCAGCCCTACTGTGAAAAGGAGGAATACTGCCCCAATTTCCGCCATTCCAAGAGTAAATTCATTGGTGTGGACCAGATTCAATAGTGAGGGGCCTAGCAGCACTCCCGCCAGCAATTCGCCTAAGACTCCAGGCTGCCGGAGCCATTCAAACATTTCTGCCAGAAGCTTTCCTCCCGCAAACATCAGGAAAAGTTCCAGCAAGATTTGGCCTGAGTGTTCCATGGATTTAATCGTTGCGCTTGACTGAATGCCGCCGCATCATTCTAAATCAGGATGAAAGGAGCCAAGAACCCATACTTCCATTTGTAATCGAAGTATCATGCAGAAATCAAACGACAGGAAAATAGAACGAATCAAATTTCTCCAGCAACACCTGCGCCGGAGGACTGACAGCCGTCTCTGCCCGGCACAGCGCTGGCAACCAACCGCTTATTTTTTCTGCCTGACCCCGCGGACGAAGATGGCTTTGCCGGGAGCAAATTCGATACGTGTTACATGGTTTGGCAACAGGAAAGGCTTGCTCAGGTTAATCTTGTACTCAGACTGGACGTAGGTTTGGATAAGAAAGTTGACCAGCCAGTCGGACAGCGCCGTGCTGCCAATATGCACATCCTTGATGGTCAACGTACCGGTGCCGTCTTTGGTCTCAAGCACACCCAATGCCGTCAGGCGCTGAGTGCCCTGGAAGATGGAAGCAAGCAACCTGGCAGTCAACGGACTTTCGGCTTGTTGCGACGGCTTGAGTTGGTCAAAATTGACGTTTGCCGCTCCGTGGATGCCGTCAGGTTTGAAATGGAAGTCCAGGTCACTGACGCCCGCTGGCAGGAACTCCGGGCGGTCATACTTCATGAACGAATTTACTTCGTCATCCGTGATGACAATCGGACTGAGCGAACCACCCTTTGCCGGACCCGTCGCGGAAAGTTCCATCAGCTTGGATTGGAACACGCTGGCGGCCATACGGGAGAGTCCGGATTGCACGTGCAGTTTCGATGGAGAAGCTTCATTCGCCCCGCCCGGCATGCCCAGTAGAATACCGCAGGCGGCAAGCGGCAGAAGGACCGCCGACATCAGGCCTCGGAGGGCCGCGAACTCACCATCGGACTTCAGTTTCTCCAACAGAGCATCTCCTCAGGGCTGAGTCTGTGATATCTGGGCTGAGGGCACCATTTCAAGATTGCGCAGGGTGCCGGCAAAGTTAAAGTCCGCCATTTGGGAAATTGGGCCCGTCGTTCCCGGATGAAGTGGAGTCCAGGGCTGACGGATGTTACGCAGGTCGGCCCGCACCAGTAACCTGGCGGACCCGTCGAAGGAATAGCCCCCTTGAAGCTGGAATTCGGCGCCGGCGACCTCCACGGGGAAGTCATCGAGCGTTACCTGGCGGTCCTGGACATGGAGTTGCGCAGTGGCACGAGGTATAAACAGCGTTTGTGGCCCGCCCTCAAAAAGGTCCATGCCGAAGCGGTGGGCCATGGTCCTGACAGGATTAAAGTCGCCCAGATTGACACCCTCCAGTTGTACGGTGACCTTGCCGTTCAGGGTGCGGACGATTTGCGCATGAGTCAATCCACTGGTCTCAAAGCTTCCACCCGCGGAATAATACCCGCGGACTTTCCCGAGCGCCGCAGGGAGATAAGGTGCCAGCGATTGAATACTGGCAGCGTGGATTCCAGCCTGGCCTGAAACCCGCACCGGATTCTTTGACAAATCCACCAGTACGTTCCCCTCTCCGTGCCCGCCACCCGTCTCAAAACGAACTTTCGAGAGGTGAAGTTTCCGCCCACGAATACCAACACTCGACCGAAAATCGTGCAGCGAAAGATCCCGGTAAGTTATCAGAGGGGTGGAAAAGTGCCCGCGTGCATCCAGGCTGCCAGCCAGATTAAATGACGGGTGGCGGCCGCTGATCAAGCCGCCGATGCCTGAAATTCTGTCAAGAAATGAAGGCGTATTCCTGTCACCGATCCCATCAAACCATTGGCTGGCTTGTTCAATGCTCAGCTTGTCAGCCTTCAAGCTGAAATCCCATGGCGCGTTGGACCCGCGCTGGTGCATTACCCAACCGGAGAACACACTTGTACCCATGACAGCCAATATCGGGTTGATGATGACTTGCTTTCCATAGACCTGAATGCGTGCCCGCGGAATGTTGAGGGGTTCGCTCAGTCCTGGAATCACCAGCCGTGCACTGCGAACACTGGCCTGTGCGGTGACGCTCGGTCTGGTCCAGGGCCACGCGCCGCCGGCAAGGTGCAGGGTGAACGATCCAACGCCCTCGGCCTCCGTGGGACTGTCGCTAAGAATTCCCAGGGCCCGCCCAAAGTGCACCAGTCTTCCCAGATTCACAGCACTGGAAGATAGCGTCAATTGGTACGATGGATGGACCGTCATCGGCCGCCTGCTTTGCCTTGGCGAAAGATGCCTTAAAGTGCCATCAGCAACAACTTCAACACCCGGCGCCAGCAAGACCCTGGCAGGCGCCAGCCGGAGGCCCGATCGCGTGATGCGGATGGCGACATCGGAAACAGGAAAGTTTCCAGAACGCGTTTCTAACCGGACCTGATGCGCGTTCAGAAAACCGCCATAACGCTTTCCGCTCCACGGGCCCTGTATTGAAATCATCCCGTTGAGGCGTCCATTGACGTCCCAGGCAACCTTCTTTCCAACAACTCGCACACCAAGCCTCAGCAGGTCCTCCAAGCGGGAACGCTCAAATGCCACCACGAGGTCAAGGTCCGGCCGTGAGGCGACATTGGCGATCGAGCCTTCCAGGTGGATCTGCGAATTTGCAAAGGCCAGGTCCATCCCCTTGATCACCAGGCCTTCCTGATCACGGTCAAACTGGCCCCGGAATCGGACGTCGCAGGGAAGATCACTCGAGGACGGCAGCTGTTCCCAGCGGTGCAGCTGGCTCACCTGTGATTCCCCTGAATACTCGATCTGCCGGAGCGTCCCGCCCAGGTGGATCGTGCTGTTCATGACGCCGTAAACTTCCGGATTCTTTCCGGTCAGGAGGGGGATCCAGTCGTAAAGCAAGGCCCCCTGCATTCGAAGGGTGGCGTCAAGAGAGTGACCGGCGGTTCTTGCGGGTGACCAGCTTCCGTCAAGTTCCACCAGTCCCGGCGTGGGGAATTCAAGGTCCGTGCGGAGAGGTTCACCCGCAATTCGGAAATCAATCCGGTCGGAATCGTAGTCGAAATCCAGATGGGCGCGCGTGTTGACAACTGCGAAGGGCTTCTTGTTCTCGCCGATCTTGAAGTTAAGTCGCGCCCCCCCAATCTCCACCGCCAGGTTGGCAGGCGGCGCGGGCGAGGTCGCGCCGGACGATTGGGCCTTAATCCC
>DATLWV010000111.1:0-5436 GCA_035576145.1 Terriglobia bacterium
GGTCATCAATTGCGGGCTGGGCATCGAAGATGGTCCACAGTCGCCCCATGGAGGCAAGTCCTCTCTGAATGATGTTCGTCACCCACCCCAGCGCTATGATGGGCCAGATCAAGTACATCAAATAGACATTGAATGCAGCGAATGTCCCTATGGTGATTTTTCCTGACAGTACATGCTCTCCGCCGACAACCATGATGAGCAGGAAGGAAGCTGCGAAGAGCAATGCCAGGGCGGGCCACAGGAAGCTGGTGATCCAGATCAGGCCCTTGTTCTTTTCCACATAAAGCTGGTTCATGTGGTCAAACTGTTGCATTTCAGGCTCTTCCTGGCGGAAAGCGCGGACCAGGCGGACTCCGGAGAGATTCTCGCGAACTTTCTCGGTAAGCTCCGAATACATGGCCTGGATTCTCTCAAACCGTTCATGAATTCTCTGCCCAAAGAACTTGACCGCGATGGAGGCCAGCGGCAGCGGCGCAAGCGCCAGCAGCGTCAGCGGGAGGTCCAGATGGGCCATCAGGGCGATCGTTGCAATGCCTGTCACCACCGTATTGGCTGAATACATGATGCCCGGTCCCACGATGTTTCGGACTGCGTTCAAATCGTTGGTCAGCTTGGCCATCAGGTCGCCCGTGCGATGTTCATTGTAGTAGCGGCCGTCCTGCCGCATCAGGTGCTTGAACAGGTCATTGCGGAGGTCGTACTCAACATCGCGTGAGATGCCTATCAGAATCCAGCGCATCCAGAACTGGAAAATCGCTTTAGCGAGCGCGATCCCGAGGAGAAGAATGGCAAAAAAGGCGAGCTTTTGAGCAGAAACTCCGATGGTGAGAGCGTCAAACGTCTCTTTGATGACCAGGGGAACCGTGATTCCGACAACCTGTGTGAGGATGAGCGCAGTGAAGCCAACAACATAACCCTTTTTATACTTGGCGAGGTATGGAAAAAGGGGTCGCAGAGGGTTTCGCATGGTTACCTATGCTTTGTGGTGGCGAAGTCAGGCAGCAGGCGCTGTATTGCCCCCGAAAAATAATAATTATAGCTGAACCGCGTCTTGGCCTGCCAGCCTGGGCGTCGATTCCATCGAGCCGGCACGGACTTTTTCGCTGTCGCCAGGGGTCACTGCAATGACCGGGCCAGCTCCCTGCATGCCGTTTCGGGTTGACCTTGCTGGAAGGCATACGTAAAATCTGCCTGTGATGCTTCCCTGGCGGGAGGGAAGCCAGGACGACACAACTGAAAGGCAGGTTAAGTTGCAGAAAAGTAGGCGCCTGTTCCTCATCCTGATTGTCGGGATTGCTTTTGGGTCGTGCAGTTCCGGCAGAAAGAAGGTGGTGGTTTCGGCTCCAACGCCGATCGTCCCGCCCCCGGCAACCCTTCCCATCCGGCCCCCGGCGCCTCCTCCCCCAGTGGTCAAGTCCAAGCCACCCGATCCGGCAGCTGTCTTGATTTCCGAGGTCGATGAAATTTGCAACGAGGGCATGAAGGAATACCATGCCGGGAATCTGCAGGAAGCCAGGCAGGACTTTGACAGGGCCCTGAGTCTGTTGCTTGAATCCGGGATGGATGTCTCAAATAACGGCCGGCTCAAGGCAGAGTTCGACAAGCTGGTTGAAAAGACCTACGGGCTGGAGGCCTCAACCACGGCGACGGGCGATGCCTTGAGCCAGCGTGATTATGAAGCGCCCCCGATAGAGTCTTTTGCCGGGCTTACTTTCCCTGTCGATCCAAACGTCCGGCAGCGTGCCGAACGTGAGTTGATTTCAGTGCGTTCGGACCTTCCTCTGGTCACGAACGATTACGTGGCCGGTTTTCTTACCTACTTCCAAAACGGGGGGCAAGGCTACATCGAGAAAATCCTTTCGAGGGTCGGGATGTATCAGCCGATGATCTCCAGCGTCCTCCGCAAGTATGGACTACCGCAGGACTTGATCTACATGGCTGCTGGGGAAAGCAGTTTTAGCCCTCTCGCCGTGTCTAGTGCGGGCGCTACGGGAATCTGGCAATTCATGGCGTCTCGCGCCCGGGATTACGGACTCAAGATGAATCAGTATCAGGACCAGCGCGAGGACCCCTTGAAGTCGACGGATGCTGCGGCCCGCCACCTGCGGGACCTTTATCAAATGTTCGGTGACTGGTATCTGGCCATGGCCGCTTATGATGCCGGACCTGGCGCCATACAGAGGGCCGTGGAGCGGACCGGGTACGCGAACTTCTGGAAACTCCGGGAACTGCACGCCCTCCCCATGGAGACCCAGAACTATGTTCCTATCTTTATCGCAACAGCTCTTATTGCCAAAGACCCTCGTGGCTATGGGTTCGACGTTCAGCCTGAGCCACCTCTGGATTCTGATCAGGTCAGGGTGACAGTCCCAACCGACCTTCGACTTGTGGCTGAACTTATCGATCAGCCTGTCAAAGAACTGGAACGCCTTAATCCAAGTATTCTGACCTGGGCTACGCCGCTGGACGAAAGCGAGTTTGTGATCAATCTCCCGCGCGGAACCAAGGATTTGTATGAGAAACGTATTACTGAGGTTCCTCCCGAAAAGCGGGTCTGGTGGAGGGCGGTCAAGGTGGAACAGGAAGACACGTTGGATGCGATCGCGCGCAAGTATCGACTCACTCAGGCAGAAGTCGCGGAGGCCAACCATCTTGACCCCGGGGATGACCCGGGAGTCGGCCGGCACCTCATTCTTCCCTTGCCGCCGGGCAGGGAAGCCGCGTACCGGCGAGGCCGTTATTATCGCTACCGGATACGGCGGGGTGATACGCTTGGCGGCATTGCCCGCCGCTTTCATGTTAGCGTTGCAAGCTTGCGCAGCTGGAACCACTTGCGCGGCTCGAGGATTGTAGCCGGCAAAACGCTGCAAGTGTTTGCCCATGGCGGCCCCGCCCCCAGGGGTTCAGGTGAATACTACGAGGAGCTCCAGGATGGCGTCGGAACTTACCGGATTCAGAGGGGCGACACGCTTGGTGGTATTGCCAGGCACTTCCATGTGAGCATTGAGGACATTCGCCGCTGGAATAACTTGCGGGGTTCCACCATTGTCGAAGGGAAAACCCTGAAGGTCACCCGCGATACACGTGCAAAGGAGGTCGCCTCCAGTCGTCCTGTCAGCAATAACCATGAAAACCGTGGTTCCGTTTTTCATTATCGAATTCGCAAGGGTGATACTCTTGCCGTGATTGCGGATCATTTCAAGGTGACTGTCGAACAAATTCGTGAATGGAATCACCTGGATGGTTCGTTTATTATGCCCGGACAAGTTCTGGCCCTGTATGGGGTGTCGGAGTAACATCGAGGCTGTGCTTTCGATGATGCCCCTTGACAGCGGTTGTCCGGTGGTATACATCTGGCCGAAGAGAACTTTTTGTTTAGGGTCCCTGATGTGCACCAGCTAGGATCCGGTATGTGACGGGAGACGATCTTAAGAGGAGGATTCCATGCGGTTCGACGATGAAGTGAACAAGCCCGGCGAAGAGTTTGAAGAGTTCGGAGACGAGGTCTCTTCGAACTATGAAGAGGAATTGGAGGAAGAGGGTTTTGGGGAGGACCTCGAAGACCTGGATGAGGAGATATCATACGAATCCGAAGAGGTAGAGGTCGGCCCCGAAGAGGTGGAAGTGCCACCAGTTCCGATGCCGCCTCCTCCTGCTCCCGCCCAGACGCCGAAACCTGCCCGGCCCAAGGCAAGGAAGGCAAAGCCAAAGGCAAAATCCAAAGCAAAACCAAAGGCAAAGCCAAAGCCGAAAAAGACTTCCCGGCCCAAGAAGGCCAGCAAGCCTAAGAAGTCCGTCAAGGCTAAGAAAGCAACAAAGGCTAGGAAAGTCTCGAAAGGCAAAGGAAGCAAGAAGAAGGCCGCGAAGAAGAAGACGAAGAGTCGGCGCTGAGGTTGGTGGCGTGCGGGCCACATTCGATATGGCAGTGCCGGGTGGTGTTCGAGATGGCAGAGTTCGAACCATTTTCTTCCTTGCTCCCCTTTGTTTGAACGGAAGACCTCTCGTGCAACGTGTGGACCTGATGGTTGCGCTGGCGGACGTTTCCAGGAAGCGAAAAGGAAATCCCGAAAAAGTTGTGAACCTGCAGAAGGGACTTGGATAATACTCTCCAGGGATGCTTGAAGGTCCCGGCAATTTCGGTTCTGGTCTCCACTCAGAGGCTAACGCCTTTACCTCGCCTCGGTCCCTGCAATCCGGGAAAAATGAATGCTTTGAGGTCAGGAAGGTTGTCGCAGTGGAATGTATCCGTCGGATGCGGGGCGGTTCACAGCCGTTCCTGATGGGCTGCGACGATGGCCAGACCTACGTTGTGAAGTTCAGTAACAATCCACAGCACGTCAGGATTCTAGCCAACGAGATGATTGCCAGCCGGCTGGCGGCCCTCATCCAGTTGCCTGTTCCTGAAGGGGCGTTTGTACGGGTTTCACAGGGCCTTATTTCCGGTACTCCATTGCTGAGGTTTGAGACGGCGGGTCGCGAAGAGCAGTGTGCCGCGGGAGTGCATTATGGCTCCAGATTCCCGGGCGTTCCGAGCCAGACGTTGGTGGTGGATTTTCTTCCTGACCGGCTCCTGCGCCGGGTAGCCAACCTGGCGTCAATTTTCCTGGGCGCATACGTGCTGGACAAGTGGACATGCAACTGCGACGGCCGGCAGGTGATTTTCTACCGAACCATAGAGCACAAAGGAAGCTGTTATTCCGCCACACTGATCGATCACGGGTTCTGCTTTAACGACGGTGAATGGAACTTCCCTGACAGCCCCATCCGCAGCCTTTATCCGCGGCGGCTGGTGTACGAAAGCGTCCGCGGGCTGCATTCGTTTGAGCCCTACCTGTCCCGGATTGAAAACATTGAGCCAATTGAACTTGAAGAATGCCTTCGCGAAGTTCCTCGAAATTGGTGCGGTGATGATCCGGAGCAGATTTCACGGCTGGCGGAGCGGCTTTATGAGCGTCGTCGTCGAGTGCGCCAGCTGATTATCGATGCGAAGGAAAGTTCTTTGCGGCCTTTCCCGAATTGGGAATAGATTGCAGCGATGGGCCCATTGGAGCCAGGTGTTCGCATGGCTGATGTTGAAAGATTCAAGGAGTGTTCGCTCTACCTGGTGCAATATGTGCCGGATGTTGTGCGGGGCGAATTCCTAAATATCGGTGTTTTCCTGTTCAGTCCTCAGGAGAATTATCTCGGTTGCCTGTTCACGGACGATTTCCGGCGCGTCAAGCGCTTCCATCCGCAGGCCGATCTGGACTTCCTGCGGGAACTGCAGCAGGATTTTGAACAGCAGATCGATGCGCACAGCGATGAATTGGCGTCCTACCTTCATTGGATGGAGCAGTCTTTCTCAAATATGGTACAGCTCGCTCCTGTGAGGGCCTGTCTGCTTCGTGACCCGGCGACTGAAATTCAGGATGTTTTCAATCGGTACGTGGGCGCCCG
>DATLWV010000112.1:0-18081 GCA_035576145.1 Terriglobia bacterium
GGTAGCGGACCCTCCGTCGCACACGCTCGTAAACGGCCCGCATCTGCTGATAAGACGTAAAAAGAACGAAGGCACGGCCTTCGGTGGTCTTCAGCAGATTCACAATTTCGGCGGCAGCACGCGACGCAAACTCTGCGTGGCGGGGGTCGGGAAGATGCAGCGGAGTGTAAAGGATCGCCTGGCGGCCAAAATCAAAATGTGATTCCAGGATCTTTTCGCGCGGCGTCTCCACGCCCAGGCGGCGCTTCAAAAAATCAAAGGTTCCGCCCACGGCAAGCGTGGCCGAAGTCATGATGACAGTCCGCACTTGCCCGAACAGGCGTTCGCGCAGGATGGGCGAAACATCAATCGGGGATGCCTCGATGAAGACTCCGCGGCCGCGCCTTTCCCACCAGTAGACCAGGCTGCGGTCCCGGCTCTCCATGATGACCTCAAGCGCCTGGCGAATTTCCGCGGACCGCCGCGCCAGGTTGTTGATCTCTTCGGGACGGTCCTTCACGGCGAGCAGCTCGGTCTCAAGCCGGACCAGCGAGTTGACCAGCGCCGAGTACGTGCCGCGGCGAACGTCCAGAAAGCTCTCGCGGTTGTCAAAATTGGTGCGGCCGTCGCCTGCCGGAAACAACTCAAAGAAAAGCTCGCTGCGCCGCCGAAGCTCCCGGACCGCGCTCAGCACTTCGCCGCCTTCAATGGCTTTCACTTTCAAGGTGGTTTCCGTGTCGCGCGCCAGCTCTTCCATCTGGTAGTTCGAAACCTTCAGGCCGAAATACTGGGTGGCAACGTCCTCAATCTCATGGGCCTCGTCAAATACCACGGCCGAGTAATCCGGCAGCAAGCTGGCGTAATCGGACTGCTTCAGGGCCAGGTCGGCAAAGAACAGGTGGTGGTTCACGATGATCAGGTCAGACTCGGCGGCGCGCTGGTGCATCCAGGTGATGAAGCAACGCTCGAACTGCGGACATTTTTGCCCCGTGCAGGTTTCCCGCCGGGCGTCCACGCGCGACCAGAGCTCGCTGGTGTCGGGAAGGCCCTCCACTTCCGTGCGGTCGCCGGTTTCGGTCTGCGATTCCCACTCGCGCAGCCGGCTGTAAAGGTTCACTTCTTCCAGCCCGTTCAACACCGGCTGCCTTTCAATGTCATACAGTTTCTGCCGACAGAGGTAGTTCTGGCGGCCTTTCATCAAAGTGGCGCGCAGTTTTGGAAACAGCTTGTGGATGAATGGGATGTCTTTGTAAAAAAGCTGCTCCTGAAGGTTCTTGGTCCCGGTTGAGATGACTACCCGCTGTCCGCTGCGAATCAGCGGCACCAGGTAAGCCAGTGTCTTCCCCGTTCCGGTGCCCGCTTCAACAATCAGGTGCTGGCCGTTTTCAACGGAGGATTCTATGGCCTCGGCCATTTCCAACTGGCCCGGCCGGTACTCAAAGCTGGGATGATGGCGGGCGAGCCAGCCCGACGGCCCGAAGATCCGTTCGAGCGGGGCTTTTTCTGCTGTTTCTCGGCTTTTAACACCCATGCTGCCTGCTGCAAAACAGCGCCGACCTTCACGTGGCAATTGGGAATTGTGTCGGGTTGAAAACCGGCGCTACAAAACCCGAACAAGTCATTACCGCTTCAGGGTCAATCTGGCGGGAATCTGCAACCTCCGTTAGACTGGAAATCCGAGCTGGACGCTCATTGGCAAGAATAGCACAGAAGCTTTCACTCCGAGTGCCAACGGCCGCGCAGCCAGAGAAACCATGGCAAAGTTACCGCTTATCGTGATTCTCGGACGCCCCAACGTGGGAAAATCCACGCTGTTCAATCGGATCATCGGAAGCCGCCGCGCACTGGTGGGCAACGAGCCGGGCATGACGCGCGACCGCATTGAAGGGACCGGCGAATGGCAGGGAGCACGGTTCAGGCTGGTGGATACGGGCGGAATCATACCGCAGGACCGCGACACCATTCCCGCCGAGATCCTTCGGCACGCGCAGATGGCTATTGAGCGGGCCGCGCACCTGATTCTGGTGGTGGATGGGCGCGAAGGCGTGGTGCCGCTCGACCAGGAGCTCTGCAATCTGTTGCGGCGGACAGGCAAACGGATGTCCCTGGCCGTCAACAAGATCGACCTTCCTATGCACGCACCCCTGGCGGCGGAGTTTAGCAGCCTGGGCGTAGCAGACACCTTCCCCGTCTCGGCCGAACACGGGCTCGGAGTCGATCAGCTTCTCAACCATGTCACGGAGGGCCTGGAGCGGCCCGAAGAGGCTGCCGCCGGCCCGGAGACGCCTGTAAGGATTGCAATCATCGGGCGGCCCAACGTCGGCAAGTCCACGCTGCTCAATCGCCTGGCCGGACAGGAACGGTCCATCGTGACTCCCATCGCCGGCACCACCCGCGATGCCGTGGACGTGGAAGTGGAACACGAGGGCGCAAGATACGTGTTTATTGACACGGCCGGCATCCGACGCAAAGGGAAAACCAAACTGCTGGCCGAAAAGCTGAGCGTGATTCAGGCCCGCAAGCATCTGGAACAGGCTGACATTGCCCTTTTCATCGTTGATGCGGCCGAGGGCGTCGCCGCTCTGGATACCCACATTGCAGGCTATGCGCATGAGAGCCGCCGCTCCGTGATCCTGGTGGTTAACAAATGGGACGCCATCAAGAAGGGGCCCACCGTTACCCGCGACTACACGCAGGAACTGCGCCAGCGCATGAAATTTCTGGATTATGCTCCCATCGCATTTATTTCGGCGCTGAAAGGCCAGCGGCTCGAGGGCCTGTGGCGGCTGATCGCTGAAGTGGCTGCGGCGCGGAATATCCGCGTTCCCACTGCACAAATGAATGCCTTCCTGAAGGGACTGGATCTCCGCAGGCTTCCCAGCTTCCGTGGCCGCCCCTTGCGCATTTACTACCTGACTCAGGCCGCAGTTTCCCCGCCCACATTCATCGCCTTCACCAACCGCATGGGTAAGCTGCACTTTTCCGTTGAACGCTATCTGGAGAACCGCATCCGGGAAAAGTTTGGCTTCACGGGCAGCCCGATCGTCATCAAATCACGCTCCCACAAGTAACCTGTTGGGATTTTCAGGCTACGGCGAGATGTGGGTTTAAGTCACTTAATTTACTGTAAAATAGCCACATCTTATTAATTGACCTCTGTAAGTGCGTTAATGCTATACTGACCTCACGCAGAGGTATGGGTGCCCCTTCTTGAGGCAACATGCTTGATATATTAGTCACTAATTTATACAGAAGGGAGCTCGGACTACATGTCGTGGGAAATGGCGTCTATTCGGGTAATATTCATTATTTCAGTCATTACCGCCGCTTATCACTTGCGGCCTTTTCATTGGTCCTCATGGGTTTCTTCTCTTGTTGGCGCGGCGTTGGCATGCGCTTTTGTCGTAATCGAAATGCGCATGCGGAGGGCGAGCCTTAAGCGCCTGATCGGCGCTGCGGTCGGCGGTACCCTGGGCGTTATGGGCGCGCTGATCATCAGCCATTTGCTGAGCCTGACCTCGCTCGAAAAGGATTCCATTTCTTATGTCCAGGTCACTCTCCTTCTGCTGTTGGGCTATGTAGGCCTTGCTGTAGGGGCTTCAAAGGGTGATCTTCTGAACCTGGCAGCGATGGGCGGCCTGTTTTCCGCGGAGCGCCTGGGCAGGAAAAGCAGCAAGATCCTCGACACCAGCGTGATCATCGACGGCCGCATTGCCGACATCTGCGAAACCGGTTTCATCGAGGGGCCACTGATCCTTCCGCAGTTTGTGCTTCGCGAACTGCAGCTCGTGGCTGACTCAACGGATCCGTTGAAGCGCAATCGAGGCCGGCGCGGCCTGGACGTCATGCACCGCATCCAGAAGATAGCTAACGTCCAGGTGCAGATCGTGGAGGAAGATTTCCCTCAAGTCCGTGAGGTGGACCTGAAGCTGATCGAGCTGGCCAAGCAGTATGAGGGAAAGATCCTGACCAACGACTTTAACCTGAACAAGGTTGCCCAGCTTCAGCGCGTCCCGGTGCTGAACATCAACGAGCTGGCCAACGCCTTGAAGCCGGTCGTGCTTCCCGGCGAAATCATGCGCGTGTTCATCCTCAAGGAGGGCAAAGAATACAACCAGGGTGTCGCCTACCTTGACGATGGCACCATGGTTGTTGTGGACAACGCGAAGAAGATGATCTCCAAGACCATCGATATTTCCGTAACCAGCGTCCTGCAGACAACCGCCGGAAAGATGATTTTCGGGAAATACGAAAACAATAAACAGCGGGCCGAGGTGGTCCAGTCTCAAGGCTCGGCGACGGGGCAGTGAAACCAATGGCGTGCTCGCCAGATTGAACGGGAAGCTTTCCTGCAATGAAAGTACTAGCCATTATTCCCGCTGCGGGTGCGGGTGTCCGCATGGGCAGTGAAACGCCCAAGCAGTTTCTGTCGCTTGAAGGCGTGCCCATCGTGGTCCACACCCTGCGGAAGTTCAACGACGCCGATTCGATTGACGAAATTTACCTGGGCGTGAGACCTGAAGATATGGAGCGCGCCCATGCGGAAATTCAGCGGGAGCAGTTCCATAAGCCTGTCCGCGTCGGTCCGGGAGGCGCGACACGCCAGCAAACAGTCTCCCTTGCCCTTCGAGAGGCTCCCCCAAACACGGAGATTGTGGTGGTGCATGACGCCGTGCGGCCTTTCGTCACCACGGAAATGATCCAGATGTCAATTGAGGCGGCGCGCAAGTCGGGGGCGGCAATCCTGGGCATCCCCAGCGTTGACACGGTAAAACAGGTGGAGCGGCAGATGATTCTGGGGACCATACCGCGCGAACGCATCGTCCTGGCGCAGACACCCCAGGCCTTCCAGTACGGCGTCATCAAAGAGGCTTGCGATCGCGCAGAAGCGGATGGCTACGAAGGAACCGATGAGGCCAGCCTGGTGGAACGGCTGGGTGGCGCCGTCACTGTGCTGATGGGTTCGGACCGGAATATCAAAATCACCAAACCTTCTGATTTGCCGCTGGCCCGCCTCTTTTTTGCGCAGGAACACGAACAGGCTGAGCGCCGCGCAAAATTGCTTCTGTAAGAGCAAGTCCCGGTAAGCTAGAACAAGCGCAACGCGGCCCGGCGACGGCCGCGCAGGCCGCAAGAGAAAACTGTGACCTCCAGATGCACCCACCGGATCGGTTTTGGCAACGACGTCCACCGTCTGGCTACAGGCCGCAAGCTTATTCTTGGCGGCGTCGACGTTCCCTTCGAAATGGGACCAGTGGGCCATTCCGACGGGGATGCCCTGGCCCATGCGGTTTGCGATGCGCTGCTGGGAGCCGCCGCGCTGGGCGACATCGGCCGGCACTTTCCCGACACTTCACCTGAGTGGCACAATGCCTCAAGCTTGAGGTTCCTCCGCCGGGCGGCGGAATTGCTGGATCAGGCCGGCTATCGGATCGCCAACATCGATTCCACCATCAGCCTGGAGCGCCCCAAGCTGGCGCCTTTTATCCCCAGTATGAAAGATAGGTTGGCCGAGGCGCTGGGAATCCAACCAGAACAAGTTAGCATCAAGGCAAAAACCGGCGAAGGCGTTGATGCAGTGGGCAAGGGCGAGGCTATCCGCGCCGACGCGGTGGTCCTGATTGAGCTCCTGTCCGCATCATTCCCGGCGCGAAAAAACCGCTCCAACGAGGCACACTCGATTTAATAAGGCCGGCATACCCCTTCAGCAATGATTCCGGCACCTACCCCAGTGTGATGTTTCCCTGTCGAAAATTGGTTGAAATGACTCAAACCTCGGCTTAGCATTGTGTTCATAGTCTCTTTCCGAGGTGAAGACCATGACGGTTTCAACCTTGACCGAGTCGCGAGGGGAAATTTTCTCGATTGCTGAAGCCACCACCGTTCATGCTGCAGCTCGCTACCTCCGGGAAAAGCAGGTTCGCGCCGTTGCCGTCTGCGACGGCCAGGGAAAAGTAGTCGGCGTTGTGTCACAAAGCGATATCTCTGACAAAGTTGCCGCTGAAAATAAATATCCAGAACAGATCCCCGCATCAGAGATCATGAGCACGCGCCTGGTTACGGTCTCTCCGCAAGAATCGATCGAAACGTGCTTCGAGTTGATGGAGAAGTACGGCATTTACCACCTGCTGGTCATTGCTGAAGACGGCAACTACCGCGGGATGATTTCGATCCAGGACTTGCTGAAGATCATGGCGTTTCAGAACAAGGCTCTCGCCGATAGTCTGGAAGACTACATCGTGGGCAGGCGTTAGCCTCAGGGGCAGTCCGACAGTAAGGGTTGCATCGAAGAACGGGCCTGCGTGGAACAGGTCGCCGCGCGGGTGTGGGTTGTCAGCTTCCCTCTTAAGATTGCGCAGAAGCCCTGTGGCTTGAACCATTCAGCCGTAAACCTTGCATCATTCGTCGCGTTTCACGTAGACGCACTGCGGGCCGCACCTCTGGGCAGCAGCCGGCAGGCGCGCGTGAGATTTGCGGTATGATGTAGGGTCCCCGGCTTGACGGATATCTCCTGAAATTAGCTTTTGGCAAATGATCCAGAGAACTAAACCTATGAAACGCAATTTGGAGGCGTTGGCGGCAACGGCTTTCGACCTAGCCATCATCGGCGGAGGCATTAACGGAGCATCTACGGCGCGCGAAGCCGCGCTGCGCGGCATGAAGGTCGCGCTGGTGGATGCGCACGATTTTGCGGCCGCCACATCCAGCCGCTCTTCGAAGCTGATCCACGGCGGATTGCGTTACCTCGACCAGTTTGAATTCCGGCTGGTGCACGAAGCCCGGCGCGAACGGCGGCTGCTCCGCAAACTTGCTCCCCACCTGGCGTGGCCCGTGCCCTTTCTCTTTCCCATTTATCACGGCGACCCCTATTCGCCGCTGAAGGTCCGCCTGGGACTGAGCATTTACGACCTGCTGGGAAATCTCGGCACGGCCGACCGCCATCAGACACTGAGCAAAGAAGAAATGCTGCAGCGCGTTCCGCTGCTGCAATCTGAGGGCCTGCGCGCGGGCGCGCTCTATCACGACTCCATGACGGATGACACGCGATTGACCATTGAAAACATTGTGGACGCCGCCTCGCACGGGGCGGTGATCGCAAATTACGCGGAGATCCGCAGCTTCAAACTGGGTACGCGAAAAGCGAATGGACGGCCCGCTGTAACCACAGCCGAAGTGGAAGACCGCCGGACGGGCGAGCGGTTTGAAATCTCATCCCGGTTCTGGGTGAACGCCACAGGCCCCTGGGTGGATTACGTGCGGGCCCTGCTGCCGGGTTATGACGGCTCAAAGACCATCAGGCTGACCAAGGGCACGCACATTGTTGTTCCACCCATTGCGGGAGACTTCGCCATGTTCGGCGCCATCCTGCCCGGCAAACGGATTTTTTTGATGATGCCGTGGCATCATCACGGCCTGGTGGGAACCACAGACACAGACTACGACGCGGACCCTGGTCAGGTGCGTCCGGACGTTGAAGATGTTGAATACCTGTTGCGCGCCGTTAACCGGGTGCTTCGCCAGCCGCTCCAGACAAGCGACGTGATCGGCGCCTACGCGGGCCTGCGGGCACTGGCCATCCAGCCCGGCGCAAGCCCGTCAGAAAACACTCGTGAATACCGCTTCCATCAGGACCCCTGGGCCGCCAACCTGATCACAGTTTGCGGAGGCAAACTGACCACTTCCCGCTCGCTGGGAGAAAAGCTTGTGGACCAGGTAGTGGCCAGTCTGCCCGGCAGCTCACCGGCCGAATGGGCAACACATCCGACCCGCAACACACCCCTTCCCGGCGGCCACACAGACAACTTTGAACAATATTGCAGTGATGCCGCAGCCGACGCCGTGCGGCTTTTCGATGTTCCGCGGGCGACGGCGGAACGGATCGTGCGGACTTACGGCACCCGCTGGCAGGAGGTTCTTGAACCAATTCGCTCTGAACGCAGACTCGCTGATCCGCTTCCTGGCACAACAGATTGCCTGGGCGCGGAGGCCGCGTTTGCCGTTGAGCATGAAATGGCACGCGAGATTGATGACTTTCTCCTGCGCCGCTCAGGGCTGAACTGGTACGCCGCTGATGCACTTCGAGAAGCCTTGCCGGCAGTCGCGGAAATTTTTGCCGAACGGCTGGGATGGAACCTGACACGGCGGGAGGCTGCCGTCGAAGGATTCCGGAAATCAGGGCACTTCAGCTTCGAAAGCGTCGCATTGCCGAACCCCCTGGGGTAAAGGACCCTGTGAAGAAACAGGCCAGAAAATACGTGGTGATCGGGCGGGTCCAGGGGGTGGGGTTCCGATTTTTCGCTGAAAACTGGGCGAACCGGCTGGGGCTTTCGGGGTACGTCAAGAATTGCGCCGACGGCACGGTGGAAGCCTACGCCATAGGCGATGCGGCGGCGCTGGCTGAATTCAAGACCCGCCTGGCGGAAGGGCCGCGGAGCGCGCGCGTCGATCAGATTCAGGAATTTGAAGAGCAGGTGCAAGCCAGCTACAGGCGTTTTGTAATTGAAAGCGACTGGTAGCTGATCCATCGAAAGAGGAGACGGTGAGTGGAAAATCTCAAGGCACTAATTCGTGAGGTTCCGGACTTCCCCAAACAGGGAATTCTGTTTTACGACATCACAACCCTGCTGAAGGACCCGGTAGGGCTGCACGCCGCTGTGGATTCGCTGGCCGACCATTACGTGGGCCAGGTGATTGACCGTGTGGTGGGAATCGAGGCGCGGGGCTTTATCTTTGCGCCCATGGTGGCCTACCGCTTGAATGCCGGGTTCGTTCCCGTTCGCAAACCGAAGAAGCTTCCTGCGGAAACAGCACGTGTTGAGTACAGCCTGGAATACGGGAAGGATTCGCTGGAAGTCCACCGCGACGCCATCAGCAAGGGACAGCGCGTGCTGATCATCGACGACCTGCTGGCCACCGGCGGCACCGCCGCAGCCGTCGCCGAACTGGTGGAATCACTGGGCGGCACCGTGGCTGGCCTGGGATTCCTGATTGAGCTGGAATTCCTGAAGGGAAAAGACAAACTTTCAAAGTACGATCTGCATTCGGTATTGAAATACTAGCGGTATTCGGTCGGCCTGCCGGGCGGCCGAACTACCCCGCCCCCGAGTGACCTATGCTTTGGCGCCCTCATCCGGCGGCTGCAAGGCTGCCATGATCGTGTCCAGAAAATAGCCTTCCGGCAGCGAGCCTTCGAGCGAATGCTCTTCGTTGATCACCGTCTTGGGCACGGCGTGGACGCGATACTGGCTGACGAGATCGGGAAATTCTGTGGCCTCGATGCAGTCGGCCGTGATGTGCTCGCTCTCCATTGCGAACTGGTGGGCCAGGCGAACCGCCCGCGGGCAGTGTGGTCACGTCGGCGTGACAAAAACCTCCAGGTGGACGGGCTGGCTTAAATGAGCAAGCTTTTCCTTGCTCTCCGCCTCCAGTCCCGAGTCGCCGTTTGAAACATCCAGGATCGCGTCAAGCACGGTGGAGAATTCATACCCGGCGGGCATGCCGTAATAGCGGATGCCGTAATCTTTACCGTTGCGGATCACCGTGGCAGGCGCCTTATCAACGGCGTACTCGGCCACCACTTCTTTGTCTAGAATAAAGTCATAGACTTCAAGCGACAGCTTGTCTGACAATGCGGCGAGTTCCTCAAGCACCTGCCGTGTTTCATGTCCATATTCCAGGTTCAGCTCCTGCGTAAAGTGAATGATTTTAACGGGAGCCGTCATCGCGCTCAACCGGCGGCGGATTTCTACGGCGTCTTCATCACGGAGTAATCCCATACGGGTCCCTTCCCTGCCCTTTGGAGTGAACGGGTCAGCTAATTCCTCTTAAAATTGCAGCGTCATCCTGAGGCTCGGCAGGCCAACCTTTTCCTGCCACCCTTTATTCGATGCCGCACATGAACCGATAGATTCACAAAAGCCAGTCAATTCCTCAGCTCCACGATGGTTGCGCCACCGCCGCCTTCGCCCTGCGTTGCAAGGTAAAACTTCTCCACATGCGGATGCGAGGCAAACATTTCGTGCAGGTTCCTGCGCAGAATTCCCTTGCCGAACCCATGGATCACGCGCAGCCTGGCACGGCCGGCAGTGTAGGCGCGGTCCAGGAACTCATCCACTCTTTCGAGCGCTTCCTCTGCCGTGTTGCCGATCACGTTGATTTCGTCCGGCACATCGGAGGTGGTGGTCTCGATTTTCATCCCCAGGCGTCCACGGGGTGCCGGAGCGGACCCGGAAGCCGACGATTTCCGCGCTACGATCTGCGCCTCGTCCCTGGCAATTCGCAGCCTCAGATTTCCCACCTGCACCTGGATATGGTCATCGTCCATGATTTCTGTAACGGTACCCGGCGTGGAAAGGTTCGGCACGCGAACCTGGTCGCCAAGGGCAACCGGTCCGTCAGGATTGATCTGGTGGTCCGGCGCCGGTTCGGCCAGGACGTTCAAAACCTCCGCGTTCCATTCCTCGCGCGCTTCCTGCTTCAGCGCCACCGCTTTGCGCTCAACGCCTTTGGGAAACCGCGGCTTTTCAACCCGGGCGCGCAGGTCGGCCAGAACAGCTTCCCAGCGCTTCTCCGTCGCCCGAAGCGTTTCCTCAAGGCGCGCGTCGAGTTCTTTCAGCTTTGCGCGGCGCTCCTGCTCTGCCTTGGTTTCGAGTTCCACCGCGCGCTCCAGAAGTTTTTTCTCCTGTTCGTGCAGTTCAGCGAGTTGCGATTCATAGAGTGCCCGCTGCTCGTGCAGCGACTGGAGAAGAGCTGAAGCCTCGGCTTCCTCCGTCCCGATCAACTCGCGGGCCTTGGCCAGAATATCTTCCGGCAAACCCAGGCGCGCGGCGATGTCGACAGCGCTCGACTTTCCGGGCAGCCCCACCAGCAGCCGGTAGGTGGGCTCTAGCGTTTCCTCGTCGAACTCCATCGCAGCATTTTCGGCTTCCGCCGTTTCGCTGCCGTAGGCCTTGAGCCGCCCGTGGTGAGTGGTCACAAAGGTCAGCGCTCGCGACTCCCTGAAACGTTCGAGGATGGCAATTGCCAGCGCGGCGCCTTCGCCAGGCTCGGTACTCGATCCCAGTTCATCCAGCAGGACAAGATCACCCGGCCCCACAACCTCGACCATGTCGCGAATGCTGGTGATGTGCGCCGAAAAAGTGCTCAGATTGGCCTGAATGGATTGCTGGTCGCCAATGTCTGCCAGCACGCGATGGAACAGAGGCAATTCGGCTTCACTCGCGGCAACCGGCAGCCCGGCCTGGGCCATCAGGACCGCAATCCCCACGGTCTTCAGCGCCACTGTTTTTCCGCCGGCGTTCGGCCCGCTGATCACCATCATGTTCTTAGGGTCCTGCAGAGTGATCCCGAGGGGAACAGATTTCCGGCCGGCCTTGCGGAGCGATTTCTCAAGCAACGGATGCCGGATTTCCGTAAGCACAATTCCCTGCCCGCCGCCAAGCCGAGGGATGCAACAATCGTACGCCGCCGCAAGGGCAGCCTTCGCAAACACCGTGTCCAATTCAGCAAGGATGGATGCCGCCGTGAGCAGGTCGGCATGCCGCTCCCGGAGTTTTTCCGTATACTCACCCAGGATTCTCTGTGTTTCGGCATATTCGCGGTCCTCGAGCTCGACCAGCTCATTGTTCAATGGCACGGTCTCCATCGGCTCGAGGAAGACAGTCGCGCCCGAGGAACTGGCGCCGTGAATCACGCCCGGGACATGGCGCTTTTCTTCAGCTCGGATGGGGACCACCAGCCGCTCATTGCGCAGCATGATCACGGCGTCCTGCAGCACCTTGTCACGGCTGAGCCGCCGCATGAGGCCTTCCAGAGTTTTCTGGATTTCATGCCGCAGGCGTTCAATGGCGCGGCGCAGGCGCCCAAGCTCGGGGCTGGCGGAGGAATCAATGGAACCGTCGGGATGGATCTTGCCATCAATCGCCGAAAGCAGCGAACGGAAATCCGGCAGCCCACCTGCCAGACCGGCGAGTTGCGGGAAGGAATCACTGTCAAAATTCTTCCTCAGTTCCTGGCTTTTGCGCATCACAGCCAGAACGGTTAGGATTTCGCGCGCCGTGCAGGAAACTCCCTCCACGCGTAGCCGGTCAAGGATTGTGCTCGGATCCTCTAAACCCCCGAACGAGGGGCGAATAGCTTCGCGGAGATAATCCATTGCCTCGCGCACGCGTTCGAGCGCGACCCTGATAACATTCAAATCATCGCCGGGGGAAAGCTCGGCGACCAGGCGGTGGCTGATGGGACCACTCAGAAATTCGCGCAGAAGGTCCTTAACCGCATCAAACTCAAGAATGCGGCAGGAATAGCGATCGGGCGTGGCCAAAGAGGAACTGAGGTCGTTCATACCAGAGGACTGCAAATAACGTTTATCGAGAAGGACTACGTTTCCTTTATCACGTGCGTGACAGCCTCATCCACAGTATGAACCATCGTGACAATATCCATGGCGGGTATTTTGACCTTGTTTGAACGCAGAGCCAGTTTTGTTTCCTGCTCCAGGCACTGGATCACTGGTTGCCAGTAAGGGGCCATCACCAGCAGCGGCTTGCGCCCGCCCACAGACCGGGACAACGACGATTTGTTCATCATCTCCCACGCCAGCGCCAGTTCTGCCAGGGTCCCCGTGCCGCCGGGGAGGACGATGTAAGAATCGCCACGTTCGATCAGCGTCAACAGGCGCTCCATGAAAGTCGCGGTGCGAACTTCTTCCGCAATCCAGCGGTTTGCCGTGGCGGGCCAGACGTTGCAAGTAACTCCGATGGTGTGGCCGCCGGACTCTCTGGCTCCGCGGGCGGAAGCTTCCATCAAGCCGCCGTAGCCGCCGTTGCATATGGCAAAGCCTGCCTGCGCCAGCCGCCGTCCCAACTCCTGCGTCTCCTGGTAGATGTCCGTACCTTCTCCCGGAATCGAGCTGCCAAAGATGGTGACTGTTTTCATTGAAGTAGCGTTCCGACCATCACCCGCGCCAAAAAGCGCCAGTCGGCGAAAGCTCGACGGCCGTTATCGCCTATAGGCATAATGGCGGTAAATTTCGAGAGCGATCCGGTCAATCACCTTCGTTGCCTGTGATCCCTTGAGGGGATGATGATTTCCTATGATTACAAAGGCCAGCCGGCGATCGCCCGGCAGATTCATGTAACCAGAAAGCGCGTTGACGTACTCGAGTGAGCCGGTCTTGGCGTGGATGCGGCCCTTCAACGGGGTGTTATGAAACCGATCCGCCAGCGTACCGTCAACTCCGGCAACCGGCAGCGCGTCATAGAATACCTGGAACCAGGGGGCGCTCACGTTGAATTGAAGCAACTTCATCACTGAGTCGGGCGTTACCAGCGTTTCGCGCGACAGACCGGAACCGCCGGCAAATTGGACCTCTTCAGGCGCGATCCCGATTCTCTGCGCAAATCCGTTGAGGATATCCAATCCGTCTTCAAGACTCCCCTTGTGGTTCTGAACACGCGACAAGGTTCGCAGCAACATTTCAGCATGCAGGTTCTGGCTTACCTTCAAAGTGACTTTCACATCCTGGCTCAAAGGCAGGGATTCATGTTCAGCCAGAACGAAACGCTGCATTGGATCCGGCTTTTCGGATTGGCTGGCGGCCTCCGCAGGTGTGACCTCTCGGACGACGACTTCCCCATCCACCTTCACTCCACGCTGCTCAAGCAGCTTGCGGAACATTTCGCCGATAAAACGCGGCGGGTCCTGGATGGAGATTTCCTCAT
Organism: Terriglobia bacterium; assembly: GCA_035576145.1. GTDB lineage: Bacteria > Acidobacteriota > Terriglobia > UBA7540 > UBA7540 > SCRD01. Next base: position 13,701 of record DATLWV010000112.1, read on the forward strand.
CCACCCCGTTAGAATCAACGGGAATATGCCCCCAGACGTCGAGTTCCATCGAACCCGGAAACCGGTTAAGCTCAATCTTGGCGGGTGTCCCGGAGGCTGTTGTCGCTACATCATTGACAATCCTGTAGTAGTCATCGCCCGGCGTGATCAGGATTTGCGCCCTGGGGCCGACAAATGCTGCCGGTCGGATTTTGAGCTTCAGGGAATTGTCATTAAACGCCAGGGCGGTAATTGGCGCTCCGTAATCCCAGTAAAGGTCGTCAACGGCCCAGTCGGTTCCGTAGGGCTCGTGGACGAAATAAGTATCATCGGCGTAAAGGTTACCGGTAACTTCGCGAACGCCCTTTGCCGCAACCTGATCGGCAAGCCCTTCAAAGTCCAGATCAGCGGGCAGGCGGGCAGGCGAGTTGTACTGATAAGGCACTAAACGGCTGCCAAGGTTGGGATCGCCCCTTCCCACCAGGACAAGGTCAGGTACACGGCCTTCGGAATCCGGCGCGGAGGAGCTCTCAACAGTAGTCCGAAAAGTGAAGTCCGGCCCCAGCGTGTTGAGTGCCGCTGAGGTGGTGAACATCTTCATGTTGGACGCAGGCTGGAAAAGGTGCTGCGGGTTCCTGGCGTAAAGGATTTCGCCGTCGGAGAGCCGAACAACTTCAATCCCCCAGAACCCCCGTCCGGCGGGTGAAGCTCGAAGGATGGACTCAATCTGTTGTGCCAGAGAACCAGGCTTGTTCTCGGCCTGGACCGAAGCCGAAACCAGCAGAGCGCAAACAACCAAAAAGAAAACGCCAGGAGATCTGAGCAATCGCCGGACATAAATGCCCGGCAGGGCGGGCGAGAACCGCACGGCGGGCCGGGATCGCACAGGCGTCATCAGCGGCAGTTCCTGAAGAATGAAATATGCTGGAGGAAATTCAGAATCAGCTTGCCAGCCATCGAGCAACGTCCTTGGCAAAGTAAGTGAGAATCGTATCGGCGCCGGCCCTGTGAATGGACATCAGTGTCTCAAGGGCAGTATGTTTCCGGTCAATCCAGCCGGCGCGGGCGGCAGCTTCAATAACGGAATATTCTCCGCTCACCTGATAGGCAGCTAAGGGTACATCAAAGGCCTGGCGAGCAAGCGCAAGAATGTCCAGGTAGGCCAGCGCGGGCTTCACCATGATGATGTCCGCGCCCTCTTCAATGTCGAGCGCGATTTCACGCATGGCCTCCCGCTGATTGGCCGGGTCCATTTGGTAGGAGCGCCGGTCACCAAACTTGGGCGAAGAATCCGCCGCCTCACGAAACGGTCCGTAGAACGCGGAAGCATACTTGGCGGAATAAGCCATGATTGGAATGGCGCTGAACCCATACGAGTCCAGCTCATCCCGAATGCGCCCTACCCGGCCGTCCATCATATCGGATGGAGCCACCATGTCGGCCCCGGCCTGCACCTGGGTGAGCGCGGTTCTTGCCAGGAGTTCCAGCGTGGAATCATTTTCAACTTCACCATCCCTGACCAGTCCGCAATGGCCGTGGCTGGTATACTCGTCCAGGCAGGTATCACAAATCACCAGTAAATCCGGAACGCCCTTCTTGACGGCTCTGACGGCGCGCTGCATAATCCCATCCGGATCATATGCTCCGGAACCCAGATCATCCTTGGTCTCAGGAATTCCAAAAAGGATTACCGCCGGAATACCGAGATCGTAAACGGACTTGCACTCTTCCACCAGCAGATCCACGGACCAGCGATAGTTTTCCGGCATGGAATGAATTTCTTCCTTGACGTTTGAACCTGGGCAGGCGAAAAGCGGGTAGACCAGCGAGCGCCGAGAGAGCCGATTCTCCTTCACCAGGTCGCGAATAGGTTCTGTCCGGCGCAGGCGCCTGGGCCGGTGAATTGGAAATGCCATTGTCCCTGTCCTTGTTACAAAGTGTATCCGAATCGGGCTGCGCGGACATTAGATAGATTACTTCCGTCTTCCGGCGCATTCCAGGCATCGCGGCTCGATGGGCTTAATATAAGCGTTCGTTTTGCCGCAGGTTGCCGAAGGTCCCGACGTTTGCCAGCGAAATGGCTACACGGAACTCATTTTCCCTCCTGAGTGGACCCAGCGAGAACCTTCGGTATTCAACGTTCACTGCAAAACAGGAAAAACGATAACCCGCCTGCCCTACCAGTTGATGCGCGACGCGCTCCACAAAGTTATAGTCCACTCCAAAGGCGCCGCTGAACCCATTATGATCCACGTTCCCGTAAGTGGCCAGCGTTCGCAGCAGGTTATACGAGGGGATTTGGGAAAGCGGGGTTGTCGGCAAAACCGGAGTCAACTGGGCCGCCGTACGGCTGATGAAAAAATCCGTCAGAGAAAGCCCCACCAGTCCCCGGTGCAAATTGGATGTGATCCCGGCATTCAACACGCCGCCACCATTGGGGCTAAAGTCGGCGCGGAGTTCGGTATCATAGTTCGACGAAGGCGCCAGCCTCAGCACAGAAATCAGCGGGGAGAGGTTCCGGCCCCGAGCAAAAGCAAAACCGGTCAACGCCGTAGTCGGTTGCCACACAATGTTCTTGCCGGGCTGAAGCGCGCCTCCAAACGTAGGATCGAAATAATAAATCTGCGAAAGGCGCAGGGAAAGCAGTTCATGTGCCTGGGGAATGGGCTGGCCAGCGGCCACATCCTTGCGGACCAGGATTGAGTTGGTCAGCGAATACTCGATCTCATTCGTTTCCGCCATCGTATCCAGGGCGTCAAATCGAACGACGTCCATGATGTCCTGCGGATCGGTGGCCCGCACCAGGTGATACTGAATGTCCGGCTCAATCACATGTTTAACCAGATAGCCGCCAACAGGACGGGAAAAAACCTTTTCCAGAGACGGCGGCCGGACGTCTAGTGAGAAGTTCCCCATGAAGCGGTCCACGCCGCTGCGATCCGGCCTCAGACTGGTGCCGTAACGTGTAAGCCATACGCCGCCCGACGGCGTGACGTGGAAATGCAAAAAGGGTTTCATCCGCAGTGTGAGCTCGGGATGAAAGTTGAAGCGTTCAGAAAAATTGGGGGTCTCAAAATCGGGCTGCGTCCGTGATACCGCCCCGCCAGAAGTTTCGAAGGAGAAGAACAGGGGAGTATGGCCAACCTGCCTGTCCATGCCGGAAAAAGAAAAGCTGGGCGTGTGCCGGATGGTGATGGAATTGGCCGCGCCGCCCGTGGTCGACAGAAAGTTCTGATATCGCGAAATATAGAAGTTGACGCTGTAGGCGTTAAAGTCATTCGTCAGGAATCCCATCTGCCGCGCCTCTGAGGTAACGGCCTGAGTGAAGTTGTTGGCAAACGTTTCACGGAAGGCGAGCGAACTGGCGTAATCCACGTTGACCACGCCTCGAAATCCCGCCCACAAGTGGTCCGCCTGGCCAGTTGCCCTGATGCTTTCACCCTGCGCCCGCAGTTGAGGGGAATTGGGATTTCCTTTGTCATTCACTCCAAATGCGCTGACGTCAAAGTTACTGTCGGCGCTCGGACGCGCCCGAAACTCGGCGCTGCCGCCAAGACCGCGCTTGCTGTAATTCACAAGGCCCAATGTCAGGTCTGCACTTCGGTTGATGGCCCAATAAAAACCATCGCCAATAGTAAATCCCTTCTGCGAGGAGTTGCCGGCGGTTGGCAGGAGGAAGCCGGTCTGCCGGGGCCGGGGCGCAATAGAGTCCACAAGCACCGGAGCGTAGAGGACGGGCACGCGAAAAAAGCGAAACAGATTGTTACGGGCAATCACCTTGTCCCCGACTTTGACATAGGCGCTGCTGGTACTGATGGACCAGCCTGTGTTTTCGCACGGGCAGGTGGTCACGCGGCCGTCAGTTATCTTGTAGGAAAGCTCGTTCAGCCTCTCGACGACCTTAGCCTGCACATAAAAGGGGTTTTCCGTTTCGATGACGCCGAGACGAGGTTTCAAGTGCGGACGCACGTAACCTTTGCCGTTCAGGAACCATCCCTTTCCTGTCGCGACATTGTAATGGAGTTCGTCCGCCTCCAAGTGAGCCGTCTGGTCGTTGTAGGTAACGTGGCCCCTGGCAAGCACTTGCTGGGTTGACTGGTCATAAGAAGCCTCGTCGGCCGTGACCTCCATCTCCCTGTAGGTCACCACCACGTGGCCGCGCAAGAAATAGACATCCCCTTTCTTTTCCTGGGAATCCGAACGGACGGTGACTGTTGAAGTCTGGTCCATGAGGCCTGAAGGGACGGTCGGCAGCGACTGTCCAAACACCTCAAAAGAAAGGGTCAACAGCACTAAGGCGCTCGGGATTGCCAGCCAGATCCGGAAAGCTCTTTGTCGGTTGGAAAAGCAGTCAATAAAACCCATCACATTTGTCAAAGCTGGTATTCTACCCGCAAAAGCT